>JBASWX010000405.1:0-4954 GCA_049276695.1 Planctomycetota bacterium
GGCCAGGGCAGCGTGGCGTGGTGCGGCGCGTCCTTCCAGGTGCCGCCCGGCGGCAGCGTGCGCCTCGATCCGCAGCTCGGTCCGCTGGTGGTCCCGCCGCCGCCAGCGGCGAAGCCGGACGCAGCGAAGACGGCGCCGCCGGCAGGCAAGTGACGGCGCGATGCCGGCGATGACCGGGGCCGCTGCGGGTCTGGCGGCGGCGGTGCGCACTGCGGCCGGACGGTTGCGCGGGCTGGTGGTCGAAACGCCGACCGTCGGCTGCCCATGGCTGTCGGCGGCGACCGGCGGCGAGGTGCGGCTCAAGCTCGATAACGTGCAGGACACCGGCAGCTTCAAGCTGCGCGGCGCCACGCACGCACTGCTCGGGCTGTCGGCCGCGCCGCGGGCGGCCGGCGTCGTCGCGGCGTCGTCGGGCAACCACGGTCTCGGTCTCGCGGCGGCCTGCCGCCGGCTCGGCATCGCGGCGACGGTGTTCGTGCCGTCGACGACGCCGGCGCCCAAGCGCGACGCGATCGCGCGGCTCGGCGCCGAGGTGATCGTGCACGGCGACGACTGCGTCGTCACCGAGCAGCATGCGCGCGAAGTCGCTGGGAGGACCGCGCGCCCCTACATCTCGCCGTACAACGACCTCGCGGTGGTCGCCGGCCAGGGCACCGTCGGCGTCGAACTGCTGGCGCAGTGGCCGGACGTGGAAGTGGTCTACGTGGCGCTCGGCGGCGGCGGCCTGATCGCCGGCATGGCCGCCTTCGTGAAGTCGGTGCGGCCCGCGGTCGAGTTCGTCGCCTGCTCGCCGGCGGCGTCGCCGGCGATGGCCGAGTGCGTGCGGGTTGGCCGCATCGTCGACGTGCCCTGCCACGACACGCTGTCGGACAGCACCGCCGGGGGCGTCGAGCCGGGCGCGGTCACCTTCCCGCTGTGTCGCGAACTGGTCGATCGGTACGTCGACGTCGACGAACCGGCGATCGCCAACGCCCTGCTCGCGATGCTGGAGCACCAGCACCTGTTGATCGAAGGCGCCGCGGCGGTGGCGGTCGCCGGGCTGCTCGCCGATCCGGTGCTTTGCGGACGCAAGGCGGCGGTGGTCGTCTGCGGCGGCAACCTGCCGCTCGCCACGCTGCGGCGGCTGCTGGGTTCGCGGTAGCAGCGCGCGGCTACAGGCACTTCTTCAGGATCGCGAGGTCCTGCTCGTACGTGTCGGCTGGCAGCGGTCCGAACGAGAAGCGCACCATCGTTCCCAGCGGCCCGGCATCGCCCCGGCGCGCCATGTCGCACAGCCGGCCCGGCAGGATCGCGGCGTCGTGCTTCATCAGCCGCTCGTTGAACGAATCGCCGGTCAGTCCCTTCGGCAGCTTGCCCCAGTGGTAGAAGCCGCCGTTCCCGGTGAACAGTTCCATGCCGAGCTGCCGCAGCCCTTCGCCGTACCGCCGGCGCTGGCTGGTGTAGAAGTCGGCGACGGCGCGGGCCGCCTGCTTCACGCGATCGAGCGCCAGCAGCTGCGTCACGTACAACTGCGAGGCCCGCGACACGCCGCCCATGCCGAGCGAGCTGTAGTTCCTGAAGATCTCGACGTGCTTCTTGGCGGCGATCACCCAGCCGATGCGCATGCCAGGCACCTGCAGGCCCTTGGTCGCCGCCCCGCACACGAACAGGTTGGTGCGTTCGATGTCGTCGACGTAACGCAGTGCGCTGACCGCGCCGCCTTCGTGGAAGAACTCGTAGGCCTCGTCGAACAGCGCCCCGCGCACCGGGTCGCTGTAGTGCGCCACCATCTGCTGCAGGTCCTTGCCGCTCGCGGTGACACCGGTCGGGTTGCACGGGTTGCTCTTCACCAACAGCGTCTGCTTGCCTTTCGGATGGTCCGCCAGCGTCGGCCGGAACTGGTTGCCGGCGTGGCTGGGAATCAACACGTGCGGCCGCCGCAGCAACCGCAGCACGTCCCAGTACGGCGTGTACTCCGTCTCCTCGATCGCGACCTGCCAGTCCTCGAGCAGGAACGCGAGGATCGCGAAGATGCCGGGCCGGCCGCCCGCGAAGACGGCGACGTTGTCCGCGGTGATCGAGGCGCCGTACGAGTGGCGGTAGTACGCCGCGATCGCTTCCCGCAGCGGCGGCTGGCCGTCCGCCTTCGGATACATGCGATCGGTCGCCGTGATCGCGATGGTGTCGGGCAGCGGCGGGCCGCCCGGCAGCTGGGTCGTCAGCGGGAAGCCCTGCGCCCACGGGTGGGTGCCAGGATCGCCCATGTACTTGTGGCTGACCTCGGCGAAGCGGAACAGGGTCTCGTAGACCCCCATGGGCGGGAACTGGCGAAGGGCCACGCCGCGCAAGATACGGACTGTGCCGGCGCATTCCAAAGTGCGGCGACGTGCCGTCGCATGGCGGCCAGCGGTTCCCCGCGAGGCGTACGAAGTTCGCGGCGCGTCGAGCACCAGCAGGAAACGGGAGTCCAGTTGTCCGCCGGGTGCGGCCGCGATTCCCGCGGCGCCGTCCCGGCAGCCCGGAGGCACTGATCAGGCCAGATCAGCCCGCCTCGGTCATGCCTTTTCACCGCCCCGGTCGTCCAGCAGCACCGAGAGGTAGGCACCCTTCGTCAGGCGGTGTCCGACGGGCTCGATGCGGTATCCAGTGCCGCACAGCTTGCCGACGTGGAGACCGTGTTCCTCGGGCGGGCCCAATCGGGCCACCGGCTTGCCGCGCCTCAGCACCGTGATCCACTCGCCCTGGTGCACGCGTTTCAGCACGGCGGCCAGGGAGCGCCTCAGTTCCTGGATCGTGATGGTCGCCATGGGGCTGGCACGGATGCGTGCGTCAGAGCCCGATCACGCCATGGCCGCCGTTGCTGGCGGTGAGGCCGAGCGGGTTGATGCCGGGGTCGAATGGCAGGACCTGGGCGTAGAACGACGCGCCGGGGACCGGCGGCACGGTCCAACTCCAGGACGCGGCGCCGAGCACGTTCACCAGCCCTTGGACGTCGTCGATGCTGGTGCGCAGGAAGCAGGTCGGCGCGCCAAGGAAGCCGAGGTCGATCGGCAGCGGGGAGCCGGAGTACGTCGTGTTCGAGAGTCCGAGCACGAGGAAGGCAGGCCCGGTCCACGGCAGATTCGAGATGACCGCCTGGAAGGTGCTGCCGATGCGCGGTGCTGACGCGCCCTGGGCCGCGATGTTCGGAATGCCGTGGCTGCCGACGCAGCCGGTGCCGTACGAAGTGAACGACGCCAGCGGGCCGAGGTCGAACTCCCACGTGTCGCCCATCGGGAAGGTGTTGTAGCCGCCGAACAGCACGCAGACGCCGCGCGCGCTGTCGAAGGCCATTGCACTGCCTTCGCGGAGCGTCGGCTCAAGTGGGGTGGAGAGGCGCGTGAACTGGCCGTTCTGCACCAGCCAGGTGTGGTTGGGTTGGAAGCCGCCAGGGAACGAGTTCCAATCGTGGTCGAACATCACGATGCGCTGGTGGGCGGAGTCGCAGGTGGAGACCCCCGTGCGATTGGGAAGAGTGGCCGGCAATCGCAGGTTCCACGACAGCCCGGTCCATTCGTAGATGCGGGCGATTGGGTTGCCAGAGACATACCCGATCGCCGTCAGCACGATGCGGTTCACGGAGTTGTCCCAGGCAAGAGAGATGTCCCTGGTCACGTAGGGCGCGACCAACGCAGTGCGCAGTGTCCAGGTGGTGCCGTTCCAAACGGCGACGCGTGGCAGGTCGGCACCGGAGAAGAGAATGGTCTCTTGCCGCACGGGGTCGTAGGCCGACCCAACACTGGAGCTGAACACGTGGGCGCTGAGTCCCGTGTCGCCGAGGCTAGTCCAGGAGGTTCCGTTCCAGGCCCAAGAGGTCGCGCTGTATGGCGGAGCGTCCACCGACGCCATCAAGAGCACTGTGCCCGTCGCGGCATGAAACGTCATGGTGCAGTGGGGCTGGAGATAAGAGGTGCTCGAACCTCCACTGAAGCTGAACGGCGCTGATCCGAGGCTTTGCCACGACGTACCATTCCACCTCCAGGTGTTCAGCGTCCACACCGTCCCGGTGGCCCCTCCGACCATCAGCGTGTAGCCGTGGACCGGGTCGTAGCACATCGCGTGGCCGTACCGCGGCGACGGGCCGTTCGGCCCGGTGCGATCCACCCAACCCTGCGCGAACAACGGAACCGACAGAACACAGACGAGCGCGAATTTCGGGAGCATGGCTTCCTCCTCGGGACGAGACTCGCCGAGTGTCCCGCATGCCGCCGCCGCCGGCAACCCGCCCCTGCGCCTGGAACGCCTGGACGCCCGGTTGGCCCCGACTGCCCACTCACTGCCAGCGCGGCCACGGCCGCGACAGCACTTCGGCGGCCCAGGTGCGCAGTTCGGCTTCCCGTCCCGGCGGCATGACCGCCGTCGGGCCGAGCGTCTCGAGCCGCGTGGCCAGGTTGCCGGCCACGTGCCGTTCCCGGTATTCGAGATCGAGCAGCACCGGCCCGGCCTGCGTGAAGCACGCGAGCGTCCGGCCATCGCGGCTCAGTTGCAGCTGCGAGATGGGCGCCTCGTCGCGCAGCAGCTGCAGACAGCACTCCATCGTGTCCAGGTCCCAGAACGTCAGGCCGCCGGAGCCGACCGAGGTGATGAGCAGATCGGGGTCGATGGGCGAGAACACCACGCCCCAGGCCATCGAGTTCTGGGCGGGGATCGCCTGCGTCGTGCCGGTGCGCAGGTCGCGGACCAGCAGTTCGCCGTCCCAGGTGCCGACGGCGAGCCGCGTGCAGTCGCGGTCGAAGGCGAGCGAGGCGAGGTTGGCGCGCAGGCCGGCGGGCGAGGCGAAGGCGATCTCGTGCAGTAGGCCGTCGGCCAGAGTCCAGACCTCCTGACCTACGCCTCGCCAGCCCAGGAAGCAGGCTGATCCGGCGCGAAAGGGGTCGAACCAAAATGTGTCCGCTTTTTCTGGCGGAGCTGGGGAAAACCGCCTGCGCCGGTCGGG
>JBASWX010000406.1:0-10643 GCA_049276695.1 Planctomycetota bacterium
GGGCACGCTGGTCGAACGCGTAGCGGTGCCGGCCCCGACGTTCGGCCAGCGCCTGCGGCGGGCACTGCGCCTGCACCTCGACGACGACGAGTGGGCCGCCGCCGCGACTGCACGGGCGCTCGCCGTCGCGAAGGCGCAGCGCGTCGAAGCGGTGGTCACGACGCTGTCGCCGTATGCCTGCTATCGCCTCGGCGAACGGCTGCAGCGCGAACTCGGCCTGCCATGGATCGTCGATCTGCGCGACCCGTGGGCGCTGGATGGCTGGCGGGTGTATCCGACCGCGCTGCACGCGCGCGCCGACCTCGCGCACATGCGGGCGGCGCTGACGAGGGCAGACTTCGTGATCGCCAACGTGCCCGCGAGCAAGCGGGCGTTCGAAGCGCTCGGCGCCGATCCGGCGCGCACGGTGGTGATCCCGAACGGGTTCGACGAAGAGGACTTCGCAGGTGCGCCCGCTGCGCGCCCGGCCGACGGCCGGTTCCATCTAGCGCACGTCGGCACGCTGCACGACGTCGACGTCGCGCCGGGCCTGACCCGCAACCGCTGGCGCCGCGTCCGTCACCGGCAGATCGCGCCGCTCGGGCGCACCGGCTTCTACCTGCTGCACGGGCTCGCGCGCTGGCGCCGTGACGCCGGCGACCGCGCCGACGAAGTGGTCGTCGATCTCCATGGCCACGTGGCGCCGTCGCATCGCGCGCTGGTCACGCGGCTCGGTCTGGACCAGGTCGTGCGCTGCCACGGCTACCTGCCGCACCGGGAGTCGATCGCGGCGCTGGTCGCCGCCGATGCGGTGTTCGTGCCGTTGCACGACGTGGCGCCCGGTGAACGCGCGCTCGTGGTGCCCGGCAAACTGTACGAAGCGCTGGCGAGCGAACGACCGGTGCTGGCGGCGCTGCCGGCCGGCGACGGCGCCGATCTGGTGCGCCACCTCGCCGCCGGCCTCGTGGTCGCGCCGACCGACGAAGTGGCGATGGCGGCAGCGATCGAGACCCTCGTCGCCCTGCGCCCGCGGGGTGCCGCGCGCACGCGGCTGCAGCCGTTCGCCCGCCCGCAGCTGACTGCGGATCTGGCGCGCACGATCCGCGCGGCCGCCGCCCGTGCCCGCAGCCTCGAACTCCCCGACCCCTGGAGCCGGCTCGGGCTGGCGACGCCGGCACGCTGAGCTGCTGGGGCCGCGAATCGGGAACGGCGTTCCCAATTCGCGGAGCCAGAGGCCCACGTGGCTTTCGGGCGGGACCGGGTTGGGCAATGGCCGGTTGCGGGCTGGGAAACCGCTTGACTGTGCCGGGGCAGTCATCAAGATGCGCGCCAGCGTCCAGCTTTCATCCGGTATTACCGGATGATCCGGCGCCGGACCGCGTCCGCCAGCATCACCGCAAGCATCTGTGAGAAGGCACTTTAGAGGATGACGGTACTCGAGTCCGGCGTTCCTGCCAGGCGCAATCAAACTGCCAAGCCCCAGAGGGTGCTGCGCCCTCGCCCCGGGACTCCGGAATGAACCAGAAGAAAAAGTACGCGCTGGCCGGCGGCGGCTACTGCCTCTACGCCCCGCGCTTCCCGCGCTTCCTCGACGCGCCCGGCTTTGCCGACGAAGCCTGCATCGGGAACGCGACGGTGCCCTCGGTCTACTTCCTGTCGTTCCTCGAGCACGGCAAACCGCTGGTGATGCACTGCCGCGGGTTGCACCACGAGTCAGGCCGCGTGCTGGCGACGTTCGACGAGCCCGGCGGCTTCAAGGTCGTCGAGCGGCGCTTCGTCACGCAGGACGATCGCTTCGTCAGCGAACTGGAACTGACGAACGGCGGCAAGGTCGATCGCGAGATCACGGTCGTGCAGTGGACGACGACGGATCCCGATGGCGAACCGGTGTCGCTCGAAGGCGACAGCTTCCGGATCCGCCGTCTGCTCAAGGAGGGCAACAAGGCCGAAGTGCCGGCGGACATCCACTACCACAGCCCCGACAGCAAGGGCGCGCGCTGCCTGCAGGCGTTCTTCGCCGAGGGCGGCAGCGACCGCCCGGACTACGAGGAGACGCCGTGGTTCGAGCTGGAGGCGCTGCCGACGCCGCGCGCCAAGCGGCCGATGGAGAAGCCGAGTCCGATCGTGCCCGGCTCGCGCGTCTACTGCGGCCTGTTCCGGCCGGTGCCGCTGAAGGTCGGCGCCAAGGCCGCGCACCGCTTCGAAGCGAACCTGATCTTCAAGGGCAAGGGCATCAACTTCCGCGCCCGCCGTCCGGACACCAAGGACGAGGTCGGGTGGGCGTCGTTCTGGGAGAAGGTGCCGAAGTTCCATTGCGAGGACAAGGCGCTCGAGCGGGTCGTGCGCCACCGCTTCGAACTGCTGTACCTGCTGCGCCAGCCGCACGGTGCCGGCCTCTACTCGGCGGCGTCGGTGTGCGAGGGCAACGGCTTCTTCCACCAGCCGTCGGCGTTCACCACGCCGGCGATCATGCGCGAGGCGCGCTGGCTGCAGGACCCGACGCTCGCCCGCGGCTGCCTCAAGGTGTTCTTCGAGAACATCCACCACAACGGCCAGGTGCCGGGCCGGGTCTACATGACCGGCCTCGACCCCGCCGACTTCTTCCACGCCGACTGGGGCGGCGGCTTCGAGGCGCTCGACGCGATCCACCCCGACAAGGCGACCAAGAAGGCGGTGCTGATGGCGATGCAGCGCTACGTGAAGTGGCTCGCCAACAACCGCGATCCGGAGGGCAGCGGGCTCACCGACATCGTCAACCACTTCGAAGCCGGCCAGGAGTTCTCGCGCCGCTACACGGTGATCGACGACAAGGCCGACCGCGCGATCGAGTTCACCGAGCAGTTCCGGTTGAAGGGCATCGACGCGTCGGTGTTCCGCTACCGGATGGTGAAGTGGCTGTACAAGGTCGCCGAGGAGATCCAGGAGAAGGCGATGGCCAACCGCTTCCAGGCGGAGTGCGAGGTCATCCTGGACACCATCCGCAAGAAGATGTGGGACGAGAAGGCGGGTCTGTTCATGGACCTCGATCCCGACAACCGCCGCAAGACCAACGTCAAGGCCGCGGTCGGCTTCTACCCGCTGGCGACCGACATCCCGAACCAGAAGCAGGTCGAGCGCATGCTCGAGACGCTCGGCAGCCGCGAGGAGTTCTGGACCCGCTACCCGGTCCCGAGCATCGCGGTCAGCGATTCGACCTACGACGGCACCGGCCGCTGGAAGGGCACGCGCAAGAACTGCCCGTGGAACGGCCGCGTCTGGCCGGCGATCAACACCCACATCCTCGAAGGCCTGACCTACTGGGCCGAACGCGGCAACAAGCGCGCGCAGAAGATGGCGCACGAGCTGCTGAAGAAGACGGTGGCGATGCTGAGTGGCTCGCTCGATGGCAGCGACCGCGCGACGTCGTTCGAGCACTACCACCCGGAGACCGGCATCGGCTCGCGCTACCGCGGCGTCGACCTCTACCTGAACGCGTTCGTGCTCGACAACATCTTCCGCATCGCCTGCGGTTTCGCGGTCCGCTTCGGCGAGGTGCAGGACGATCCGATTGGCGAGGCGATCGACTTCAAGCTGTCCGGCATGCCGCTCGGCAACAAGACCTACGACGTCGACCGCAAGAACGGCCGGCTGCGCGTGCAGCAGCAGTAGCGTCCGCCGCAGGGAAACGCCTCGCGGGCGGTGCGGCCTGGCGATCGCGTGGCGTCATGCCGGTTCCGGTTCCGGTTCCGGCCCGACCGATCCGCGCGCGACCTCGCGGCGTCCGGCGGGCAGGCACGCCAGCACCCGGTACTGGATGGTGCGATCGACGGGGGCGTCGCGCCAGGCCCACAGCGGAACCTGGTAACGAGTGACGCGGATCGCCGGGCCGCCCAGCGGTCCGTCGGTCGCGAACAGGATCGAGCCGAAGTCGTCGAGTGAGAACTCGAGCACGTAGCTGCGCGCGGCCGGCTCCGCCGGCCAGTTCAGCTCCGGCGGCGAACCCGTGCGCTGGCGACGACGCTGCGTCGGATCGAGGGCCTTTGGCAGCGCTGGCAGTTCGTCGGGCCGCGGCGGGCGGCGGCCCTGCAGGTGGCGCGCGAGCAGCACTGGATCGCGTTTTTCACGGATGTGCATGCATCCGCGGCAGGTCGGCGCCGGGGTCTTGGCGGCGAGACGAAGGCGCATGCTGCGGTAGTTCTCGTCCAGACCTGCTCGAACGGCTGCTGCAGCAGGTTGCCGAGCACCGGACTGCCGTCGACGCAGCACGCGCGCACGTCGCCGCCGATGCTGACGTAGGTCTTGTGCCACAGGAAGTCGCAGAACCATATCGACCCGCCGGCCGCGGGCTCGCCGGTCCATGGCTCCGGGAAACCCGAAGCCGCACGCGCCGCGGCGCGGCGGGCCTGGATGGCGGTGAACTCGGGGTGGCGAGCGTCGAGCTCCGGCCATTGCCGGGCGGTGCCGTGCTCGGCCGAGCGCCGCTCGAGTCCCTCGACGACACCGTCCCTGGTCGGGATCGAACGCTTCTTGTCGGGGTCGACCGCGGTGGCGGCGGTGAGCTGATCCAGCGCCTGCACGTGCAGCGACAAGCCGACCTCGGCGGCGACCGCGAACGCCTCGTCGATGCAGGCGCGCGCCAGGTCGCGGTGGTGCACGAGCGACTGCCGGCGCATCTCGTCGGTGACCGGGAACACGTGGTAGCAACTGATCTGGTCGAGCCCGAGCTCCGCCGCGAAACGCACGAGTTGCGGCAGTTCGCGGACGTTGAGTTCCATCAGCGTGCAGTTCAGCGACAGCAACGGCTGCAGGTCGGCGGGCAGGTGCGTCCGGCAGTGGGCGACGAGATCCCGGATGCTGGCGACGACACGGTCGAAGTCGGCGCCTTCGCGGATGTTCTCGAACGTCTCGGCATTGGCGCCGTCGAACGAGATCGACAGCGCCCCGAGATTCGGCGCCAACCGCTCGATCATCTTCGGACTCAGCAGCGTGCCGTTGCTGAACATCTCCATCTTGACGCCGAAGCGTCCGGCCAGGGCCAGCATCGCCTCGAAGCCGTGCGACATCGTCGGCTCGCCCGAGACGGACGGCTGCCATCGCTTCACGTACGGGAAGACCGACCGCGCGATCTGCTCGAACTCCGCCAGGTCCATGTGCGGTCCGGACACCGTGGTGCCGTCGTTGAACTGGATGCACATGCGGCATCGCAGATTGCAGAACCGCGTGGTTTCGATGTTGGCGAAGTCGGGCGGGGGCACGCGACCGTCGAACGGCTGGTCAGGCTGGAACGGAGCTGGCATCGATCGGGGCACGGGTTGGCGGAGCCGGGTTGCCGCGGCGGCCCGCCATGATACCTCGCGCCCGGGTCGCGCTGGCCGCAGTGCGCACTGGCCCGTGCGAACGCTTGTACGCCGTCAGTTCACGACCGGGTACACGGTTCGACAGCCGGACGCTGTCCTGGCGCAGGAAGCCCTGGATATCAGCACACGGCGCGGCGTGCCTCGGCTTCACGCCGCGTGCGGGCAGCTGCAGTCGCCCGGGTTCGGGCACGCGTGCTCGCCGGCCGGCCGGCGCGACAGCATCCGCGCCAACGGATCGCGCCGGCCGCGCCAGTCCGGGTGCAGCACCGGGTCGATGCCGACGACGAGGTAGTTGTCGTCGTAGTCGTTCGCTTCGGGGTGGCCGTCGTCGAGGAACACGCGAACGGAACGTCGTTGCTCGTTCATGACGATACCTTCGGCCCGGTGGCACAAGGCCCGGTGTGGCCTGCGTGAAGAATGCGCGCGGCTGCTCCGCCGCGGCGACCACGGCCCGGTCACCGGCCCGTTTCGTGCGGTCGACGGGATTCCGGTGGTCCGTCGCCGCGCGCCCGGGTTGCCGCGAGAACGACCAGACACAGTCCACACGCGAGCATCAGCAGGGTGTCGGGCACCGCGGTCATCGGCGCTCAGAGTGCCTTGGCACTGCGGTGGCACGGCCAGCCCGCGGTGAAGATTGGCGGGCGGATCGACGAGGGTCGCGGTGCATTCGCCGGTCCGAGCAATCCGTACAAGCGCCGAGCCGGTCCCCGACGGCAGCTGTCCATCGGAACCCGGCTCGGCTGGCAGGGACGAGTCCGCCCGGTAAGCGACTTTGCGTCTGACTTGGGTCCACCGACGACGGCGAGATTCCAACAGTGGTGTCGCCGGCGGGTTTGCAACCCTTGCGGAGCGTCCATGTCTGTGACGAGCGTGCCGCGGCCGCGGGTTCCGTGGCAGCGAGAGTTCTCGCGCTCGGCGGTCGGACGCGGCGCCCGGTTCCTGGGTCAGCGCCGCACGGGCCGCGCGCCCGCCAGCTCACGCACCTGCGGCAGCAGCAACTCGGCGACGCGCCGGGCGCCGGTCTCGGTGAAGTGCACCGGATCGAAGAAGCAGCTCAGGCCCTTCGGGAGCATCGTGGCGAGGTCGATGCACGCGTAGTCGCGCGCGCGGCAGGTCGCGAGCAGCTGCTGGTTCAACGCGTCGAGCAGCGCGACGAAGTTGGCTGGCGCGACCCGATGGCCATCGGACTCGTGGCCCCAGATCGTGGCGCGTTCGGCGGCCGTTGGCGTCGCGGTCAGCATCGTCGGCTGCGTCGTGAACAGCACCGCGATGCCGTGTTCGCGGCAGATGCCGGCCAGTGTGACCAGGTCGCGCCCGTAGGCGGCCAACGCCTCGTCGGACAGGCGCAACGGCTCCGGCAGTTCGGGCAGCGCCGCCAGCCGGTCCGCCTGTTCCTGGAAGTACGGGGTCGTGCGCGGCGTGCGTTCGGTCCGTTCGCGGAACGCGGCGAGGTGACGGCCGATCTGCGTCCCGTGCCACCATGCCCGCAGCTGCCGCGACAGCGACGGCGCCTCGTAGAAGCTGTCGGGGGACAGCAGCGGCTCGTCGCCGGCACTCGCGCGCCCCAGGTCGTTGGCGCCGAGCATGAACACGACGAGGTCGACGTCGAGGCCGGTCACCAGCTGGCTCGTGGTCGCGAGGTGGGTGCGGATGCCCATCGCCGACAGACCGAGGTTGAGCACGGTGACCGGGCGCCCAGGCAGTTCGCGCGCCAGCAGCTGTTCGACCAGGGCGGGCCAGGTGCGGTCCTGCGGCAGCGTGCTGCACTCGACGGTCGAACCGCCGATCGTCGCGATGCGCAGTTCGTCGGGCGCCGCGCGGCGGCGCTTGTCCTCGGGATAGAAGAAGCCCCAGCGGTTGACTTGCCACTGCCGAACGCCCGGCGTCACGTCCGGCAGCGGTCCGGGGTCGAACTCGATCACGCGCGGGGCCGGCGCCATCGCGTGGTAGTTCGGCAGGAAGCGGTGCATCAGCCGGCGCGGCGGTGGCGGCAACGGGTCGATCGCCCACAGCGCCGCCTCGAGCAGCGCGAGCGTCGCGACGGCGGCGGCCAGCGCGAGCAGCAGGCGCTTCGCCATGCGGCCGGCGCGCCGTGGCACGGGTCGGAGTTCGGGCATCGGCGGCGGATGCTATCGCCACGATCGCCTGCACACCGCGAGCGTCGGGTAACCTCCGCGGCGTGCGCGCTGCGTCGTGGAGCGTACTGCTGCTCGTTGCCGGCATCGGTGCCGCCGCGCTGTTCCGGCGCGATTGCGGTTGCGACACGGCGACGCCGCCTTCGAAACGCACGGCAGTTCCGGCGCCGCCAGCCGGAGTCCCTGGAGCCTCGGGTGAACGGGTTCTCGTCGGCGATGGCGTGCGCGACGAACGCGCCTTCGCCAGCTTCGACCAGGACGGCGTGCTGCGTACGGGTGCCCGGCCGGACGGCATCGTCGTGGTCGTCCACGACGTGCGCGGCCGTCCTTGCGCCGGTGCGATCGTCGAGGTCGAGCGGGAATCCCGTGAGGACGAAGAGTGGAGGGGTGGCAAGGACCGGGGCACGACCGATGACCGTGGCGTGTTCCGCACCTCGCTGCGCGCCGTCGAACACATCGAACGGGTGACCGTGACTACCGCGGTCCTGGGGCCGCTCGTGCGCGCAGACACGTTCGCGCAGAAAACCGGCCCCGAGCCCGGCGTGCTGCTGGTGGTTCCGGATCCAGCAGAACTCGCCGTCGAAGTCGTGGATGCCGGCGGTGCGCCGGTGTGCGGTGCCACGGTTCGTGTCGCCGGTGACGTCGTGCGCGGCGAGCCGAGCTCGTTCCCGATGGCCGCTGCCGATCGCGACGTGCTCACCGATCAGGAAGGCATCGCGCGCTGCCGAGTGCCGGCGGGTTGCAGCCAGCTGCGTGCGTGGTCGGACGCGCATGCTTTCGACCACACGCTGCACTGCGACCTGCCGACGGGCCCCTGTCGGCTGCGCATCGAATTGCATGCCCGCGGCCTCGTCCGCACCGTACCGGTGCACGTCGTGCTGCCCGTCGGAATCGACCGCGAGATCCAGGTCCGGGCCGAGGACTCGGACCTGTGGCCGGTGCCGGCGCAGCCGTTCGTGCGGCGAATCGAGGTGGAGCGGCGTTGGCCGCGCGTTCGGCAACTCGGCGCGGGCGAGTTCGAGATCGAGTTCGACGCCCCGTTCGTGAACTGGCATCTCGACGTGGGGGCCGAGGGCTGTTCCAGGTCTGCCCAGTGGATTGCGGCAACGGAACAGCAGGTCACCATCGTGCTGGCGCGCGACGACAGCAACCGGCCGGCGCGCATTCGTGGTCGTGTCCGCGGTCCCGATGGCGAACCGGTTGCCGCCCAGTTGCGCGTGTACGAATGCCACGACCGCAGTGACATCGTGTCCGCCACTGCCGATCGAGAGGGCCGCTACGAGATCGTGCGGCGCGCCGGGCCGCCGGTCTGCATCCTTGCCTGGGATGGCGCGTACTCGCCGACGTTGGTCGGTTGCGTCGCCTGCGGGCCCGGCGACGTTGCGCAGGACATCCAGCTTGGCCGGCCCGGTACGGTCGCTTGCCGACTCGTCGCCGCGGATGGCGAACCGGTCGGTGGCGCGGTGCGGTTGTTGCGACCAACGGGTGCGTTGGCGAAGTTGGACGCCGCGGTGCCGCCGTTCATGGGCCCCTTCCTGAACGAGGACCACAGCCACCGACAGGACGCCGGCCCATTCGCGTTCGCCATGGTCGGAGCGGAGGAACACGAAGTGTTGGCGATGGGCACGGGATGGCGATGGCCGGCGCGCGCGCGCGTGCGGGCCGGCGACGCAGTCGAGTTGCGTAGCGGCGATGGCATGCGGGGCTGGGCGATGGTGGAACTCGATCCCGTCGATCCAGTGACCAAGGCGCCGCTGGCCGGCCTCGATTGTGAGCCGCCGACCATCGACCGCGGCGGCGCGCTTCGCTTCGCGGTGCCAGCGGGGCAACGCCCGATCAAGGTGTGGGGGCGTGGCCGCGTGCACCACGTCGAGGTGCATCGGCTGGTCGAAGGCCGGCAGCGCCTGACGATCGAGGTGCCGATCAGCTTGCCACGGTTCGTGCGCCTGGTCGATGTCGACGGGCGGGCGATCGATGCCGCGACGATCCGCGTCGTCGACACCGCCAGGTCCACCGGCACCGAGCGGGTGTTCCGATCGCTGCTGGCGATGCGCGGTGGCGATGCTGGTCAGGACGAGGACGTCGACGCGAACGGGCGGGCCGACCTGTACGGGTTGCCGACGGGAACCGTGCTCCTGTCCATCGAGCGCTGGCAGTGGACCTCCGGCGGGTGCAAGTGCGCTGATGGCAACGTGCGTGACTTCGTGCTTGGCCCCGACGACGGTGTGCGCCGCGTCGCCGAGTTGCGTTGGTGAAGCCAAGGCGTCTGCGCCGAGTCGCCCTTCGCCGTCCGACTCGGGCTCGGCACGGCGAGTCGGGTCGCGAGCACATGAGTCGGGAGCGTTGCACCGCTATGGTCAGGCGATGGCGATCGAACTCGTCGTCCCGTTCGTGCTCGGCGTCGCGGCGGTGCTGCAGGTGACGCTCAACAAGGCGATCGCGGCGCACACCGGGTTCGGCGCGGCGGTCGCGCTCAATTCCCTGGTCGCGGCGGTCTGTGCGGCGGGGTTCGCGTTGGCGTGCGCGCTGCGGGCACAACCCGATGGGCTGCTGCGTTGGAACCCGGACCTCGCAGCGTTCCGGCCGTGGTGGATCGTGCCGGGCATCGTCGGCTTCCTGCTCGTGCTCGGCCTGCCGTGGGCGGTGCAGCGGGTCGGGGCGTTGTCGACGTTCGTCGCGCTGGTGACGGCGCAGATGCTGGCCAGTGCCGCGTGGGACTGGTTGGTGGGCGGCATTCCGCTGTCGGCGTCGCGTGTCGCCGGTGCGTGCTGCGCGGTCGCGGGCGCCTTGCTGCTCGGCAGGTCATCGCCGTGAGTTCGGCGTTCGGGTTCACGCTGAACGGGGCGCGCGTGCAGGTCGCGGGCGTCGATGCGAACACGACGCTGCTGGCGTTCCTGCGCGCGCGCGGGTTGACCGGCAGCAAGGAGTCGTGTGCCGAGGGCGAATGTGGCGCGTGCGCGGTCGCCGTGGTCGTCGCGGCAGCCGGCACGGGCAGCCGCTACCAGGCGGTCAACAGCTGCCTCGTGCTGCTGCCGGAAGTGGCGGGCGGCGAGGTGTGGACCGTCGAGGGCGTGCGAGGCGACAGCGGCCTGCACCCGGTGCAGCAGGCGCTGGTCGAACTCGGCGGCTCGCAGTGCGGCTACTGCACGCCGGGCTTCGTGGTGAGCCTGTTCGCGCACTACTACGCGCAGCC
>JBASWX010000407.1:0-8042 GCA_049276695.1 Planctomycetota bacterium
GGTGCGCGCCGACCGGGCGCGGCTGCCAGTCGTGTTCCCCGGCATCCCGCGGCGCACCAGCCGCGACGCCGTGCGCGGTGGCCGCACCCAGCTCGGTCCGGGCACCATCGACCTCGACGCGTTCCGCGTCTGCGATCTCGCGGCGGCTCATCTGCTGCTCGCCATCGCCGCGACCGAGGCCGAGATCCATGACCTCTACCAGCACGGCGACCTCGACGAACGGGCGATGCTGCTGCGCGCGCTGCACTTCCTGCCCGTGTCCCCCACGACGACCCGACTGTTCGGCGAGGTCCAGCGCACCAACATGGTGGTGCACCTCGAGGCGGCGATCTGCGACGGCGACCTGTTCGCGCGCACCGTCGGCCAGGCCGGCTTCGACCTGCCGACCGCGAACAAGCTGCTGCTCAAGGTCGCGTTCCTCGACCTGCCGCTGCGCCGTCTCTACGGCGCCGAACGGCACGCCAACCCGGAGCTGTCGCGCATGCTGCAGGACCTGGCAACCGAGCGCGAGGCCGCGGGTCGTTCGGTGTGGCGCGACACCAACCGGCTGATCGCGCGCGCGGTCGTGCCCGGCACGATCGCGCGCCTGCTCGGCGGCCTCGAGCACGGCGACGACGCGACCCGGCTCGCCGCTGCCGAAGGCCTGCTCGTCCTGAACCGCAAGGACCTGCGGCCGTTCGCCGCCGAGCGCCTCGCGCGTGAGCCCCGCGCCGACGTTCGCACCGTGCTGCAGCAACTCACCGCCGCCAACTGACCACGGCGACTCCGCCGCCCTCCGGCCCACACCCGCACTCCGATGCTGATCTTCGAACCGCACATCCACATGTTCAGCCGCATCACCGACGACTACGAGCGGTTGGCGCTCGCCGGGGTGCGCGCCGTCCTGGAGCCAGCGTTCTGGCTCGGCCAGAACCGCACCTCGGTCGGCACGTTCGTCGACTACTTCGAGACGCTGATCGGCTGGGAACGCCATCGCGCGCAGCAGTTCGGCATCCACCACTTCTGCACCATGGCGCTCAACCCGCGCGAGGCGAACGACGACCGCGTCAACAAGGACGTGCTCGCGGTGCTGCCGCGCTACTGCGAGAAGGACGGCGTCGTCGGCGTCGGCGAGATCGGGCTCGACGACCAGACGAAGAAGGAGGAGCAGTTCATGGCGGCGCAGCTCGAGCTGGCGAAGAAGCACAACCTGCCGGCGCTGGTGCACACCCCGCACCGCGACAAGAAGAAGGGCTTCGAGCGCTGCATCGCGATCGTCAAGGAAACGAAGTTCCCGATGGAGCGCGTGCTGCTCGACCACGGCAACGAGGAGACGATCAAGATCACCCGCGACCTCGGCTGCTGGAGCGGCTTCTCGATCTACCCGAACACCAAGATGGACCCGGCGCGCATGGTCGCGATCGTGGTCGAGTACGGCGTCGACAGGATGGTCGTGAACTCGGCCGCCGACTGGGGTGTGTCCGACCCGATGATGGTGCCGCGCACCGTGGTCAAGCTCGAGCAGGCCGGCGTGCAGCGGGGCAAGATCGAACAGTTGGTGTGGAAGAACCCGATCGCGTTCTTCGCGCAGAGCGGGCGGCTCGCCGAGGCGATGTTGGCGCAACCGGCGCGGGCGAACCTGCGCGAGACCTTCGACGGCAACTCGGTGCTGCGCGGCCAGGACCCGGACAAGGTGTAGCGGACGCGACCGGTGCCGGACGACGCACCTTCCGGCGGGCCGCGGTCGCGCGGAGTTCACGAAACTCCTGATCCCCAGCGCCCCGAGACCACGCTTCTGCCGCCAACAGGCCAGGCCGAGGTCTCGTCTCGCCCGCACCTCCGCGGACGCGACCTGGCCGCGTCGGCACTGGCGCACCGCCAAAGGAACCTCCCCATGCGTTCGCTGCCCCGTCTCGTCACCAGCGTCGGTGTCACCCTCGGCCTCGGTCTGCTCGCCGCGGCCAGCCTGCAGCCGGCTCCCGGCGTGCGCCCGTTGCCGACCGGCAGCCTGCCGGTGCTCGTGGTCCAGGAAGTCGACGCGGTGTCGGCACAGGCCTACGCGGCGCGCATCGGCGAGGTGAACCGGATCGTGCGCGCGAAGTGGCAGATCGAGGACCACGTACACGTGTTCCAAGGAGCCTCCGCCGGCGATGACTCCGGGGCGGTGTTCGCCGTGCGGCGCGCCGAGTCGTTCGCCGCGCTGCAGGCGCGCAATGCCAAGATCGAGAAGGACCCGGAACTGCTCGATGCCCGCTCGCACCTGGCCGAGATCCGCAAGCTCGGCAACCAGGTCAGCTACAAGGCGGTGCGCTTCGACGGCGTGCATGCGCAGGGTGCGGTGCTGAACACCAAAGCGATCCTCACCGACGAGGCGGCCTACCTGAAGGCACTCGATGGACTGCGCGTGCTGTTCGATGGCAACGGCCTGCAGGACGTGAAGATCAACTGCTACCGCGTCGCCGCCGGACGCACCGGGTGGAGCCACCTGATCTCGCTGAACTGCGCGTCGCAGGAACGGCGCGCCGTGCTGATGGACGTCCTGGGCGACGGCACGTGGGCGCAGGACTGGATGGCCAGCGTGAACAAGATCCGGACCGTGGTCGCCAACGGCAGCTACGACGAGATCACTCCGGCTGCCGCGGCGAAGTAGACCCGCGGCCGCGGCTGCGGGCGACGCGGCGACCCTGCGAACGGCACTGCCACTGCGAGAATCTTGATCCGCGAGCGCGGCAGCGCACGCTTCCCTGGTCGCCGCATGACCCTGCCGCCCGGAACGCAGCTGGCGCACTACGTGATCCTCGGTCCACTGGGCGCGGGCTGGGGTCCGACCCTGGCCCGCGACGGCCAGTCGATCGCGTTCACCAATGGCCGCGGTGGAACGGGATACACGGTCGTCACGCCGCGGCTCGACGGCGCGCCGATCTCGACGCTCGGCGATGGCGACGCGCGCGGCCTCTCGCCCGATGGCCGCTGGGCCGTCGGCGAGTTGCTGTCGTCGCCCACGATCATGCTCTACCCCACCGGTGCGGGTGCCCCACGGCGCCTGGACGGCGCGCCGATCGAGCGGTTCGGCGGCATGCACTGGGCGCGCGACGGCAAGAGCCTGATCCTCGCCGGCAGCGAACCCTCGCGCCCGATGCGGATGTACCGTCTGTCGATCGACGGCGGCCGACCGGAGCCGATCACCGCCCAGGGCATCCATGGCTTGCTGTCGCCGACGGCAGACGAGTTCCTCGCCGCGGATGCGGCAGCGGTCTGGCGGGTCCATCCGCTCGACGGCGGTCCGTCGCGGGTCGCGTCGGGCCTCTTGCCGACGGACCGGGTGGTCGCCTGGAGCCCCGGCGGCGACGCGGTCTGGGTCAGCAACGGCCGCGACGTGCCGCTGCGCCTCACCCGCGTCGAACTCGCGACCGGAACCCGCACCGAGGGACCGGTGGTCGGCCCGCCGCAGCAGGCGGGCGTGCTCTCGGTCAGCCACCCGGGCACCGTTCTCGATCCAGCGCGCGGCTACGCCTACGGCTATCGGCGGCAGAACTCGAAGTTGTTCCTGGCGCGGTAGTCCGCTTCCCGCGCGGCTGTCCGACCGGGTTCTTGATCCGACCGGCAGCACGCGCACGCTTCCCTCCCACCATGCCGGGCGCTCGCCCCGGCCACCGCCATCGCCGCCGGCCAACATGCCCGACGCCAACCACCAACGCCTGCGGGCCCTGTTCGACCTGGCGTTCCCCCTGCCGCCAGGCCAGCGCGCCGAGCTGCTGGCCCGCGAGTGCAGCGACGATGCCGCTCTGCACCGCCGCCTGCTGGCAATGCTCGGTGCCGCAGACGGCGAGCAGTTCCTCGCCGCGCCCACCAGTGCCGGCGCCCCCGCCCCGCCGCTGTCGGAACGGAGCGACGAAGGCCCGGGCTCCCGCATCGGTCCCTACAAGCTGCTGCAGCAGATCGGCGAAGGCGGCTTCGGCGTGGTGTTCCTGGCCGAACAGCAGGCGCCGGTCGTGCGCCGCGTCGCGCTGAAGATCATCAAGCTAGGCATGGACACGAAGCAGGTGGTGGCCCGCTTCGAGCAGGAACGGCAGGCGCTGGCGCTGATGGACCATCCGAACATCGCCCGCGTGTTCGATGCCGGCGCCACGGCGACGGGCCGGCCGTACTTCGTGATGGAGCTGGTCCAGGGCGACCCGATCGTCACGTTCTGCGACCAGAACAAGCTGACGATCGACGAGCGCCTCGAGTTGTTCGCGCAGGTGTGCGGGGCGGTGCAGCACGCGCACGGCAAGGGCGTGATCCACCGCGACCTCAAGCCCTCCAACATCCTGGTCAGCGACGGCGACACCGGCCGGCAGGCGAAGATCATCGACTTCGGGATCGCCAAGGCGACCTCGCGCAGGCTGACCGACAAGACGCTGTTCACCGAACACCAGCAGGTCATCGGCACGCTGCAGTACATGAGCCCCGAACAGGCCGCGGGCTCGCTCGACATCGACACCCGCACCGACGTGTACGCCCTCGGCGTCGTGCTGTACGAACTGCTGACGGGCTCCACCCCGTTCGACACCAAGGAACTCGGTGCGGCGATCCTCGGTGAACTGCAGCGGCTGATCCGCGACACCGATCCACCGAAGCCGTCGACGCGGCTGGCCCAGGCCACCGACACGATCGCGCGGATCGCAGCGCAGCGGCGCGTCGCACCCAAACGGCTCGGCACGCTGGTGCGCGGCGAGATCGACTGGATCGTCATGAAGGCGCTCGAGAAGGACCGCGGGCGCCGCTACCAGACCGCCACCGGGCTCGCCGACGACGTGCGGCGTTTCCTCGCCGGCGAAGCGGTGCTGGCGGTGCCGCCGAGCGGCCTGTACCAGCTGCGCAAGTTCGTGCGCCGGCACCGGGGACCGGTCGCCGCCGCGACCGCCGTCGGCGCAGCGCTGCTGCTCGGCGCGATCGCGTTCGCCTGGGAGGCGCGCGTCGCCAACGCCAACGCGGTGCGCGCGCACGAACAGGAACGGCTGGCGACGCAACGGGCCGCCGACGTGCTGTCGCTGTCGGCGATCCAGGAGCTGCAGGAACTGCGGGAACGCGCCGACGCGCTGTGGCCCGCCGTCCCGGAGCAGCTCGCGGCGTACGACCAGTGGCTCGGCGATGCCGGGGTGCTCGTCGATGGCCGGCCCGGCGACGCGGCGCGCGGCATCGCGGCGCACCCTGGCCGGCGCGACCACGAGGCGAAGCTGGTCGAGATCCGGACGCGCGCCTTGCCGCGGACCGAGACCCGGATCGCCGCCGACCGTGAGGCCAACCCGCTGCGCGCGACCTGGGAGTCCGAACGCGACCGGCTCGGTTGGCTGCGCCGCATGCTCGGCGACGAACGGTGGCCGGACGAAGCGGAGGTGCTGGCCCGACTCGCTCCGTCATCGCCGCCCGACAACGCGAGCCTGCGCCGGCGGGCGATCGAACTGGTCGACAACAACCCCGCGACCGTCGTGTACGGGCGCGAAGTCGAGGGCTACCTGCTGGCGAAGCAGGCGCTGGCGGTGGCCAGCGACGACGAGCGCGCGATCAGCCACCACACCCTGGCGCGGGCCCTGTTCCGCATCGGGCGCTTCGACGCCGCTCTGGCCGAGGGCGAGCGCGCCGTCGCGGCGACGGCGGCGGCGCTGCAGACGGACCAGCAGAAGCGTTTCGCGACGCTGCGGCAGGCGATCGCGGAGTGGACCGATGCCGGGCAACGGCAGCAGCGCGCGGCCGAGACAGCGCTGCTCGCGGACCGCGTCGCCGAACTCGAAGTGCAGGTGGCCGCGTGGCGGACCTGGGAGTTCGCCGACGCGCGCGACCGCTGGTGGCACGCGCAGCTCGAACGGCTCGTCGCCGACCTGGCTGCGTTCGCCGACCCGGCAACCGGCCTGTTCTCCGCCGGCATCGCACCCGATCGCGGCTGGGGCATCGGCAAGCGGCGCCACTTCGCCGCGACGATCGCCGAACGCAGCGTCGGCGGCGACGACGCAAAGCAGCGCTGGGCCGCAGCGCTCGCGGCCATCGCCGCCAGTGCGAAGTACCGGGGTCTGCAGTTCGTGCCGCAGCTCGGGCTGCTGCCGATCGGTGCCGATCCGGCGACCGGGTTGTGGGAGTTCGCGCACCTGCAAACCGGGGAGCCCGCCGAGCGGAACACCGACGGCACGCTGGTCCTGCACGAGACCACGGGTCTCGTGTTCGTGTTGCTGCCGGGCGGCACGTTCGACATGGGCGCGCAGCGCAGCGACCCGGACGGCCGCAACCACGATCCGGGAGCACAGCCGCCGGAGGCACCGGTGCACACGGTCACCGTGTCGCCCTTCTTCGTCTCGAAGTACGAGATGACACAGGCGCAGTGGCAACGCTGCACCGGCGCCAACCCGAGCCACTACAAGCCCGGCAAGCGCGTGCAGTGGGTCAAGTCGCTGCTGCACCCGGTCGAGCAGGTCAGCTGGCACGACTGCGACCGCGAACTCGGTCGCCTGCAGCTGTCGTTGCCGAGCGAAGCGCAGTGGGAGTACGCCGCCCGCGCCGGCAGTTCGTCCGCGTGGTGGACCGGTGCGACGCGCGAGTCCCTGCTCGGCACGGTGAATCTCGCGGACCAGACCGCGGCGCGCAGCGGTTCGCCATGGCCGGACATCCAGGACTGGCCCGAACTCGACGACGGCTACGAAGTGCACGCGCCGGTCGCCGCGCACCGGGCGAACGGCTTCGGGTTGCACGGCGTGCACGGCAACGTCTGGGAGTGGTGCCTGGATGGCTTCGACACCGCCTTCTACCGCCAGAGCCCCGCGCAGGATCCGGTGTGCCCGCCCGGCAGCTCGACCACCCGCGTCAATCGCGGCGGCTGCTTCGCCAACGCCGCGGCGCTGGCGCGTTCGGCGACCCGCGGCAGCGACGCCCCCACGGTCGCTGACCGCTACCTCGGCGTGCGCCCGGCGCGGGCGATCCAGCCGCAGCCGGTCGAACCGCCTCGAGGCCGGTGATGCCGGAGGCTGCGGCACGGATCCAAACAGGGGAAAAGCGTGGCGTCGTGCTCGGCCACGGTCACTTCCCACCACCGTCGACAGCCGCCTTGCATTTGGCGAGCGTCTTGCGAGTCACGGACCAGCGCGGCGGACTCCTTCACTTGCCGGCGTCCTTCGGCGCCTCCTTCTTGGGGCCGAAGTACTGCTCCATCAGCTTGCCGAAGCGCGCATCGGCGCGCAGGTTGTTCATGTCGTGGTCGGAGTCGATCATCGCCTTCGACAAGCCGCGTTCCTTCTGTCCGGCCACCAACGCCTTCTCCAGCATCGCGAACGCGTCGTCGAGCTTGCCGGCCAGCGACAGCGAGCAGGCGGCGTTGTAGATCATCGTCGGCAGGCCCTGCGCCTGCTGCGGCTGTTTCTCCAGGATGGCGATCAATGCCGTGTACGCCGCGGCCGCCTCGGTGTACTGCCGGGCCTGGTAGTGCAGGTTGGCCAGCGTGTTGAGGCCACCGGCCTTCTCCTCGTCCTTGTCCGAAGCCGCCATCTTCTCGCCCTCGGCCTTGAGCTGGTCGAACGCCGCCGGCTCCCCGAACTGGTGCAGCGCGCAGATCAGGGTCAGCATCAGGTCTTCGTTGCGCGCCTGCTGGGCCTTGCCGATCCCGGCCTTCAGCCCGTTGCGCAGCGCGTCGGTGGCGCCGTCCGGCGGCACGATGTCGCGCAGCGCGCGCACGCAGGCGGAACGGAACTGGTCGGGCTGCGCGGCTTCCCGCGGCGGATCCTTGACCCAGCCGAGCAGCACGTCGATCGCATCGGGGGCGAACTCGCGGAGGTCGGCGTACTGGCCGGCGAAGATCGCGTTGGTCTCCATGCGCTTGCGCAGCGTCGCGGTGAGGCAGCGGGCGTGGATCGCGCGGCCGCGCTCGGCGAGCCGCGCGAGCGCGGCGGTGCCGTTGTCCTTGTCGGCCGCGATCTTCGCCAGCGCCGCGCTGGTCTCGGCCTCCGGCCCGGCGACCGCCGCCGCCATCAGCGCCTTGATCGCGTCGGGGAACTCGACCGGCTTGGCTTCGGCCGCCGGCGCCCCGGCCGGGCTGCCGG
>JBASWX010000408.1:0-9502 GCA_049276695.1 Planctomycetota bacterium
GCCAACGCGTGGCGTCACGTCGCCCGCGCGGCGGCGCCGGCCACCGGGCTCGCCAGCCTCGTCGTCGCCGCGTTCCACACCGCCGGCCAGAGTGGCGCGGTGGGCAAGGAGCCGTACGACTGCAGCGAAGCGCTCGGCAAGCTAGGCGACGCGGGTGGCCCGGCGCTGCTGGCGGCGACTGCGGCCGCAGTGGAGCAGCGGGACCAGCGCGGGGCGATGGCGGCGGCGACGGCGTACGGCAAACGCGGCGAAGCCCCCGAGCCGATGTTCGACCTGCTGCTGCGCTACGCGGTCAGCGAGGACGGCGCGCTGCACGCCGAGAAGTACTTCCACACGGTGTGCGAGGAGTACGCGGCGACGCGGCCGACGCACCGCTGGTCGCTCGTCGTGGCGCTGGCGCGGGTCACCGCGTCGGAGTTCGGTGAGCCGGCTCCCGGTGTGCAGGACGTGCGCAAGCTGCTCGCGACGTGAAGCCGGCGAACGGTGGATCTACCGTCACTGGATCGTGATCTGCACTGCGTCGGAGACGTCGACGAGGCCGAAGCACATGCTGCCGAACGTCGCGAACTGCACGTAGCAGTCGATGGGCGCGAACGGGCCGGGCGGGATGTCGAAGGCGAGCCGCGCGACGCCGCCGGCACTGGTGTTGCCGAGCGTCACCACGAAGCCGGTCGTGAAGTCTGGTACCAGCAGGGCCAGCCCGCACGGGGCGTCGAGCCGCTGCAGCGCGAACAGCGCGAACGCCGGCGTCGCCGGGGTGGCGCCGTGCAATTCGATGCCGAAGTTGGCGTGGCCGGCGCGTGCGCAGCCGCTGACGACGTCGACGCCGAACGCGCCGTCGGCGAGCTTGGCGACGATGCCGCCGACGCCGGAGTACTGCTGCATCGCGACGTTGCCCGACGTGCCGGACAGCGGGTTCCAGGCGATGGCGCCGGTGTCGGCGGCATTGACGCCCGCGCGCGCGGTGACGGCGACGGCGGCGTCGTTGCCGGCCAGATCGACGACGAGGGTGCCCTCGCAGGCCTCGCACGTCAGCGGGTCGAGCGAGGCCAGCAGCACGTCGTGCGCCGCACCGTTGACCCGGGTCATCGCCACGACGGCGCTGTCGCGGAACCACGCGACATCGAGGTCAGGGATCGTGGTGCCGGTCGCGGCCAGCGACTGTGCGTTCGCCAGCACCGGCGTGGTGCCGTTCTGGTGCACCGCGATGGCGGCCGCCGATGGGCCGAGCGCCGAAGACGTGCGGTACGCCATCACCCACGACGTGCCGTCGCCGGCGACCGCGGGCGCTTCGGCGTCGAGAGCGTGCGTGCCCGCGACCACGAACGTCGAGCCGACCGGCGTGGTCAGCGCGGTCAGGAACAGGCCGCGGACCGCGATGGTGCCGAGCGTTGTGCTGGTGCTGACGTAGCCGAGCAGCAGGCGGCCGTTCGGGCTGCGGCGCGGCAGGCACGGCGCGCTCAGCGTCGCGCTGGCCGGATCGCCGACCAGCGTGACCGCGCTGCCGACCACCGGCCCGGTCGCCAGCATGTTCACTTCGCAGACCTTGATCTCGTCGAGGGTGCTGTCGAGCCAGGCGACGAGCACGCGGCCGTTGCCGAGCAGCACGCCGCCGGCGGCGGTCGCCTGGCCTTCGACGTTGGCGGTGTTGGCGATCGCGCCGGTGGCGCCCAGGCTGCCCGCCAGCAGTTCGCGGAAGCGCACGTCGTTGGCCTGGTTCCACACCACCAGGAACCTGCCGGCCGTGTCGCTGGCGACGACGCGCGGGGCATCAGCCGAGGTCGCGGTGGTCTCGACGCCGACCGTGGTGCCGACGACGCCGGCGTCGCTGACGAAGGTCGCGAACAGGTCGTTGTTGGTCGCCGACACGAAGCGGTGGTAGACGACGGCGTAGGTGGTGCCGACGTGCGCGATGTCGACCTGGCGTTCGTCGGCGGCATTGCTGCTGACGGTCAGGACCGGCGCGATCAGCGGATCGAGCACCAGCGGCAGGGTCGCGGTGTCGACGAACGCGGCGGGCAGCACGAACTCGAGGCGGTTGCCGGTGCAGCGCAGGCTGCCATCGGCCTGGGTGCCGCGCGCGTCGACGCCGACGACGGCGCCGATCGCGAGTCCGCCGGCACCCGGCCAGGTGAACCGCAAGCCGCCGTCGGCGGCGAGTGCGGGCTGCAGTTCGCAGGTGAACGTCGCCCGGACGACGAGATCGCCAGCACCCGGCGGCAGCGCGTCGAACACGAAACTCTGCTTCAGCCCCTCGGGCCGCAGCTGCAGCCGTTCGCGCAGTTCGGACCGCACGTAGTCGACGTGCAGCCCGCCGCGTTCGCGCACCGCCGGCCCCACGGGTGCTGGCTCACCGCGGCCAGCGTGCGTGACGACCATCGTCAGCGGCAGGTCGTGCGGGGCGGCCTTGCCGAGCATCGGCGTGACGGCGAAGCGATCGGCGAAGAAGCGCACCAGGTAGTCGGCGCCGATGCCGACCAGGTTGCCATCGTCATCGGCATGCAGGCCGCAGGCCGGGCGGAACGCCGCCGGAGCGGCGAGCCGAGGTGCTGCCTGCGCGAGCAGGACGGCGCCGAAGCACACGAACGGGAGGATGCAACGCGGCGACGAGAGCATGGGGGACTCCGGGTTCAGAACCCGATGGTGGCCTGGATCAGGTTGCTGGCACTGAGGAACGGGAACGTGCTGCACGGCCCGGGCAGACCGAAGACCGGCAGCCATTGCGCGCCGATCTGGGCGCCGACCAGGCTGTTGTCGGCCGGGATCGGCAGCGGTCGCTGCGCGGCCCCGCCCAACACGACGAACGTCTCCAGCACCGTCGGCGGCAACAGCGTGCACGGACCGCACGGCAACGGCGTCACCGGCGCGGCGAGGCTCAGCAACACCAAGGGAGCCGTCGGGTCGCACCCGGTCACCGTGAACGCGAAGCTGGCGTTGCCGACCGCGCACGGACCGTTGACGCCGGCAGTGCCGCCGAAGCCGCAGCCCGGCGCCAGCGACACCACCGCGCCGCCCGGCCCGAACGCCTCGAGGTCCTGCACCACGATGTCGCGGTCGAACGGCACCACGGCCTGGCCTTCTTCGAACACCGCGTGCACGACGTCGTTGGTGAAGGTGCCGATGCCGTCGTTGACGAGGCGTGGCGCGCCCCGCCGGGTGTACGACCCCGCGCGCGGCGGGCCGCCCAGGTCCATCGCCAGCCCGAAGGGAGCAGCGGTCTCGGTGAGCGCCTGCGCCGCCACGTTGGTGTCGACTGCGCTCGTCTGGGTCATCCAGGCGGCGAGGAAACGGCCGCTGTCGGTGCGCACGAGGTCGCCGTTCCTGCGCGTGCCGGGCAGGCCCGACGACAGGATCGTCTGGCTGCCGACCGGCCCGAGCGTGGTGCCCGCGGTGTTGGCGGTGAACCTCTGCACCACGACCTCGGTGTCGGTGTTCCACGAGATCAGCAGGTTGGTCGTCGTGCCGTCGACCGCCGGGCGGCTCTTCGGCGAAGCGCCCAGCGTCAACGCGACCGGGCCGGCCAGCAGCGTGGTCGACGCCCCGAGCACGGCGCCGCGCAGGTTCAGCGGGTCGACGGCGTCGCCGCTCCACACCACGAAGTGGCGTTCGTTCGTCACCGTGCCGCCGGAGCGGCTGAGCGCGACGCGGGCGCCGGCGGCCGTGGCGGTGGCGAGTGGTGGCGGGCCGCCGGCGATCGACAACCCGGCGAACTGGGTGCTGACCGTCTCGACCCGCACGGCGCCGGCCGGTTCGACCCAGGCCACGGGCAGCAGCCCGGAGCCGCTCGCCGAATCCCCGACCGCGAGCTGACCCGCGGTGCTGGCGAGGGTCACGATGTTGCTGAACGTCGGCGGATTCCCGGGGCTTGCCGCCGGATTCACCCGCACCGCCAGCAGTGCCGGCGTGACCGCGAGCGGGCCGAAAGCGCGCTGCCAGGCGACCACGAACGAGTTGCTGGTTCCGGCGAGGCCGATGCGCGCGCCGGCGACGTTGGCGCCCGGGGTGTCGTCGATCACGAACGGCGGCGTCGTCGGCGTGGTCAGGTACAGCATGCCCAGCAGCTGGCTCTCGCCGAACGCCGCGGTGCGGCGCCAGGTGACGAAGGTCCTGACGGATGAGTCGTGGATGTCCGGGTCGCCGTCGTCGTTGCCGACCGCCAGCAGCGACGCCGTGCCGAGCAGCGGATCGAACGTGAGCGGGTATGCGGCACCGTCGACGAACCTCGCCGGCAGCGTGAGCTCGAGGTGGTCGTCGACAAGTCGTACGGCGCCAGCGCAGTGCGTCCCGTTCGCGTCGACGCCGGTCAGCGCCCCGTAGGTGACGCCGCCGCCGTTCTCGAGGAACTGGATGCCGCCGTCGCTGCGATCGACGCCGGCCACCGGGCAGCTCACTGCGAGTCGCACGACGAGGTCGCCGGTGCCCATGGGCTGGCGGGCGAACACGAACGTCTGCTCGACGCCGTCGGCGCGCAGTTCGTAGCGTTCGTGCACGCTGCCGCGGTCGAAGGCGATGTGCCGTTCGCCGGTCTCGCGTTGCGCGGGCGTGGTCGCCACCGGCGTGTCGCCACGCCTCGCGTCGAGGAAGCGCAACGTCAACGGCAGGCTGCGTGGCGCCGCGCTGCCGAGCATCGGCAGGTAGGTGACCGAATCGGTGGTCGTGCGCAGCGTGTACCCCGGGCCGATGCCGGTGACGGCGTCGTCGTGGCGGCTGACCCCGATCGCGGCCGACAGGCACCGGCCGCCGGTTCCGGGCGCGGCAGGACCGTCCTGTCCTGGCACGGCGAACGCGAGCAGCAGGGTGACGGCGACCGATTCGGATGTACGCATGGGTGGCTCCGAGCCCCAAGAGGCGCCACCCGGCGGTTCCTTACTTCGCGCGTTCCTGCGTTGCCGTCGGCGGTGCCATGGTCATGCATCCGCGGCGGTGCGGAAGCCGCCGAAGATGTCGGTGCGCTGCGCCAGGAAGAAGTTGCGGTAGCGGCGGTCGTGCATCAGCGCGTGCGTCGCGAAGGCGCCGCCGCGCAACTCGCGCTGGCTGTGGAACCACGGCGCCGAATACGTCGTGTAGGGCGCGGGGCGGAAGCCCGGATACGGAGCGAACGCGTCGGCGGTCCATTCCCAGACCGACTGTCCCCACTGCATCTGCTCGGCAGCGACTTCCCACTCGGCGGCGCGCGGCAGGCGCCGACCGGCGAACTGGCAGAAGGCTTCGGCCTCGTAGGCGGTCACGTGCACGACCGGCTCGTCGGGCGGCAGTGGCCGCCAGCCTTCGAACCAGCGCTGCTGCCAGCCGTCCGCGGTGCGCCGCCAGCGTTCGGGATGCTCGCGCTGCTGGCGGGCCAGCCACTCGCCGGCGCGGCCGGGCCAGAACTCCGACCGGCGGTAGCCGCCGGCTGCGACGAACGCGAGGAACGCGGTATTGCTGACCGGGCTCGCGTCGATCCGGAACGGCGCGAGCACGACCTTGCGGCCGGGCAGTTCGTTGTCGAACGCGAAGCGGTCCTCTCCCGCGTGCTGGCCGATCGCGTACTCGCCGCCGGCAACCGCGATCTCGCCGCGCTGCGTCGCCGGTGCGAGCCCGCGGTGTTCGCCGGCCGGGTAGCCGAGCAGCGCGCGCGTCCACCACAACGCCTCGACGTGCATCAGTTCGTGGAACACGGCGAAGCGTGCATGGTAGAGCACCGCCGGATCGTCTCCCGCCGCGGCGACGCGTTGCCGACAGCGCGCGAGCTGCTCGGCGAGCCGTTCCTGCAATTCCCCCCGCGACATCAAGTTCATCTGCCAGCGCGTGCGGTGCGCGATGCGCGCCGAGTCGAGGTGTGCGTCGTCGCCGAACACCAGCGCCTTGCCGTCCGCCTCGACGTTGCCGTCGGTGCCGATCCGGTGCGGTCCGCGCAAGAGCCAGAACTCGGCGAACCAGCCGATGTGCGCGAGGTCCCACGCGGTCGGCTGGATGCCGCGGTGGTAGGGCACGCGCCATTGCGCGTCGTCGAGATCCATCGTCGCCGCCAGCGTCGCCGCCCGCGCCGTCGTCAGCGCATCAAGCAGGTCCCGGCCAGCGAGGCGCCGCGGATCGTTCACGGTCTTCCGTCCGGCACCGCGACGAAGAACGCGAACCACTGCGCCGGATCGGTCCAGTGGCCGGCGGTCCGCAGGCCGGCCTCGGCGAGCAGGGCGCGGAAGCCCGGCACCGTGTGCTTGTACGAGTTCTCGGTGTGGATGCGCTCGCCGGCGCGGAAGCGCCGTTCGCCACCGGGCCAGCGCACGCGCAGTTCGCGCACGGCCTCGAGGTGCATCTCGATGCGGTGGTGTCCAACGTCGTAGAACGCGACGTGGCGCCAGTCGGCCAGCGCGAAGTCGGTGCTGGCGAGCCGGTTCACGTGCAGCAGCACGTTCTGGTTGAACGCGGCAGTGACGCCGAGCGGGTCGTCGTAGGCGCGTTCGAGCACGTCGCGCGCCTTCTGCAGGTCGACGCCGATCCACAGGGCGCCGTCGTGGCCCATGTGCGCGCGCACGCTGCGCAGGAAGGTCCGCGCCTGCTCCGGCGTGAAGTTGCCGATCGACGAACCGGGATAGAAGAACGTGCGTCGGTGGGCGGGCAGGCCGGGTGGCAGTTCGAGGCGTTCGCTGAAGTCGGTGCCGACGCTGCGCATCGCGATCGCCGGGTGCAGGCGCTGCAGGCGGGCGAGGCAGTCGCGCAAGAACTCCGCCGAGATGTCGACCGCGATGTAGTCGCGCGGCTGCACGAACGGGAACAGCACGGCCGCCTTCTCGCAGTTGCCGGCGCCCAGGTCGATCAACGTGCCGCCGGTGACCGGGGCCGCGGCGGTGATCGCGGGCAGGTGCTGGCGCAGCAGCGCCGCCTCGGTGCGCGTCGGGTAGTACTCGGGCAGCGCGGTGATCGCGGCGAACAGGCGCGAGCCGAGTTCGTCGTAGAAGTACTTCGGCGGGATCGCGGCGTGTTCGGCGGCGATCCCGGCGCGCAGGCCGGCGACTTCCTCCGCGGGCGGAGTCGCCGGCGGCTCTGCGGGTGCTCGATCCGTCCGGGAGAGGGGTGCCGTCACGGGGGCGGCAGCATAGCCATCACTGGTTGCCGAGATGCCAGGCGACGCCGTTGCTGGCGACGAGCTGCAGCGGGTTCTGGCCGGGTGCGAAGCAGTAACCCTGCAGGAACAGGTCGGCGCCGAGCAGGGCGGGTTGGTTCGGGATCGCCAGCGAGAAGCGGAACGTCGTCGCGGTCAGCGGAGTGGTGCCGAGGCCGAGCACGTCGCTCGACTGCAGCAGCGTGCAGCCTGGCATGCCGATCGCGGCCAGTGGGGCGGGCAGTGGCAAGCTGCCGGCGAACTGGTCGCTGAAGCTGAGTGCCATGCCGACCGCCGCGGTCGGCGCTTGCAAGAGGTCGGCGGCGGCGGTCTGGCCGAGGCGCGGCGGCGCGGTCGCGACCGGCTGGAACGCGAACACTGGCGTGCCGCAGCCGGTGCCGTACGCGGTCGCGGTGGCGGGCACCGCGACGGGGAGCTGCGTGTGCACGGCGAGGTACGAGTCGAGGCCGGCGTAGTTCTGGCAAACGATCGCGAGGTCGTTCCAGCCGTCGCCGTTCCAGTCGCCGATCACGCCGGACTTGGGCCACACGCCGGTGGCGACATTTTGCGGCAGGCTGAACGTGCCGCCGGGCAGGCCGAAGAAGAGCTGCACGCCGCCGAGTCCGACGACCAGCGCGTCGAGCCGGCCGTCGCCGTCGAGGTCGCCGAGCACGGTGTCCAGGCCGCCGGTGCTGGTCGACCGCGACTGCGCCAAGGCGAACTGGCCGTTGCCGAGGCCGCGCCAGACCTTCAGGTTCTGGCCCGCGGTCACGATGTCGTCGCGCCCGTCGCCATCGAGGTCGGCGACCGCGCCGGACGACATCGCTTCGTTCGCGGTGATGCCGTTCGACGAGTTGAAGTTGCCGGTGCCCTGGTTGTCGTTGAGCAGCACCATTGCGCCGGTCTGGTGGATCGCGACGAGGTCGCGGTGCGCGTCGGCGTTGAAGCGGCCGGAGTAGATGCGGCGGCCGGTCAACCCGGTGGTGTTGGGCACGACGTGGAACGCGCTGAACGTGCCGTTGCCGTTGCCGTGGAACCAGTCGACCGCGTAGCCGCCGCCTTCGCTGATCGCGGCGAGGTCGAGCACGCCGTCGCCGTCGAAGTCGCCGGCGACCGCATCGACCGGCGGCGTCGCCAGCGTCGACACGCTGCCAGCGTAGGTGAGGCCGCCGTTCTGGTTGTTGGCCCAGATCCGGACGCCGTGCTGGGCCCAGCCGTAGCTGGTCGCGGCCAGGTCGACCCAGCCGTCGCCGTTCCAGTCGCCCTGCGCGAGGCCCCACGCGACGTACGAGATCACGTCGAACGACGTGCCGAAGTCGGACTGGCCGTCGCCGAACAGGATCTGGACCTTGCCGACGTTGTACCCCTCCATCGTCGCCGCGATGTCGAGGTTGCCGTCGTGGTCGAAGTCGGCGCACACGCAGCGCTGGCCGTTCTCCTGCGCCATGCCGAAGTCGACGCGCGGCTGGAACGCGATCGACTGCGCGGCGAGCGGGGCGGCGGCGAGCACTACGAACGAGAGCGGGGAGAGGCGCATGGGACGCGGCACGGTGCAGGTTCCGTGCCGGCGGTCGCGACAGGGGCTGCGGGCGCAGGGCGCGTGTAGCCTGTTCTCAGCACCCTGTAGTCATTGCACGGACATGGGCCAATCCACGCGGCGTGCGTCGTTCCTGCTCGCGTTGGCTGGCACCGCGTGTGTTTGGGCGTCGCCACCGGCGCCCGGACCGGCTGCGGCACGGAACGCGATGACCGATCCGGCGCACCTGCAATGGGTGTGGCGCGAACTCGCGGCGCTGCGGACCGAAGGCGAACTGCGCGGCTACCTGCGCGCCGGCCTGACGACCCGCGAACGCGAGTACGTAGGCTTCCACGACCTGTCGATCGAGCAGTGCATCGACGGCGTGATCGCCGCGGCGCCGGCCGAACGCCAGCACCCGGACGACCGCGCGGCGCACGAGGCCCTGGTCGATGCACTGGACCTGTACCTCGCGACGATGCGGCAGGCGGCGTTCCGCCGGCAGGCCGGTGCGGCGCCTTGTCTGCCGGACATCCGCTGACGCACGGACGCTGTCTGGGAAAACTGCGCCCCGGGCTCGTAAGGTGCGCGGCCGGTGAGTGCGCAACAGTTCGTGTTGGAGATCGGCCGCGCGATGCACGCGCTCGGCAGTCCGTCCTACCGCGTCGAGGACACGATGGACGCGTGTTGTCATGCGCTCGGCCTGCAGGGCAGCTTCTTCTCGACGCCGACCGCGATCTTCGCTGCGGTGGGGGAACGCGGCGCCGAAGCGAAGACGACGCTGATGCGCGTGCAGCCGGGCGACCACGACCTTGGCCGCCTGGCCGAGCTGTACACGATCCGGGACGCGGTGGTGCGCGGTGGCCTGCCGCCGGCCGAGGGCCTGGCGCGCATCGCTGCAGTGC
>JBASWX010000409.1:0-3111 GCA_049276695.1 Planctomycetota bacterium
CACCAAGGCCGGACGAACCCTGCTCACAGCCACCCTCGCTGCCCTCGATGCGTCCATAACCAAGCTCAAGCAATGCGCGTAGAAAAGTGTTGCGCCACGCGAGCCTTCAACGGATTAGCGGCCCAGGTGTCCCCGAGCAGCGTCCAGCCGTTGCCCGCACCGCCGAACAACACCGTGCGTCCGCGCGCCAGGTCGTACGCGGCCGCCGTCGCCCAGCGCCCCGCTGGTGCCGGCGTGCGCGGGTCGTGTCGCCAGTCGGTTCCGTTCCAGACCCACGTCTGGGCGTTCGCGCTGGCGATGCTCGTCGTGCCGCCCCAGGTCACCAGCAGGCCGCGCTGCCCGTCGTAGGCGCTGCCGCCACCGTTGCGCGCGGTCGGCGTGGTGAGCGGTGCGCGTTGCTGCCAGGAGGTGCCGTTCCAGGTCCAGGTGTCGGCGAATGGCTGATAGCCGGTGCCAGCGGCGTCGCCGCCGCCGAACAGCGTCACCTGGCCGAGCGCCTGGTCGTAGGCCAGGAACGGTCGCCAGCGCCCCGGCGGCCGCACCAGCGGAGTGCGCAGCACCCAGGTCGTGCCATTCCACTCCCAGGTGTCGTCGTTGACACTGGTGATGGTGAGGTTGCTGCCACCGAACAACACGCAGACGTTGCGCGCCGCGTCGTAGGTCATCGCAGCGCCGCTTCGCGGCGAGGGACGGACCGGTGGCTGCAGCTGGTACCAGTTGTTGCCGTCCCACTCCCAGGTCTCGTCGCTGACGGTGGCGACCGGCGGGGCGAAGGCGCCGCCGAACACCACGACGCGGTTGCGCGCGCTGTCGAACGCCATCGCATGGGCGAGTCGCGGCGACGGTGCGTTGGCCGGAAAGCGCTGGGTCCAGTTCGAGCCGTTCCACTCCCAGGTGTCGCCCAGGGCGACGGGGTTCGCGATGCCGCCGAACAGCACCGTGACGCCGCGCGCGACGTCGTAGGCCAGCGCGTGGCCATGGCGTGCTGACGGCGCCTGCGACGGGTTGCGCAGCAACCAGCCCGACTGCGCAACCGCGGCGCTCGCGGCGGCAAGGACGAAGGCACACGCGGGCAGCGAGCGGGGCATGCCGGCCATGTTCTCCCACGAATGTGCGGCGTCAATCGGGGGTGTTCGCGCGTCCATCCCACCGCGCTCCTTGACGCGGTCGGCGCGCCTGCCGACCATCGCCGCCCGCAATGACCGCCGGCCGCGGACACCTCGACATCGAATACGGCGACCTGCCGGCGTCGCGCTTCCTGCTCGGCGACACCGCGGTCCGGATCGGGCGCAGCAAGGAAAGCCACGTGCACTTCCCGGACGGCCACGTGAGCAAGACGCACGCCGAGATCCGCCCCGCGAACGGCGGCTACGTGGTGTTCGACCTCGGCAGCCTCGCCGGCGTGATGGTGAACGGCCAGCAGGTCAAGCAGCACGAGCTGGCCGATGGCGACCTGATCGAACTCGGCACCAGCTCGCCCGCGCGCATCACCTTCCGCGCGCCGAAGGAGCGCATCGACTCGACGATGTTCTCGGCGGTCGCGACCGCGCACGACCAGGGCGGCATGGCGCGGCTCGCGCGCTTCTTCGAGTTCAGCACCAAGCTCGGCGGCGGCTTCTCGCTCGACGAACTGCTGCGCGACGTCGTCGACCTCGCGATCGAGGTGACCAAGGCCGAACGCGGCATGCTGATCCTGCGCCGCGACGACGACACGCTCGACACCCAGGTCGCGCGCGGATCGGGCGGCAGGTCGCTGCCCCTCGACGGGCTGAAGCTGAGCGAGACCCTGGTGCGCAAGGCGTTCACGGTCAACAGGCCGAGCATCGTCGAGGACATCAACCAGGACGCCGACCTCGCGCTGCAGGCGAGCATCGTGTCGCTCGAGCTGCGCTCGGCGGTGACGTTGCCGCTGGTGCGTTTCCACGCGCAGGAAGGGCGCGACACCGGCGCGCTGACCGTGTTCGGCGTCGTCTACCTCGACAGCCGGCGGCAGCGCGGCGGCTTCGGCGGCTTCGACCTCGACATCCTCGGCCGGCTCGCCAACGACGCGTCGGCGGTGATCGAGAACGCGCGGCTGATGCGCGACGCCGAGCAGAAGCGGCGCATCGAGCAGGAAGTCGCGATGGCGCGCGAGGTGCAATCGGCGCTGATGCCGGAACAGTGGCGTTCGACGCCGGTGTTCGAGGTCGCCGGCACCTGCGTGCCGTGCCACGAACTCGGCGGCGACTACGTCGACCAGTTCGACCTCGGCGATGGCCGCATGGCGCTGGTGGTCGCCGACGTCTGCGGCAAGGGCGTGTCGGCGTCGCTGCTGGCCGCGTCGCTGCAGGGCGCCCTGGCGGCGGAGATCGTGCAGGGGCGCGCGCTCGGCGAGGTGGTCGCGCGCGTCAACCGTGTGCACTGCCGGCTGGCGCCGGTCGGCAAGTTCATCACGATGGCGGTGGTGGTGCTCGATCCGAACGGCACCGCTGAGGTCGTCAATGCCGGGCACTGCCCGGTGCTGCACGTGAATGGCAAGGGGGCCGTGGCCCTCGACGGCGGCGGCATGGCGCTCGGCCTGGATGCCGACACCGGGTACACGTCGTCCACCGTCCGGCTGCAGCCCGGCGATTCGCTGGTGCTGTACACCGACGGCGTGATCGAGTGCGAGGCGGCCGACCGGTCGTTGTACGGCGACGAACGGCTGGCGCGCGCCGCCGCGGCGCAGCGCGGGGCTCCCGCGGCGCGGCTGCTGGCCGAGGTCGTGCAGGATGTCGACCGTTTCCGCGGCGGGGCCGCGGTCACCGACGACCTCAGCGTGATCGCGGTGCGCCGGCGGCCACCGGGCGGCTGAACGGCGGCGGCGCGCCGCTCACCCTGTCTGCTCGAGCTTGATCACCTCGACCGGGCAGTCGCGCATCGCCTGTTCGATGTCGTCGCGGCGGTTCGCGAAGTGGGTCGCGGCGTCGGGCTTGACCACGCAGTCCTTGTCGTCGTCGACCAGGAACACCGCCGGCGCGATGTCCTGGCACAGCTTGCACGAGATGCAGCCGGTTTCGATCCAGACCTTGGTGATCCTGCTCACGGTGCGGGGCCGCGAATGGTGGACTGGCGAGCGGAACGGGGCAAGCG
>JBASWX010000410.1:0-2409 GCA_049276695.1 Planctomycetota bacterium
GCCGACCGGCACGCCACCGCGCCCGGTCAGCCGCGGCGTGCGGTCGAATAGCGGCAGGCACAGCGCATCGAGCAGCGTGCTCTTGCCCGCCCCCACCGGCCCAACGATCGCGAACAGGCCGGTGCCACCCAGCGGCCCACGCACCAGGTCGACCTCGAACGACTGCGCGAGGCTCGCCAGGTTCTGGCCACGGATCGCCAGGATCCTCATGGTGCCAGGATCCTCACGCCGGGCCTCCGTGCTGCACGTCGTCGAGCAGTGTGCGGAACGCGGCCAGCAGCGGCTCGGGCACCGGCCCCTGGTGCGACTTGTGGTAGCGGCGCACGAACACTTCCTCCGGCTGCAGTGACAGCAGCTCGGTCGGCTGGCGTTCGCCAGTCGTGGACTCGAGGCCTTCGGCCGGCGGCGCCACGACCTCGACCCGGACCAGGCGCGCGTCGCGGTCGGCGATCGCGCGCGCGATGCGTTCGGCAACCTGCGGCGACGGCTGCGGCAACTGCACCGCGACCTCGACCAGCGGCCGCAAGTCCTCGGGCCGCGCCGGATCGCGAGGCGGCAGGGCGGCGACGGCGGCCAGCGCATCGTCCGGCAGCAACGCACCGTGCTGCGGCAGGCGCACCAGCGCCACCAGCTGCGGCACGCGCAGCGACCAGGTCTTCGCCAGCCGTTCGCCGTCGAGATCGGCAAACACGACGTGGTGCGCGTGCACGCGCTCCGGCATCGACAGCGGCAGCGGCGAGCCGCTGTAACGCACGTGCTCCCTCCCGGCGACCGGCTGCGGCCGGTGCAGATGGCCGAGCGCCACGTACGCACACTCCTCGGGGAACAGGTCGACCGGCAGCGCGTGCTGGTTGCCGCCGAGCACCTTGCGTTCGGACAGTTCGCTGATCGCGCCGCCGACCAGGTAGCCGTGCGCCATCGCGACCAGCGCCTGGCCCGAACCGCGGGCCGCGCGCGCCGCCGCGAACACTTCCTGGTGCAGCGCGCGCATGCCGTCGATCAGCGGATCGCCCGCGAGTTCGCCGCGTGCCTCGTCGCTCGCCGGCCGCGGCAGCACGTAACCGCCATCGCCGCCAGCAGGCAGGGGCACGGCTGCGGGCTCCGGCGTCGGCGGCACCAGCGCGGTGACGTCACCTGGCCGCAGGAACGGGATCGCGACGCACAGCGCCGCGACCTTGCCGTCGCGGTCGCGCAGCGGCACCAGCAGCTCTTCGGTGGCGAGGCGCCCATCGGCGTTCCGTTCCAACGACCCGACCACGCGCACGTCGAACGCCGCCAGCAGTTCGCGCGGCGCGACCAGCCGCGCCGCCGAGTCGTGGTTGCCCGCGATCACCACCACCTGCACCGCCGGAGCCGCCTTCTTCAGTTCGCCGAGGAACTGGTACCACGCCCGCAGCGCCGGCGGCGGCGGGTTGGCCGCCTCGAACACGTCGCCCGCGATCAGCAGCGCGTCGACCTGCCGTTCGACGATCGTCGCGCAGAGCCAGCGCAGGAAGTGCTCGTGCTCCGCCGCGCGCGAGTGATCGCGCAGCGTGTGTCCGAGGTGCCAGTCCGCGGTGTGGAGGATGCGCATGGTCGCAGCGTCCGACGACGACGCAGCATGCCACCCGCTCCCGGCCGCAGCACGCTTCGGCCGCGAGGAAGGACGGTCGGCGAGGTTCAGCCGCCCAGCCGCACCGCCAACGACGCGGGACCGTCCCCGACTGGCACCACCAGCGGCGGCGAGACGAGTTCGGGACCGGGGTCGTCCTGGACGCGCACGGTGAACTCGTCGTACGGCGCTGGCGCGATCTCGACGACGCCTTCGGCATCGCTGGTCAGGGAGCCAGGCCGGTTGTAGCCATCGACCGACTCCGCGCGCACCCGCCGGTTGCCGAGCGGCCTGCCGTCGCGACCGCTCAACCGCAGCCGCAGCACGCGCGTGCGCCCCTCGACCCGCAACTCGGCGCTCGCCCCCGCACCGACCGTCCAGCGCTCGGGCAGCGGCAGGATCACGTGGCCTGGGCCCGGCTGCGACGGGATCGCCAGCTGGGCCCCGAGCAGACCGGGCGAGACGCGCGTGCGGAAGCGGCCGTCCTTGCCGGTCGCGATGCGTACGTAGGCCCGCGGCTCGGGCTCGATGCGCCGCAGGAAGAACTGGCCGTCCACCACCGGCTGACCATCGAGCAACACGATGCCGGTCACGGTCGCCGGTGCGAACGCAGCGACGGCGAACTCGCGTTCGACGACGCCACCGACAGCGTCGATCTCGCCGAGCGCATGCTGCACCACGGCCGCGTGCACCGCGCTGCCCTCGAGCCAGGCGTGCAGCCGCAGCGTCGCGACCCCGCGCGGCAGCGGGCCGAGCGTGAACGTGCCGTCGGCGGCGACCTCGCCGCGCGCCAGTTCCTTCGCCGCTCGCGCCGGTGC
>JBASWX010000411.1:0-7803 GCA_049276695.1 Planctomycetota bacterium
GCATCGCGGCCTGCCCGGCGAGCGGTTCCGGCTGCACGCGGCCGAGGTCGACGCCCTGCGCCACCACGAACAGCAGCAGCACGAGCTGCCGCCGGCCGTAGCGCACGATCACCGCGACTCCGGCCACGACCAGCGGCGCGACGTAGTAGTCGCGCGGGTACCAGCGCACCGCCCAGTGCAGCACGACGATCGCGCCGAGTCCGGCGCCCAGCGCCAGCAGCAACTTCGGCAGCGGGCGGCGCCGGCTGCGCGGCAGCAACGCCAGCAGCAGGGCGGCCCAGCCCACCGTCAGCAGGTCGCGCGCGCCGCAGGCGCTGGCGCAGCCGACCGCGAGTGCTGGTACCGCGCGCAGCGACGTCGGCCACAGCGGCCGCACCACCAGGAACACCAGGAAGCCCAGGCCGAACGCCGACGCCAGCGCGAACGGCCCGCCGAGCAGCGCCGGCCGCAGGAACCACCAGACCCGCGCCAGCCACTCCTCGCCCGCGGGATCCGCGGCCGCCTGGTTGGCGTGCCACAGCCACGCCATCGGCAGCGCCGAGTCCTGCCACACCCCGCCGCCCAGCGCCACGTTCGCGCCGACGTGCAGCGCCAACGCCAGCGCCGGACTGCCGAGCCCGCGCCACCACCGCGCACGGTGCCGCCACAACGACAGCAGCAGCACGAGCGCGAACAGGTCGCTGCGGGCGAACACCGCGAACACCCCGAGCAGCGCGAACCAGCGTTCCGGCGCGCGCCGCTGCAGCCACAGCAGGGTGGTGACGAGGCACGCGAGCGCGGTCTCCTGGCCGTTCTGGCACTCGCGCACCAGCAGCGCATGGCCGGCCCAGCAGGCGGCGGCGCACAGCCCGGTCACGCGGTCGGCGGACGCGCGGTACCACAGGCCGGCGGTCAGCAGGTGCAGCAACAGGCCGAGCCACGGAGCCAGCACCGGCAACGCCGCCGGCGAGAACAGCCACGCAACCGGCACCAGCAGCAGCGACCACAGCAGTTGCACCCCGCTAGTGGTCACACCGTCGCTGACCACCGGTCCGACGCCGCGCGCGACGTTCGCCGCCCAGGTGAACTCGTAGAACGCATCGTCGCGCAGCCGCGTCGTCGCGTCCGGCTGCAGCGCGATGCCGCTGGCGAAGCCGGCGATGCCGACCGCGAGGGCGAGGCCGAGCAGCAGCACGGTCCACCCTCGGCCCAGGGTGCCGCTGTCGGTGGCGAGTGGCGGCGGTTCGGAGTCGTTGGTCGGCACGTTTCCCGCGGTGAACCGGACGAACGTGCGTCACGATAGCGCCGGCCGTCGCCACTGCCACGCGCGCGCCACGCGGGCTTCGCCGTGGACAAGGCGGTCCCACGGCGTTGCGAGGCACCGCGGGCGCCCGACCGCCAGCGGCCACCCCCATGGCCACCGGCAGTGCCACACGACGCCGGACGGGCCCCCACCCGTTGCCGGCCTCGCGGCGCAGACCCCCTGATCCCGCACAGTCTGCACCCCGCCGCGCGCTGGCCCCCCCGGACCCTGCGCGGCGTGCAGACCGAGCATCGTCACGACCTGCCCGCTTCTTGAAGACCGCCCGGAACCGCCGATGGCACGCAGCCCTCGGCCCGGCTGCGCGGCCTAGTCGATCACCGCGACGTCGCCAGCCGGCAGCGGCACCTCGTACGGCGAGTCGTTCGGGCGGTCGTTGTCGAACACCGCGAGCGAGCGCGTGCCGGTCGGCACGAACAGGCGCAGCGGCTTCGTGCCGTTCACTTCGAGGCCAGCGTCGAGCTGGCCGTGCGGACCGCAGAGGCAGATCCACCGGGTCGTGTCCGGTTCCCGCATGCGCACCTCGATCGTGCGGCCACCGCAAGCACGGATCGGCGCGTCGGGCGCGCGGCTGTCGAGCGTGAACCAGGCGACCGCGCGTTGGTTCGTCAGCACGACGCCGTGCACCACCTCGCCAGCGGGCACCGGCACCGGCCGCCGGTCGTCGTGCCGGCCGAGGAAGTTCGGCCAACGTCGCGCGACGCCGGCGGACATCAGGACCCACGGCGGCGGTACCTCGACCACGGGAGTCACCCACTGCAGCTGCTGGAGCGGGCGCAGGACGAAGGTGCGGGCTGCGTCGTCGACTTCGGCGATGCCGGCGGCGATGCGCACCTGCCCGGCGAACAGCTCCCACCATCCGGGCAGGGGCGCGCCCGCGGGCAGCACCAGCGCGAACGTGCCCTCGCCAGCGAGTCGCTCCATGCCCTGCCACATGCGGTTCGGCGCCGGTTCCCCCCAACTGACCCGGTGCCAGCGTTGGTGCGCGGGCAGCTCGGCGAAACCGGCGACGGAGCCCTTCCAGGTCTGCGCCACCGGCCAGTCGGCAGCGACTTCGCGCACCTCGCCACGCTCGACCCGCAGGCCGCGGGCGATCCACGGCCCATCGTTGCCGCCGATCCGCCAGCGCACGTCGATCGTGCGTCCCACTGGCACCGCGAACTCGAGTTCCTGGAACTGCCGCCGGTACTGCTCGCCCGCCTCGACGTGTACCGAGGTGCCCGGCGGCCGTTTCGCCGCTGGCGACGAACCCGCGACGACAACCTGCACGCGGCCGGGATGCGGGGCGGCGCCGGCCTCGAGCCAGACGACGTCACGATCGACCGGCAGTGCGCCGCCGACGACTTCGATGCTCTCGGCGAAGGTCGGGCCGAGCCACACCGATGGCGCCACCGCTGCCCGCGCCAGCACGTGCTGCTCACGCTGCATGCCGGCCTCGATGCCGTCGTTGGTGTACAGACGCGTCGCGACCGGCTTGCCATCGGCGCCGCGCATGCCGAGCGCGACCAGACCACCATCCATGGACAGCCACGTCTCCTCGGGCCTGCACTCGGCGCGCAGGGGCAGGCGGCAGCACGACCACGACGCGTCCGGTCGCGCCGTCAGTTCGCAGGTCCCATCGCCCCCGAACGTGACCTCTTCGTAGGCGGTTCCACCGCCGACTTCGTACTGGCGGCGCGCGGTGACGAGCGCGCACAGCTCCGGCGACGCTCCAACCAGCCGGAAGCGCTCGCGGCGAACCGCGGCGACGTCGAGTGCGAGCTCCCTGGGCTCCCCGGCCCGCAGCGCTGCGGCATCGCCGGACCACGAGAACCGTTGCTGCCCGACCACGAGCGTCGCGTCCCAGTGGAACGGCTCGCCGAGCACGTACCGCAGGATCTGCTCGCCGGTGAGTTCGCCAGTCCATTCGCCCCGCGCGGCGTACAGCCCCGACGTCACCAAGGAGACATCCAGTCGCGGAGTCACCCCGTCGATCGGCGCCAGCCCGACGACGCGGATCTGCACGGCACCCGCGGGCACCAACTTGACGGTCGCGTCGACGGTCGCTCGTGGACGCGGCGGCGGCAACGGCAGCGACAACACCGCCGGTTCGTGGTCGGGAGCACGGAAGCACAGCGACCGCGACCGCGCCGGCACGGGCACGTCGATCGCATCGCCGTTGCTCAGCGTCGGCTGCGCGACCACCGCCCCATCCACTTCGATCACCAACGGCCCGGTGTAGTGAGGCCAGCTCCGGGCCAGATCCTGGCGAACGTACACCCGCAGTGTCCGGGCTGCATCGTCGCCGGTGTGCACGTCCTCGCGGGTCGTGCCGATCGCGGGCGAGCCCACGTCCACTTCGCCGAGCGGTGCCGCCGGCGGCATCGCCGCTGGCGCGGGCGGCGAGCCAGGCGCCGGAACGATGCGCCCCGCGGTGAGGCCCGACACCGCATCCAGCAGCGCCAGGCAGCCACCGACGGCAATCGCCCCCAAGGCACACATCGCCATCAGGGCATGCCGCCCATCCCGCCGTTGCGAACCGCCGGTCACACCGCCTTCATCGGCGCCGCGGCGGTTCTCGCTGCATCCACAGTCTCACCGCGGCACCGCCACCGGCTCGCCCGGCGGCATCGCGCCGAGCGCGCCGCCAGGTCGTCGCCTGGTGCAAGCCGATCAGCCGCCCCGCCGCCGTTCCTCGAGCTCGGCGAGCGTCTTCGGCCAGTCCTTCTTCAGCAGCGTCGACAGCCCGCGATCGGCCAGCAGCTTGCCGCCGCACTGGCAGACTGTGCAGTAGTTGCACTCGTTGTCCGCGTAGCGGATGCGCTGCACCGGGCTCTGGGACGGGGCACGGCTTGCCGTAGCGGCCGTGCACCGCCATCCCGGGCCGGAACGCGGTGACCTTCTCGGGGAAGCCGTCGCCGACCTCGGCGCGCAGCCGTCCGGTCCACTGGTCGAACGTGGCGACGATCGCGATGCGCAGCCGTTCGACCTCGTCGTCGTGCAGCCGCGAAGTCAGCACCACCGGCGACAGCCGGGCCGCGTGCAGGATCTCGTCGGAGTAGGCGTTGCCGATGCCGCTGAACAGCGTCGGATCGCACAGCGCGCGCTTCACGGTGCGGTTCTCGCGCAACAGGGCGTCGCGGAACTGCGCGCGCGACGCCCCATGTACCTCGAGGCCGCCGCGATCGAACGCCGCGAGTCCCGCCCGACCCTGCACGACGTGCAGCGAAGCCCGCTTCTTCGTCGCCGCCTCGGTCAGCACCAGCGTACCGGTCGCGAAGTCGAAGGCGGCGAGGTCGATCCGGCTGCCGAGCTTCCGGCTGCGCGCATGCCAGTGCAGCCGCCCGGCGATCATCAGGTGCAGCACCACGAACAGCTCACCGGGGAACTCGAACACGAGGCGCTTGCCGAGGCGCTCGACCGCCAGCAGCGGCAGCCCGTGCACCGCCGACGGCGGCGGGCTCACCGAGCGCAGCAGGAACGGACTGAGCAGCCGCAGTTCCGTGAGCACGACGCCGCCGAGCAGCGCCTGCAGGCGTTCGCGGTAGAGCGTGACGTCCGGCAGCTCGGGCATCGGCCGCGCTACTTGACGACCGCGACCAGGACGTCGTCGACCCAGACCTCGCCACCTTCCAGCATCGCGATCTGGACGATGGCACGCGTCGCCCCCTTGACCGGCCACTCGCGCTCGAACTTCTTCCAGGCGGTCTCCGGCGGAACGTCCACGAGCGTGGCGTCCTGGTGCACGGCGTCGTCGTTGTCGTCGCCGTACATCCAGACCTTCACGAAGGCGCCCGCCGCGCCTTTGCTCTTCACCTGCAGCGAGGCGACGAGCTTGCTGCCCGGTGGCAACTCGACTTCCTGGCGCAGCAGGTCGATCGGGGCGCCGCCGGTCTTCTGCAGCTGCAGCGCCGCCTTGCCGCCGCGCTTGTCCGCCTTGCTCGCCGCGGCCTGCAGGCGCTGGCTGTTGGCGACCAGGTTCCAACCCTTCAGGTCGTCCTCGAAGCCGGGGTTGGTGACGAGATTGACGAGCTTGGCCCCGCTGCTGGCGACCGGACCCGGTGGCCACACCGGCTTGGGAGCCGCGTCCTTCGACAGCAGCCACTGCAGGCCGGCGCGCAGCCGCGCCGCCGGACTGTCGTGCCAGCCATGCCCGCCGCCGTAGGGCGACAGCCGCACGGAAGCACCCGCCTTGGTCAACGCGGCGAACGCCCGCCGGCAGTGCGAGAACGCCGTCTGCTGATCCTGCGGCGAGTGGTCGAGCACGTAACGCCGGCCCTTCACCGCGGACAGCTCGAGCCCGCGCGGCCACACCGACATCGCGACGTAGGCGCGTTCGAACGGCGAATCGGGTTGCGCCACCAACGATTGGATCGCCGGCCCGCTCGACGACCAGCCGACGATCACGCGCCGCGCCGGATCGACCACGTTGTCCTTCTCGACCGCGGCGACCACCGCGCGCACGTACTGTTCGGTCGAGTACTGCATCTCCTTGGCGTCGTCCTGGCTCGTACACCAGACCGTCGTCTGGTTGTCGTTCCAACGGACCGCGGTCAGCATGACGCCGACACAATCGTCGGGCGCCTCCGCGAACAGCGTGTGCTCGACCCACGGCAGAAAGTCGCGGCCGCCGGACCCGCCGGGCAGCACGACGACGAGGCCGTGCTTGCCGCCAGCGATCGGACCCGACCGCGGCGGCATCACGAAGTAGTGGCTCTTCGGCAGCGCCGCGATCCGCTTCTCGATCGCCGTGCTCACCTGTGCTGGCAGTCCCGGCAGCGCCCAGGCGAGGCACAGCACGGGCAACATCCTGTTCGCGCGCACCATGCCGTTCGACTGTAGCACCGGAGCGCCCGGTCCCTATCCTGCCCGGCCCGGCATGACCTTCCCCGAACCGTTCTACACCTGGCGCCCGCACCCCTGGCACGGCATCTCGCCCGGCCCCAAACCCCCGGGCCTGGTGCAGGCCTACGTCGAGATCACGCCGTTCGACCTGGTGAAGTACGAGATCGACAAGGTCAACGGCTTCCTGCGCGTCGACCGCCCGCAGCGCACCAGTTCGCAGCCGCCGAGCCTGTACGGCTTCGTGCCGCGCACCTTGTGCGCGCAGCGCGTCGGCGCGCTGACGCCCGGCGCCAAGAAGGGCGACGGCGACCCGCTCGACATCTGCGTGCTCAGCGAACGTCCGATCAACGCCCGCGAGATCCTGGTCAAGGCCAAGGTCATCGGCGGGCTGACGATGCTCGACAACGGCGAGGCCGACGACAAGATCGTCGCGGTGCTGGCCGGCGACTTCGTGTGGGGCGACGTCGACGACCTCGCGCAGCTGCCGGGGGTGCTGGTCGAACGGCTGCGCCACTACTTCTCGACCTACAAGCTGCTGCCCGACACTGCGCCCTTGCCGATCACGCCGTACGACAAGCAGCGCGCGTATGCGGTGATCACCGCGGCGATGGCCGACTACCACGAAGTCTACGGCGGGCCCTTGGGATCCTGACGCGCGGGCAGCACGGCCAGCAGCGCTGGCAACGGCACCAGCGCCGCCAGCAGCGCGCCGAGCAGCGACACCACGACCAAGAGGCCGAACACGAAGGTGCCGCGGAAGCCGCTGCCGAGGATCACCAGGAAGCCGACCAGCAGCAGCAGCGTGGTGACCACGACCGGCCGGCCGGCCGTCGCCAGCGTCGCCCGCACCGCGTCGCTGGCCACGAGCCCGCGCCGCCGTTCCTCCTGCCAGCGCGCGATCAGGTGGATCGCATCGTCGATCATCAGCCCGAACGCGACGCAGAACGCGATCACCGTCAGCGGCCGCAGCGTGAGTCCGGTGGCCGCCATCAGCGCCAGCACCGCCAGCATCGGCAACAGGCACGACAGCATCGCGACGCCGGCCAGCCCGGCATCGCGGCACTGCAGCCACACCAGCACGAAGATCAGCACGATCGAACCGGCGAACGACCACGCCAGGTCGCTGGTCATGCGCAGCACCTGCTCGGTACCGACCATCTGCAGGCCGCACAGCCGGACCCGCAGGTCGGGCAGGTCGGCACCGAGGCCCGGGAACGCCGCGGCGTAGCGCTGCCACGCCGAGGTGCCGAGATCGCCACGGAACACCAGCACGCGCGCCGAGCGGCCGTCGTCGGCCACCAGGCCCGCCGGCAGCACGCCCGACTTCGCCAGCACCGGCAGCAGCAGCGCCGGCAGGCCATCGGCGAACAGGTCGGCGAGCGACAGCGTGCGCGACACCCCGGCCTGGGCCTCGATGCGCGTGCACAGCGTCGCGAGCTGGCTGCGTTCCCGTTCGCCGAAGCCGGCCTTGGTCCCGACCAGCACTTCCGACGGCACGATGCCGACGAAGCGTTCCTCGTACCACCGCATCTGCGCCATCACCGGCGAGTCGGGCCACAGGTCCTCGGTGATCTTGTGCTCGGTGACGACCTGCGTGCTGCCCAGGGCACTGGCGACCAGCGCGAGGGCCGCGGCCACCAGCCAGGTGCGCGGCCGCACGCGCTGCGCCGCCAGCGCAC
>JBASWX010000412.1:0-2114 GCA_049276695.1 Planctomycetota bacterium
GTCTACTACTCCGGCAGTGCCGCGACCGCCGCCGGCGAGCGTCCGCCCGCCGGCATGCGCAAGGCCGAGCGCGCCGACCGCGACCGGCTGGTTGCCGCGACGCTGGCGCTCAACCAGGCCGACCTCAACCTCGACCCCGCCCGCGTCGACCGCCGCTGGCTGCGCGACACCATCGACGAACGCATCGCCAACGGCACCACGCGCGTGCTCGGCCCGCTGGGCGGACCCATCTGCAAGCTCGACGTCGGCAGCGACGGGCCGGGCGGCCAGGTGGTCGAGGGCGTGTTCACGTTCCCCGAACACCGCGGCCAGGGACTGGCGCAGGCACTGCTGGCCTCGGTGCTGGCGGCGGCCCGCGGCGAGGTCTGCCTGCACGTCGGCAAACACAACGTGCCGGCGCGGCGCGCCTACGAACGCGCGGGCATGCGCGAGGTCGGTGGCTGCAGGCTGCTGCTGATGCCGTGACCCCGCGCGCGCCGCCGCAACCCGCCGGCTACAGCCCGATGACCGCCGTGGCGGCGTCCGACAGCGTCGCACCGAACGCATTGACCGGCGGATCGACGACCAGGCACTGGCTGTGGAACACGACGCCGAGCAGTGCCGTCTGGTTGGGGATCGCGAGCGACCAGGTGCCGACCAGACCTGTGCCGGGCAGGAACTGCACGTGGTCGAGGGCAACGCGTACCGAGCAGCCAGGCATGCCGAGCGCCGAGAGTTCGATCGGCAGCGGCCCGACGCTCGCCATCGTGCTGCTCCAGCCGAGCCCGAGGAATCCCGCGTTCTGCGGCATCCGGGTGATCTGCGCCGTCATCGTGGTGCCGAGCCGCGGCAACTGCAGTGCGGCGTTGCCGGGCACGCCGAGCGACCCAGGGCAACCGCCGCCGAACACGCGGTAGCCCGGCAGGCAGGAATCGAAGCGCGCGACGTTGGCGGTGGCGACGCCGCCGGCGGTGGTGAACTGGCCACCCGCGACGACGTCGCCGTCGGGCAGCACCGTCAGCGCCGACACCAGGCCGTCGGTGCCGGTGCCGAGCGCCGACCAGGCGCTGCCGTCCCACCGCGCGACGCGGCTGGCCGCGACGCCGCCCGCGGCGGTGAACTGGCCGCCGGCGACCAGGTCGCCGTTCGGCAGCGTAGCCAGCGCCCAGACGGCGTCGTTGGTGCCGGTGCCCAGCGCCGACCACGCGGTGCCATCCCAGCGGGCGATGTAGTTCACCGGCACTCCGCCGGCGACGTGGAACCAGCCGCCGGCGACGAGGTCGCCGTTCGGCAGCGTGGTCAGCGCCTGCACGGTGTTGTCCATGCCCGACCCGAGCGCGGACCACGTGCTGCCATCCCACCGCGCGACGCGCTGCGCCGGGACGCCGCCGGCGCTGACGAACCGGCCAGCGGCGACGACGTCGCCGTTCGGCAGCGTCGTCAACGCATACACGTCCTCGTTCAGTCCTGGACCGAGCGGCGACCAGGTACTGCCGTTCCAGCGCGCGATGTGGAACAGCCACTGTCCGCTGCCGCGTTCGAAGTGGCCGCCGGCGACGAGGTCGCCGCCGGGCAGCGCCGTCAGCGCGATCACGTCGGCGCCGAAGCCGCCCGCCAATCCGGACCACGCCGCGCCGTTCCAGCGCGCGATGCGGCCGGCCGGGACGCCGCCGGCCATCGTGAAGGTGCCGGCGGCGAACAAGTCGCCGTTCGGCAGCGCCGTCAGCGCGAGCGTGGTGCCCTGGAGGCCCGAGCCCAGCGGCGACCAGGTGCTGCCGTCCCAGCGCGCGATGCGGTTCACGGGCAGGCCGCCGGCGGTGGTGAAGGTGCCGCCGGCGACGACGTCCCCGTTCGGCAGCGTCGTCAGCGCGGTCACCCAACTGCCGGTTCCTGCGCCCAGCGCGAGCCAGCTGTCGCACTGCGCGGCGAGCGCGCCCGGGAGCGCGATCGACCCGACCACGAAACCGAGAACACGACGGCAGCGACTCATGGCAACCTCCGATGGCACCGGCCAACGGGGGGCAGGACGGACCAGACGCCGGCATCGTAGGCCGGCAACCGGCGGCGTGCGTGCGCCGTTCGGCCACGGGCGGGCGGTCCAACAGCGGTAGCCGGCGGGCGCCGGGGGGGCAGCG
>JBASWX010000413.1:0-4021 GCA_049276695.1 Planctomycetota bacterium
GGCGTGGCGCGCGTTCGCGGTCGTCGCCGCCGCGGCGATCGGCTGCACGGCCCTCGGCCACTCGCTGCTGCGCCGCATGGAACCTGCACCCGGCCCGGCGACCGTCGACGTCGCCGCAGTCGAGCCAGGGTTCCATCCCATTGCCGACGTGCCGGCTGCAACGCGCGAGCAGTGGCAGGCTCGCAGCCGCGAACTGTTCACCGCCAGGCTGCTGGTACCGACGCGCGAGCTGGTCGGTGGTCACCCGCCCGACCTCGTGCTGTGGCCGGAGAGTGCCGTCTACGAGGAGGTCGCGACGGCGGCGATCGCCGCGGGCACCGCGCGGCTGCTGGTGGGGGCATTGCCGAAGAGCTCAGCACGGCTCGTGGTCGGCGCCAACGTCGTCGGCGACGAGCGGGCGCCCGGCACGCCTGCGGCGTTGCTGCTCGAATTGCCGACCGGCCGCGTACTGGCGCACCAGGAGAAGCGGCACCTGGTGCCGGGCGGCGAGCGCCAACCGTTCCTCGGCTGGCTGCCCGCCGGCATCGCGACGTGGCTGCGCGCGACGTTCGCCGCGGCGCTGGGCACGCTGCCGGAGGCGACGCCCGGGCGCGAACTGCCGCCGCTGGTCGATCGCAACGGCGTGTCGTTCGGCGCCCTGCTCTGCTACGACAACGCGTTCCCCGGCCCGGCGAGCGCGCAGGTGGCGATGGGGGCGCGGTGGCTGTGCGTGCTGTCGAACGAGGCCTGGTACGAAGGCGGCGGCGAACTGACGCAGCTGATGGCGATGACCGTGGTGCGGGCGCTCGAGGTCGGCACGCCGATCCTGCGCTGCACCCAGGACGGTTGGACCGGGCTGGTCGACGGCCGGGGCCACCTGGTCGAAGCGCTGCCGCTGCGGCCGGCCGGCAGCCCGGGCGCTGGCAGCGCGCGAATTCTGCGCGTCACCGTCCCACTCGGGTCCGGCCGGTTGCCGCCGATGGCATGGCTGCGTGCGGCCACCGGTCCGGCGGCGGCGCTGGGCCTCGGCCTGCTGCTCCTGCACGGGCTGTGGCGGTGGGCTAGACTGCGTGCAGCCCGAACGGCATCCCAGGGCCAGGCGGGGTCCGGTTCCGACCGAGCCCCGCATGGAAGTGGTTCTTGACGGTCCAAGGCATGGAGTTAGGATTCCGCGGCCCCAGGCCCCTCTCGCTCTGGGACGCGGTTCTCCCATGTCGGTCGTCGACACACGTGGGGGTGCTGCAAGGCCTTCGATCGTCTTCCCAACCCCTCTGGCAAAGCCCTCGCCCTCAGGGCCCCTCGACACTGCACGTCCGTTCCCGCAAGGCTCGCCCGTGCAACAGTAAGTTAGGAGTTACCTGGTCATCATGAGTCCCATCGGTCGCGTCTTCATCGTCCTCAATCTCGCGCTCGCCGGCGGCTTCATCGTGTTCTCCGGCACGCACCTGCAGAAGCAGCACAACTACAAGTCGGCGCTCCAGAAGGAGCAGACGGATCGCGCGGCCGAGAAGAAGGCCAGCGACGAGCAGATCGCCAAGCTCGAGAGCGAGCGCAACCAGTTCGAGAACGCCAAGACGGCGAACGAGACGCAGCTCGGCGAAGCGCGCAACGCCAACGCCAGGCTGACCGACGACAACAAGAAGCTGGCGCTGCAGCTCGCCTCGATGGAAGGCGACATGAAGCAGCTGCTGTCGACGGCACAGGCGGCCAACACCGAGATGAAGGCCGCGTTCGCGACGGCGAAGCAGGCCTACGACACCGCGATCGCCGACCAGAAGGTCAAGGACGAGGCGGTCAACGCCCGCGTCGCCGCGGAGGCCGAGAACCGCCAGCTCAAGACCACGATCGCCGAGATGACCGACACGGTTGCCAAGCGCGACGCTGCGATCGCCCAGCTCGACTCGGACAAGAAGGGCCTCGAGTTGCTGGTCAAGGTCGCCGAGACCAACGGCTTCGTCCGCGCGATGGCCGCCCCGAACCTCGCGGGCATGGTGACCAACGCCAGCGGCCGGCTGTGCACGATCCAGATCACCGACAACCCGGGCAACATCGACATCAAGGAAGCGATCGAGCGCGGCAAGTGGGGCTTCGCGATCTACGACGCGTCGGGCTACAAGGGCGAGGCGATCGCCGAACGCTACGAAGCGAGCGCCAACGCGGTGCTGTGCAAGACCTTCCCGGTGAAGGGTGAGATCAAGGTCAACGACAAGGCGGCGACCAAGACGCCCTGAACGTCCCCACCCCACTCCCAACCGGACACTCCCATGGCCAAGAAAGCAGCCCCCGCCGCCGCCGTCGCCGAAGGTGACGTCGAGGTCGTCAGCAAGCCGGGCCTCGGCATCGACGACGGCATCGTGCTCACTACGTTCTTCCTGCTGATCGGCGCGATTGCGTTGGTGATGGTCGCCAACAGCCACTACGGCGCCTGAGCCCTTCGCCCCGGGGTGCGCCCCGGCGGCCAAAGACGATCTCCGGCCCCCGCCAGCCTCGCTGCTGGTGGGGGCCGGGTGCGTTTTGGATCGCATGCTGCTGGCGTGACGGTTCGAAGAATCCGTTGCGACCGGACCAGCCACCGCTACCCTGCAGCCGTGCCGGTCTGGTCCCCGGCGCGTGTCTGCTGGTCACGGTCTTGCCCGCGCCTTGCCGGCGGGGGCGCAACAGGGCGTTCCATGCTGAAACCGGTCGAGTGGCTGTTGCGGGGTTTCTCGGTCGACTTGGGCATCGATCTCGGCACCGCGAACACGTTGGTGTTCGTGCGCGACAAGGGCATCGTGCTCGACGAGCCGTCGGTGGTCGCGGTGCGCAAGGGTTCGAGCGAAGTGCTGCTCGACGGCATGGCCGTCGGTGACGCCGCGCTCGAGTACCTCGGGCGCACGCCGCCCGGCATCTCGGCGGTGCGGCCGATGAAGAGCGGCGTGATCGCCGACTTCGAGATCACCGAGAAGATGCTGCGCTACTTCATGAGCAAGGCGTGCGGCGGCAAGCGGTGGATCAAGCCGCGGCTGGTCATCGCGGTGCCGTGGGGCATCACGATGGTCGAGAAGCGCGCGGTGATCGGCAGCGCCGAACGCGCCGGCGCGCGGCGGGTGTTCCTGGTCGACGAGCCGACCGCGGCGGCGATCGGCGCCGGGCTGCCGGTGCACGAGCCGCGCGGCTCGATGATCGTCGACATCGGCGGCGGCACCAGCGAGGTCGCGGTGATCTCGCTCGCCAACGTGGTGATGGCCGAGTGCCTGCGCGTCGCCGGCGACGACTTCAACGACGCGATCGCCCAGTACATCCGCGCCAAGTACAACCTGCTGATCGGCGAGATCACCGCCGAGCGGCTGAAGATCGCCGCCGGCTCGTGCATGCCGCTCGAGGAGGAGATCGAGGTCGAGGTGCGCGGCCGCGATTCCTTGATCAACCTGCCGCGCCGCGCGGTGATCAGTTCGATCGACGTGCGCGAGGCGCTGCAGGAGCCGGTGCGCAAGGTGATCGGCGCGATCAAGTCGGTGCTCGAACGCACGCCGCCCGAACTGGCGGCGGACCTGGTCGACTCCGGCGTCGTGCTGTGCGGCGGCGGTTCGCTGCTGCGCGGCCTGCCCGAGCTGATCGCGCGTGAGACCGAACTCGACGTGCGCGTCGCCGACCGCCCGCTCGAAGCGGTCGCCCGCGGCACCGGCATCTTCCTCGAGAACCTCGAGCTGTATTCGCAGTTCCTCGAAGGCGGCGAGGATCTCGGCTGAGGTCGGCGGCGGCGCGGCGCCGGCCCGCGCCGCGTGCTGTGTTCCCCGTTGTCCGGAGCATCCGCGACGGCCGCGGCCGCGAGGTTGACCAGCAGTGCGCCAGCGATCGGCAGCGTTCCCGGTGGGGCTCTACGGCCTGCTGCTGTTCGCGCTGTGCTGGCTGACGTTGCCCGCGGTGTTCGCGCCGCTCGAGCCGCTGCTGGTCGGTGCCTGCTGCCTGTCGGTGCGCCTGGTCGCGACCTTCGCCGGTGACCCCGTGGGCGCGGCGGCGGCTGCCACCGACCCGATGGCGGCGCCGCTCGGCGAACGCATCC
>JBASWX010000414.1:0-7067 GCA_049276695.1 Planctomycetota bacterium
GCTCTGGCCATGTCAGGACTCCGGCGGGCTCGGCGGACGGGGAGGGCGGGAAGGGAGGACGATCGGGGGCGCGCTCGCGATCGAGCGACGTCGGCTCCTGCATCCCGAAACGGCTCGCGGGCGAGCCGGGGTTCCCTTCCTGCTGGCCGCGGGCGGCGGACAACCGGAGTCTGTGACGATGAGTCCGCGATGCTGGCTGGTTGGACCGGGGCGCTGCGGGCGCCGTGCAGTCGGGTGCGATCGCGGAGACCTTCGCTTCATTTCGGGAACCAGGCTGCCATGGTCCGGAGAACCGGACCGAAGGCCCTATGGCTTTGCGTCACCGACTTTCGTCGGGTTTGCCGTTTCGAGAAGCACTTGGTGGGAGCCGAAACACCAAAGAACACGCCCCATCGCTGGGGCAGTGGCCCATGATCGGCCGGTCCCCGGGAGCGATTGAGTCCGTTCTGGAGAGTTTCTTGAGCGATTCACTCAAGTCGTTGGCCAGGTACGGTTTGGGCGCCGCAAAAAGCCCGGTCCCATCACGAGACCGCAACCAGCGACTCGACCCGGCGCGGCGCGAGACGCTTGCGGCCGGGCAGGAAGGTCAGCTCGACGACGAACGCGCACGCCGCGACCTCGCCGCCGCAGGTCTTCAGGATCGCCAGGACAGGTACACTGGTCTTCATCACCGTCTTCCTCGAGTGACGAGGATGCCAGCGAAACGGATCACGAACTGCGACCTCTGCGGCACCGCCGGCGCGCGTGTGCGGCGTGTCACCCGCACCTTTGGCCGGGGTGCTGCTGCGTTCCTGATCGAAAACGTGCCCATGGTCACCTGCGCTGCCTGCGGCGAGAGCTACTTCACTGCGGAGACCTTGCGGGAGGTCGAGCACATCCGCGTGCACTGGCGGCAGCTCACCGTCAAGAAGCGCGTCCCGGTCGCTAGGTTCGGCGGAGCGGCCTGAGATACGGCTTACCGGTCGTCGATCGCCGCGCCCAAGCCGGGGCAAGCCGGTCCGCACTACAGATCGCGGCCCCGAACGCGGGAGCGTCCGATCATGAGACGGCGACCAGCGACTCGACGCGGCGCGGAGCGAGACGCTTGCGGCCGGGCAGGAAGCTCAGTTCGACCACGAACGCGCACGCCGCGACCTCGCCGCCGCAGCTCTCGACCAGCTGGCAGGCAGCGCCCATGGTGCCGCCGGTCGCGAGCAGGTCGTCGACCAGCAGCACGCGTTCGCCCTTCTTGACGCCGTCCTGGTGGATCTCGACCGCGTCCTTGCCGTACTCGAGCACGTACTCGACGCGGTTGGTCTTCCACGGCAGCTTGCCGGGCTTGCGGATCGGCACGAAGCCGACGCCGAGCTTCATCGCCAGCGGCACCCCGAACAGGAAGCCGCGCGACTCGATCGCGGCGACCTTGTCGATGCGGCCGACGTCGAAACGGGCGAGCCGCGCGATCGCCTCCGTCATCGCCGGCGGCGACGCCAGCAACGGCGTGATGTCCTTGAACAGGATGCCGGGCTTCGGGAAGTCGGGAACGTCGCGCAGGTACTTGTGCAGGTCCATCGCCCGGCAGGTTAGCGGATCAAGGCTGCCGGGCAGCAGCCCCCTGGCGCCGGCGATCTTCGCCGGTCACGAGCGTAGCCCCGGGCATGTGGGCGAGGTCGGGCCCGTCGCACGGCCGCGCCGGCGCCCGTCCTTCGATGGCGCGAGGTGTGCGATGACCAGCCGGCGCCGCCGCCGCGGGTCGAGGCGCCACTGGCCTCGCTGCGACCGGTCGAGGAGTTGCCCGCGCAGTTGCACGCACGGGCTGTGCCTTGGCCGATCGTGCCGCCGCCGGGGCGCGGAAGTGCTCGAGCGCTTCCGGCCGCTTCGGCGCGTGCGGTCGCGCAGCCGCGGCGACGCCAGTGACGACGGGGCGCGGTTGCGTGCGCCCGGCATTCGCTGCCGGAGTCTGGGTGGCGCCGACGAAGTGGCGGCGCGGCTCGAGCCAGGTGCCGAGCAGGCGCGCCGAGACGAACAGCGGCAGCACGCTGAGCGGCCCGACGATGGCGATCTGCACCCATACCGGACGACCGAGGGTCACCATGGCGGTGAGGGTCGCCGGCACGAACAGCAGCAGGACGACGGTGGCGACGCCGGCATAGGAACCACCGGCCCGCGCGATGGCCCGGACCAGACGCACTGGCGACAGCGCCGTCAGGTCGCCGTGCACCTGGCGCAGCGTCCACGCCATCGGCACGAAGAACGCGCCGATGGCGGCCGCGGGTACCACGGCGGTCCACGGTGCACCGAGCCCGGCGGCGGCGACGGCAGGTCCGACCAGCACGCCGAGCACGAGCCCGAGGTCGACGAAGAAGCGGCGCGCGTCACCGACCAGCGTCCAGAAGCTCGGGATCGCCGGCACGTCGCTGTCGCCACGAGCGCTCGCCAACAGGACCTGCCGCGCCATGGCGCCGACCAGGCCGAGCACGCACAGGCCAGGAACCGCGGCGATCGCCGCCAACAGCAGCATCGAGCCGCCGGCGGTCAGGAAGCCGCCGAGCCCGATCACCAACGGGAACGCCAGCGTCGTCAACAGCGCCAGCCATGGCATGCGCTGGTGCAGCAGGTACTGGCAGGCGTCGGCGAAGTGGTCGCGCAGCCCGGCGGCTTCCGCCGGTGCGGTCGCGTCGGGCCCGGCATCGCTGGCTGCCGGCGCCGCGGCATGGTTGCCGTCGGGCGCAGCAAGAACGCCGAGCCGTTCGAGCCGCGACTCCAGGGCCGAACGGGCGGCGGCGCTGCGGATGCGCGGAACGCAGCGCCGCGCTTCGTCTTCGTGTCCGAGGTGCAGGCTGACGGCGGCCAGTTCCTTCCAGATCTCGTCGGAGTCGAGTCCACGCTCGATGGCGCGGTGCAGGTTGGCGTACCGCTGCTGCGGTGACACCCGCGATGGGGTCGCATGACTCTCCAGATGCACGGAACTCTCCTTGGTTGTCGAGGATTCGGACACTGGGCAGCCTGGGGATCGGACGCGGGGAGCGCTGCCTTGATCTTCCGGTCCCAGGACGGGACACCCGGTTCGACTGCCTCGCGGCGATTCCGACCGCCCCCGTCGCGCCACCGGCGGGCGCCGCCGCTGCCGGTGACAAGGTTGTCTTGTCGCCAGAGGCGCTGCGCCGGACGCCGGTGCGCGGCAGACTGCCGGGCCCACGAGTCCAACCCACTCCCATGAAAGCACGCTCCCTGTTCCCGGTCCTCGCAATCGCCGGCGTCGCCGCCGCGCAGACGCCGCCGTGCATCTCGCTCAACGACGCCACCACGACGGTCGGCACCAGCACCACCGCCTTTGGCTTCTCCGGTCCTGGTGTCCGTGCCTGGCAGTTCATCCCGAGCGTCCCGCTCGTGCTGCAGGCGGCGGAGATCTTCACCAGCAGCCTGGCTGCCACGACGCCCCGCGGCTACCAGACCCTCGAGATCTGGGACAGCAACTTGATCTTCCTGCCCGGGACGCGGCTCGCCGGCGGCACCTGGCAGAACCAGCCGAACCTCGGGCTCGCGTGGCAGGGCGCGAGCTTCGACCAGGTCGCCGTGCTCAACGCCAGCCAGACCTACTGGCTCGTCTGGCGCGAATCGGGCGGCAATCGGCTGCCGTATGAACCGGGCGGCACGCTGGCGGTCGCTGCGACGTTCAGCGGCGGCACCTGGGTGCTGCAAGCCGCCGGCCAGGCGATCAAGTGGCGCGGCTACTGCAGCCTGCTCGACGATCTCGGAGTCGCGCCCGTCGGTTCGGGCTGCCTGTCATCGGCGAACCGGATCCCGGCCGAGTTCACCAACAACGCGCCGACGATCGGCAACGCCGACTTCCAGCTCGAAGGCACCGGTTTCCCGCCGGGCAGCATCGGGCTGGCGGCGCTCGGCGTGAATCCGGCGTGGATCAGCATCCCGATCCCTGGCACGCCGCCGGGCTGCCTGCTGCACACGGATCCACTGGTCACCGTGACGGTGTTCGTCGGCACCGGCAACGAGCAGGCGCTGCACAGCGTCGGCGCCTCAGGGCACGTGTTCCTCGATTCGCCGGTGCCGGCCAACCCCGGCCTGGTCGGCGTGCAGATCATCTCGCAGTTCGCGGTGCTCGACCTGCCGCAGCCGGTGCCGCTGCCGTTCGTGCTGTCGAACGGTCTGCGCGTGACGTTGTACTGACGCGACGTACTGACGCGACATCGCTGCGCCGAAGTGCCTGGTCACTTGCCTTCGTCGCCGCCGGTCGCGTCGGGGAACAGGTCGGGCAGCGCCGCCCGCAACTCGGCGAGCGGTTTCGCCAGGCGTTCGGCCGCCGCCTTCTTCGCCTGTGCCGCCACTTCCGCGCGCTCCTTGGTGACGGTGGCCAGGCGGGCCTTGGCGGCGTCATCGGCCGCACCGGTGGCTTCGAACGCGGCGAGTAGGACCGTGCGCAGTTCTTCGCTGCGCGCGGACAGGAACGCCTCCTCGTAGCAGCGCAGCGCCGCCGCCTTGCTCTCCTTGGTCGGTTTGTCGAGGCCCTTGCACGCCTTGTCGACCGCCTTGTCGTGCTTTGCCGCGAGCTCGCGCGGCTTCGCCATCGCCTTCTTCCACTCGGCGTGCTCGCCGAACGCACGGTTGGCGGCGAGGAAGTCCGGCGCCCACGACCCGAACGTCGCCTTCGGATCGTTGGTCGCCGGGTCAGCGGCCAGTGCCTGGGTCTGCACCAGCACCGCCATGTCCAGGAAGCCCTGCACCGCGTCGAGCTTCGCCGGCAGCGCCTTCTTGTCGGCTTCGTCGGCCTTCGGCAGCAGCTTGCGCGCCTTGCTCACCTGGTCGCCGACCACCGCCAGATCGGGAACCGGCCGGGCCAGTTCACTGGCCGCGGTGCGCAGCGCCTGTGCCGCCGACAGCGTCGAGGCCTGGTCGAGCCACTCGAGCATCTTGGCGACTTGCACCGGCAGCGGCCAATGCCCGCTCTGCTCGGTCAGTCCGTCGACGATCTCGAGCTTCAGCTTCTCGTAGCCCTGTTCGCGGTAGATCTTCTCGGTGCGGATCGCGCAGTCGACCGGCACCACCGCATCGGCGCGGCCGTGCAGGATGCCGATCGCGACCTTCTGCTTGGCGAGCTTGCCGTGCTTGACGTCGAGCACGTTGCCGGCGTGCGCGACGATGCCGTCGATCAGTTCCGGGTGCTCGCCCGCGAACCAGTAGCAGAAGAACGCGCCCTGGCTGTGCCCGTACAGGTAGACGCGACCGATCGGGAAGCGCTTCTTGAAGTCGGCGATCAGGCCGGCGATCTGCTCGCCGTCCTTCGACCCCTGGACGAAGTTGAAGGTGCCGCCCTGGCCCGGCGTCAGGCCGTCCGGCGACACGACGATGTCCCGGCGGCGAAAGTCGCCCAGGATCGGGTAGTTCCAGAAGCTCCAGCCGTGGTTCAGCCCGGTGCCGTGCAGCATCAGCAGCAGGTCGGGCGGGTTCTTGGCGTCGATCTCCTTCGGCAGCCGGTACCAGTACGGTTTGCCCTGCGCGCTCTTCCACTCGAGCAGCTTGCCGCGCGGCACCTTGGTCGATGGCTCGCCGATCGCGTCGGCCTCCTTCTGCGCGAGCAGTGCCGGGCAGCCGGCGCCGGCGAGTGCGAGCAGGACGACGCCGAATGGGCGAGCGGTCATGCGCGCGAGCCTACCCGCCGCTGCGGCAGGCTGGCAGTCGCTGGCAGGCCCGGAACCCTGCGCGCTTACGAAGCGCTGACGTTCGAGATCTCACCCGCCGGCGGAAACGGCGGCGAGCGCGACCCAGGTCAGCGTCTCGCTGGATTCGAACGCGCCGTCGCCATCCTGGTCGACCTCGATCGTGACATCGGTGCTGTTCAATGCCGTCAGCCGCAGCCGCGAACCGCCGGCGCCGTTGACCAGCAGCACACCCGACGACGGAAACGCGTCCGCGATGGCGCGGGTGAACGACGTCGCGGTGGCGTAGGTCACGCGTGCGGCGCGCGCCGTCGTCGCCGGATCGGGATTGCCGAAGGCGTCGGCGGCGATGCGGCCGCCTTGACTCGTGGTGACCGCGGTGGCCGTTGCGGTCAGCGCCAACGAACTGCCGGCGGCCAGCGTCGCCGCGCCGGCCGACAGGTCGGCGAGCACGTCGAAGGTCTCGTCGAACCGCGTCTCGGTGCTGTTCTCGGCGATGCCGACGAGCCCGTTGATCCGGGCGGTACCACCGTTCCGCGTCAGGCTCAGGTTGTCGAAGCCGAGTCGCGCGAGGAAGGTGAACGTGCTGCCTTCGAGGTTGCCGTCGACGATGATGCGATCGATCACCAGCGAGCCGTTGACGACGAAGCCGCCGTCGTCGCACGAGTCGAAGCTCAGTTCGAAGCGGTCGCCGGTCGAGACGGCCTCGTTCTCGTCGTTGTCGTCGAAGACCGCCGTGATCGTGCCAGCGCCACACGGAATTACTTCGGTAGTACGCGCTGCCAGCACGGTGCGCGCCGCGAGATGATCGATCTGCCGTTCGAGGAACCCGCGCAGATCGAACCGTTCCGGCGCGGTGAAGGACTCCGACGCGCGGTAGGCGAGCGAACCGGTCCCGGCGACGTCGACCACGCCGCCAGCGCCGAAGAAGGCGGTGCTCGCGGCCGTCCGACTGTTGGCAGTCGTGACCCGCACGCTGGCGGCGCCACTGTCCAGCGTGCCGTCACCGCTGCTGCACGCGGTCGTCGCGATCAACGCGATGCAGCACACCATTCCGCTGCGCAGCCGGGAGGTCATGAGGGATCCGGTTCGGGATCGGGCCGCCACGGTGAAGTGGCGCGAGAACCGGAATCTACGGGCGCGGTGCCGGGCCGCAAGGCGGCGACCCTGCAAGCGTCAACCCGGGTGGTCCAGAAGTCGGCCACAGAAACGACAAGAGCTTCCCGAGTCACCTCGGGAAGCTCTGCGCGCGGCGCCCGTCGCGGGCCGAACGCCGCTGGTGGAGGCGAATCCAGACCTCCTGACCTACGCCTCGCCAGCCCAGGAAGCAGGCTGATCCGGCGCGAAAGGGGTCGAACCAAAATGTGTCCGCTTTTTCTGGCGGAGCTGGGGAAAACCGCCTGCGCCGGTCGG
>JBASWX010000415.1:0-4907 GCA_049276695.1 Planctomycetota bacterium
GGGGTTGGTTGGCACTACATCGCCGTTGTGCGACCTCAAAAACCGCGGCCTTGCAGCACCACGAGTTGCGCGCGCGTCGATCGCGCTGACCCCGAAAACAGCCGTTTGCCTTTCAAGTTGGGCTAACCGAGGCGGGCCACCACGGCAAGATCCTCCGGACCGGCCCGGCCGGCCCGGGCAGGCCGCCAGCGGCGTGACCGGGTGCGGTCCGGCGTTCAGCTGCGCACTCCGGCGAGCAGGAACGACAGGTCGCACGGCGGTACGAACTCGGCAGGCGCCTGGGCGCGCCGGAACAGCCGCGCGCCGGTGGTGCCGCGCAGTTCCATGCGCGTGCCTTCGACGCGGAGCATGCAGCCTTCGCGCAGGCCGAGCACCGGCACGTCGTCTTCTTCGTGGAACTGCCGAATGCGTTCCTCGCGCGTCTCGCCCATGTGCTTGCTGGTCGGATCCGGGTCGAGGTAGTGCGGGTTGATCTGGAACGGCACGAGGTCGAGTGCGCCGAACGACGGCGGCATCACGATCGGCATGTCGTTGGTGGTGCGGATCGACGGCGTCGCGACGTTGGTGCCGGCGCTGCTGCCGAGGTACGGCATGCCAGCGAGCACGCGGCGGCGGATCGGCTCGAGCAGCTTGCGGTCGTGCAGCGCCTTCAACAGGCGGAACGTGTTGCCGCCGCCGATGAACACGGCATCGAGTTGCCCGAGCACGAACGCGACGTCGTCCGGTGGCAGCGCGTGCGCCGGCACCACGCCATGGCCGAACGCCGCGAACGTGGCCTGTACCTTCGCCGTGTAGGCGTCGTGGTCCGCGAGCGCGAACGGCACGAACAGCACGCGTTTGCTCGGGCCGAGGAAGTCGCGGATCTCGGCGGCGGCGTGTTCGAGGTAGCCGCCGCCGTGCATCGTCGAGTTGCTGATCAGCAACAGGCGCAGGGCGTCCGGATCCGACGGCCGCACAACGGCACGGAGCGGCGCGCGCAGCCGTTCGGCGGTGACGCCATGCTGCTGCAGCACGCGATGTGGCACGGTGTCGGGCACCAACGTCAGCGCCAACAGGGTGTGCTCGCTGCCCAGGTAGTCGCTGCCGAGTTCCGAGGCCTCGTACAGCATCTGTTCGAGCACCTTCTTCCCAGTCGGTGTGAATGGAAGTTGGCCTCCCGCGACCTCGGTCGCGCCGGCGGGAACTGCGGCGAGCACCGCCGCGCGCAGCGCCTCGACGCTGACCCCGAACTGGCTCAGCATCGCATGCGCCGTGCACTTGGGCAGATCGAGGATGCCGAGCAGCAGGTGCTCGGGTGCGATGACGCCGTGCCGCAGGTCGAGTGCCTGCTGCCGCGCCCGCGACATCAACCGCTTCGCGTCGTCGGAGAACTTGTCAAACATGGCAACGGCAGGATGGCCCATGCAGCCGGCGCGCCCCGAGCGGCGCGCGGCTGATGGGCTGCAACGGGTTGATCAGCGAGTCGGGGCGGGTCACGGCAGGATCGGCTTCAGCTTCGCGGCGAGCTCGGTCTTGCCGGCCTTCTCGAGCGCCAGCACGACGCGACCGGCGATCGCGCGCGGCTTGCGTTCGAGGCCGTCACTGGAATCGAGGCTCTCCGGGCGCAGCGCGGAACCGCGCAGCAGGTCGGCGGCGGCGGCCTCGAGGTCGCCCTTGGCGAGCAGCAGTTCGGCGCGGCCGGCGAGGGCGAGCACCGCGAAGTGGTTGGCGGAGTCGGCGAAGTCGGCGTTGCCGGCGACGCTGCGCGCGAGGCGTTCGATCGCTTCGGCGTAGGCGGACATGGCGACGTCGGCGCGTTTGTCGCGCGTGTGCTGCTCGCCGGCGACCAGGGCGGCGTAGCCGGCGAACCACTCGGCGGTCGGCTTGTCGGCGGCGCCGTCGACGTGGCCGGCGTAGGCCTTGCGCATCGCCTCGGTGCCGAGGTCGGCGACCAGCCGGTTGCGCCAGCGTTCGTGCAGCGGCGCCGAGGCCGGGAACAGCGCCAGAGCCGCGACCAACCGCGTGCGGGCTGCGAGGCGCAGCCCACCGAACTCGAGCAGGCCGATGCCGGCGAGCAGCGCCTTCTCGCTGGCGGCACCGCGGGCGAGCAGCAGGTCCATCGTGCCGAGCGCGCGTTCGATCTCGGCGCGCTGGCTGCGTTCGCGGGCGGCGGCGGGGTCGGCGTAGGCGGCGTTCGGCAGCGTCAGCAGGTCGAGTTCGAGGAAGCGCGCGGCGAGGTGGGGGTCGGGCGACCGCGGGCTGTTGACCAGCGTCTGCGCGAGTGCGATCGCCTTGCTGGCGGTCGCGAAGTCGGCGGAGAGGTACGCGGCGTAGCCGACCACCGCCTGGACCTCGGCGGCGAGTGCGGGGTCGCTGACCTTGCGGGCGTTGCTGATCGCGTCGCTGAACCACAGCTCGACGCCCTTGCCGCCGTCGCGGATCAGCAGGTCGGCGAGCGCCAGCTGTGCTACCGCCAGCTGCAGCCGGGCGGCGCTGTCGTTGGCGTCGCTGCGCAGCGCGGCCTCGGCGCGGTCGAGTTCGGCCTCGACCGCGGCGCGGTCGCTGCCGTCGAAGCGGGCCGGCGCCCACGGGTTGCTCCAGGGCTTGACCACGGCGGTGGCCGTGGCGGCCAGGTGTTCGGCGAGCCGCGCCGCGGCGTTGTCCGTCTTGCCGAGTTGCGCGAGCCGCGCGACCACGTCCTGGCGGATCGTCGGATCGTCGACGCGGGCGAGCGCGTCCTCGAGGTCGATCACCGTCTCCTTGCCGGCGTGCTTGCTGGTCGCCAGCGTCGCGAGCCCGGCCAGCGCCGGGTCGTCGCTGCGCAGCGCGACGCGCAGCAGGTCGACCGGCTCGTTGGTCGCGTGCGCGGCCGCTTCGAGCAGCTGCTTCTGCACCGCGAACGTGCCAGCGCGCCACATGCGTTCGAGGTGTCGGCGCGACGCCGCGTCGCGGCGGCGGAACAATTCGGCGAGATCGTCGGTCGGCGCCAGCACGCCGGGCTTCGGCTTGCCGCGGCAGGCGTCGATCGCGTCGATCGCGGTCGCCATGCTCTGGTCGAGGAAGCGGTCGAACAGCACCTTGCCGGCCGGCGAGACGCCGACGTGGCGCGGCGCGTTGCGGGTGCCGTTGAACCAGCGCCGGAACACCTCCGGCTCGATCGCGATGTGTTCGGCGCAGGTGCAGCCGGGGAAGCGCGGGCACTCGATGCGGTTGCCGAGCGCGTCGTAGTCGTTCTCATTGTGGCGGTCGGGCGAGGCGACGACGCAGACGTAGCCGCGGGTCGACTCGATGAAGGTCGGGTCGCGGTAGGTCTGGCGGGCGAAACGTTCGTTGAACACCTCGCCGTCCATGTTCACCGCGATCAACAGCGGCAGGCCGGTCGCCTGCTGCACCGCCAGCGCGTCGGCGAGCGTGCGCTGCCACTCGACGTGGGGGGATGAGGTCGCGGCCGGAGCGGGTGGATCCTGGGGTGCTCCGGGCAGCAGGGTGGAAAGCAGCAGGGCAGCGGTGACGGCCATCGTGCGCGATCCTACGGCCGGGTGGTACAACCCGCGAACCCGCCGTGGAGGCCCTGATGCGCAGCGCTGGTGTCTTGCTCCTGGTCGTCTTGTCGTGGTTTGCCGCAGCGTGCCATTCCGCCGCGGGGCGCGCCGCGCGGCCGGCCTGGCGGTCGCCGCCGGCGACCGCGGATGCCCAAGATGGGTTCGTGGCGGAGCAGAGCACGAGCGGCCTCATCCGCAACCGGGCGTCGGTGTCGATGGCGGCGGAGAACGCCGGCGAAGCGGCCAGCGACGGCGAGGCTCCGCAGCAGGAGGTCGAGGCCGGCGACGATGCCGCGGCGAAGGACAAGAACCCGGCGGTGCCCCAGGACCGCCTGCTGATCCAGGAGGGCGAGATCCGGATCGAGGTCGCGCGGCCCGAGGACGTCGCGCGCGACCTGCTGGCCCAGGTGACGGCGTGGGGCGGCTACCTGCAGCGGCAGAACGGCTCGACGATCGTGGTGCGGCTGCCGGCGGCGAAGTTCGACGACGCGTTCGCAGCGGTGCGCGCTGCCGGGCGCGTGCTGGCCGAGTCGCGGCGCGCGCAGGACGTCACCGAGGAGTTCGTCGACCTCGGCATCCGCCTCGACAACGCCAAGAAGGCGCGCGACCGGCTGCTCGCGATCCTGCAGCAGGCCGACAAGGTCGAGGACATCCTGAAGGTCGAAGTCGAACTGCGGCGGCTGACCGAGGAGATCGAACGCATGGAGGGCCGGCGCAAGTTCCTGGGCGACCAGGTTGCGATGGCGACGCTGGCGATCGTGCTGCAGCGCAAGGCCGAGCCGCCGCCGGCGCGGCGCTCGCGGCAGTGGAGCCGGTTCGAGTGGATCAACCGCGTCGGCGCCGAGTCGATGATGGAGGACTTCTGAGATGCGCACGGCGCTTGCGAGGTCGATGGCGTGGACCAGCCTGGTGTTGGCCGGCGCGTGTGCCGTACCGATCACGCTGCCGTCGGAGTTCGTCGAACTGCGCGACGCCGGCGACGGTTTCCGCGCGGTGACCGCCGATGACGCGCGATTGCGCGTGCGCGATCTCGCCGACCCGACTGCGGGCGACCTCGGGTTCTGGATCGCGACGCTGCGCAACGATCTGGTGCAGCAGCGCGGCTACGAACTGGTCGCCAGCGGCGACGTGAAGGACGGCGCCGGCCAGGACGGCAAGTGGCTGCAGTTCGCCGCCAACGTGCAAGGCGAGCGGGTTGGTTTCCTGGTCGCGGTGTGGCTGCGCCGGTCGTTCTTCGGTGGACCGTCGCTGCGCGTCGTCGAGTTCGCGGGCCGCGAGCCGGCGTTCGGTGAGCGTCTCGGCGCGGTGCGATCGGCGCTTGCGACGACGCGCTGACCGCGCTCGCGGCGATCGTCGCTGATCGCAGCGCGAGGTCCGCAATGCGGG
>JBASWX010000416.1:0-10161 GCA_049276695.1 Planctomycetota bacterium
CGGCCCTGCTGCTGGTCGAGCCGTTCGCCGAGCGTCGGCAGCCGGCCCTCCTGCAGGTGGCGCGGCTTGTGCATCGACAGGCCGATCTTCTGGTTCGCCTGGTCGACGTTCAGCACCCACACGGTGATGACCTCGCCGACGCGCAGCATCTGCTGTGGATCGCGCAGGCGCGGCCCGGGGATCTGCGAGATGTGCACGAGCCCGTCCTGGCCGATGCCGATGTCGACGAAGGCGCCGAACTCGGTCAGGCCGGCGACGCGGCCGCGCAGTTCGCGGTCGACGTGCAGATCCGCCAGCGAAGTGACGCCGGCGTTGCTGGTGGCAACCAGTTCGCCGCGGCTGTCCTCCTTGGCCCGCTGCAGCTGCTGCAACACCCCGATCACGCGCCCGCGGCTGGCTTCGGGTGACGTGAACTCGTCGACCGGTACGTCGCGCAGGTTCTGGCCGAACAGGTCGGTCGGCGCGACGCCGCGCTTGGTGGCGACTGCGTGCACCAGCGGGTAGTCCTCCGGGTGCAGCGGCGAGTTGTCGAGCGGCTCGGTGCCACCGGCGACCCGCACGAAGCCGGCGATGTTGCGCACGGTGATCGCGCCGAGGCCCTCGACATCGGCCAGCGCCGCCCGGCTCGGGAACCCGCCGATCTTGCGCCGGTGGTCGAGGATCGCCCGCGCCGTCTCGGCGCCCAGGCCCGGCAGCTGTTCCAGCACGTCCTGCCCGACCGTGTTGAGGTCGCAGCCGACCTGGGCCAGGCACGACGACGCGACCGCGCCCAGTTCGCGGTGCAGCATGCCCTGGTGCACGTCGTCGAGGGTCTGCCCGAGGCCGAGCGTGCGCATGTCCATGCGCACCAGCTCCAGCAGGGGATCCTGCAACCGCCGGCCGAGCGAGATCGCAGTGCGCGCGCCGACCTCGACGCCGGGGATCGCCTTCCGGCCCGCGGTGCTGGTCGCGAAGATCGTCGACGCGGCCTCGTCGACCGGGACCACCATCGGCAGCGGCGCCTCAGCGAGCTGCTTGCGCAGATCGGCGACCAGGCGTTCGCCGCCCGCCTGCCGGCGTCCGTGTGGCAGGGCGATCGCCGCCGGCTGTTCGGTCTTGATCAACTCGCACAGCCACGCCAGCGTGCCTTGCTTCTGTTCGTCGTTCTCGACCGGCAGCGTCTTGTGCTGCGCGACCGAGCCGTCCTCGCCGAGCAGCACCGCCCACACCACCTTGCTGCTGGTGCGCACCGCCAGCACCTTCTTGTGGCCGAGCGGCGGTGCCAGCAGCTGGCTGCGCAGGTTGCGGGCGTAGGTGCGCACCGCCTCGCGGTCGGCCTTCTCCTTGAGCGCCCGCCGCACGTCCTTGCCGCACCACTCGGCCAGCTGGGATGCGGCGTGATCGAACACCAGATCGTAGAACGGCTGCAGTGGCGACTCCGCCGGCAGGTCGCGGGCGTGCAGTTCGCGCAGCAGTTCGCGGTGCCGGCCTTCCGGCAGCGTCAGGGTCAGCTGCAGGATGCCCTCGCGTTCGGCCCGGCGCAGCGCCAGCATGCGGCCGGTCGGGATCCGGTTGATCGGCTCGGCGAAGTCGAACAGGTCCTGGTAGCGGTTGTTCGGGCCCTGGTCCTTGCCGGCGTCGTCGGGGTTGACCGCGCGCGCGCGCAGGATGCCGCTGCGCAGTTCGCCGCGGAACCGGGCGCGCGTCACCGGATCGTGCACGATGCGGTCGGCAAGGATCAGCAGCGCGCCTTCCAGTACCTGCTCGGGAGTGCCGAGTCCCTTGTCCGGCGCCAGGTAGGTGTTGGCGATGTCCTGCAGCGACTGGTCACCGAGCTGACGATGCTGGATCGCCATCGCCAGCGGCATCAGGCCCTTCTCCTCCATCTGCATCGCGACGCCGCGGCGCCGCGGCCGCATCGACTGGTAGAGATCGTCGATCAGGTCCTGGTCGACGGAGTCGGCGATCATCGCTTCGAGTTCCGCCGTGCGCTTGCCGCGTTCGGCCGCCTGCTGCAGGATCGCCTCCTTGCGCTGCTCCAGCTCACTCAGCGTGTGCAAGCGCTCCGCGATCGCGTGCAGCCGGTCCTCGTGCAGGTTGCCCAGCGCGTGGCGCCGGTAGCGGGCGAGGAACTCCGGAGTCGCGCCCTCCCCGAGCAGGGCCGCCGCAGCGGTGATGTGCTCGGGCGGACTGTCGAATTCGGCGCAGAGACGATCGAGGGTGGCCTGGGATGCCATGCTGGTGGAAGCGCCTTGGGCGCGAGGTGAACGGGCCACCATAACACAGGCCGGCGGACCCGCCAGCATGCCGCGCGGCTGCGCCGCGCCGCCGTTGCCCGGCGGAGCACCCCGTCGCAAGATCCTCGGCGCCGCCGCATGAGCCGTCCCTTCGAGTCCGAACGCATCCAGCGCATCTGGCTGCGCGCGCCCAACTGGCTCGGCGACTTCGTGATGGCCTCGGCGAGCTTCGCGCGGATCCGGCGCGCGTTCCCGCAGGCGAGGATCACCGCCGGCATGCGCCCGTACCTGCAGCCGCTGTGCACGGGTTCCGACTGGTTCGACGAGGTGGTCGCGACGCCGCGCGCGAAGGGCCTGCGCGAGCTGTGGCAGCAGGTCGGCGCGATGCGACGGGCGCGTTACGACCTCGCGATCGTGCTGCCGAACTCCCTGGCGACGGGCCTCGTGCCGTTCCTCGCTGGCGTGCCGCTGCGGCTCGGTTATCGCCAAGGGCGCCCGCTGCTGATGAACCTCGGCCTCACCGCCCGGGTGCGGCGCCGCTTCTGGCACCGGCGCGAAGGGCCGCGCCGCTGGCCATCGCCGATGCCCGAGTACTACCGCGATCTGCTCGACGTGCTGGCGCTGCCGGCCGGCGGCCTGCACCCCGAACTGGCGGTGACGCAATCGGACGACGCGTGGGTCGAGCAGCACCTGCGTTCGCTCGGCGTCGCCGCCGGCACGCCGCTGCTGCTGCTGGTCGTCGGCGCCAACTTCGGCGCCAGCAAGCTGTGGCCGCCCGAACGCTTCGCCGCGGTGGCGCGGCACTTCCAGGAACGGCACGCGATGCGCGCGCTGGTCGTGGTTGGGCCGGGCGAGGTCGAACTCGGCGAACGCATCGCCGCCGATGGCGCCGCGATCGCGCTCAGCCAGCCGGTGCTGCCGCTCGACAAGCTGAAGGCGCTGGTGCGGCGAGCGGCGTTGATGGTGACCGGCGACACCGGGCCGCGGCACCTGGCGGTCGCATTCGACCGACCGGTGGTGTGTCTGATCGGGCCGACCGACCCGCAGTACACCAACTACTGCCTCGAGCAGACCGTGCTGTTGCGCAAGGATCTCGACTGCTCACCATGCCAGAAGAAGGTGTGCCCGCTCGGCCACCACCGCTGCATGCGCGACATCGCGGTCGAGGAAGTCATCGCTGCCGGCGAGGATCTGCTGCGCCGGCGCCGCGCGTAGATCGCGCCGGCTCCTGCTTGGCCGTGCTTCAGGGTGCGGCGAACAACTCGCCGAGCGATCGGGCGTCGAGGATGCGGTCGGTCCAGACGTCGAGTTCGACGCCCGTCGCACCCTGCACGCGGGCGACCATGGTCGCCGGCAAGGGACCAAAGCGCCTGGCCAGCAGGCGCAGCAGGGTCTCGACTCGGCCTTCGACGCGGCCTTCGCGGCGCAGTTTCTCGGCGGTGCTCATGATCGTCTCCTCGGGTCGTTGCAGGTGGCGCTGGATGTGCACGTGGAGTTCCTCGGCCGGGACCTCGGTCACGCACAGACAATACCATCCGAGCTTCTCGATGGCGGTGGTGCCGGCTGGCGGGCCTGGATCGCGGTCGACCGCGCGCAGCAGTCCGGCCCAGCGAGCCAGCGCCGCCAGGGTGTCGGTGGGAGCCATGCCGCGCAGGAAGCGCAGGCACAGCAGCGTCAGCTGGGCGAGCGCGGTCAGCCCTGGCCGCTGCAGGTCCGCCTCGTTGGCGCGGGTCAGATCGTCGACCAGGAACGCGACGCGCGGTTGCATCTGGGCGAGTGCTGCGGCGACGGGACCTTCGAGGCCGTCCAGCCAGGGGTGCGGTGACGGCTCGCCGGGCCACGCGGTGCGGCCGTGGTGCAGCAGGATCGGCACGACCAGCGCAGCCGGGGTGCTGGCGGCGCGGGCCTGCTCGGCGAGGCGCACGCAGTAGCCCAGGATCTGGTCGTGCACCTCGGCGTCGTCGTAGCTCTTGCCCTCGAGCAGCAGGAACAGCCGGTGACCAACGTCGCGCAGTGCGACCGTGAACAGCACGTCGGCGACCCGCAGTCGCAACGCCCGTCCGTGCAGCTTCTCCGGCGCTGGCGCGAGCGTGGACCAGTCGAACGCGGCGACCAGACCTACTGGCAAGACCCCCCGGATCCAGCCCGCGGCATGGTGCGCGTGCTGGAAGGTGAAGTGGAACAGGGTGTCGTAGGGATTGTCCGCTGCCATACCCACAGTGGCATCGCGGCCCCGAATCCTGACCGGATTCTTCTGCAGACGCTCGCGGCGGTCGGTCGTTGCCCCGGCAGCTCCGCTGTGCTTCGCCGCGCCGCGAGGCCGCGTGCGGTAGGATCCCGGGGCCCGGGCGGTAGTGTTCGTTACAGGCGTCGCCGCCGCGGCTATTGATTCCGCAGCCCCGCATGACCGAAGGCCAATTCCTGCTCGTCGTCAACCGCGACGGCAAGACCGAGACGCACGCGTTCCACCAGGCGGTCGTCACCGTCGGTCGGTCGCGCGAGTGCGACCTGTTCCTGCCCGACCGGCTGATCTCGCGCATCCACTGCCGCGTCGAACGCCAGGACGGCCTGTTCGTGCTCGCCGACGCCGGGGCGCAGAACCCGGCGAAGCTGCGCGGCCGCCCGGTGCTGCGCGCCGAGCTGAAGGTCGGCGAGACGTTCGCGGTCGGCAACTACGAGATCACGCTCGGGCTGCCGGCGGCCGAGAACGGCTCGGTCGAGGAGACGCGGCCGGGCGACCATCCGCGCGGCGCCCACGACCTGGTGACGTTCCTGCAGATCGCGCGGGCGTTGAACGAGGAACTCGATCTGACGCGGCTGCTGACGCAGATCGTCGACGCCGCGATCTCGATGTGCGGCGCCGAGCGCGGCTTCATGATCCTCGGCCGCACCGGCGACCATTCGGTCGAGGTCGCCCGCAACTTCGCGCAGGAGGAGGTGCTGTCGCCCGAGTTCAAGATCTCGCGCACGATCGCCAACCGCGTGATGTCGACCGGCGTGCCGGAACTGACGACCAACGCGCAGGAGGACGACCGCTTCCGCGACCTGCAGTCGGTCGCCGACCTGCGGCTGCGCTCGGTGCTGTGCATCCCGATCCGGGTCCAGAACGAGATCGGCGGCGTGCTCTACGTCGACAACCGGCTCCAGCAGCAGGTGTTCCAGGAACGCGAGAAGGCGCTGCTGCTGTCGTTGGCCGACCACGCCGGCACCGCGATCCACAACGCCCGCAACGTCGAGCAGCTGCGCGGCAAGCAGGTCGAACTGCAGCAGGCGCTCGAGCGCGTCGACCAGCTCAACGCGGCGCTGAAGGGGCAGCTGCAGGAGAAGACCAGCGAGCTGACGCAGATCCGCGAGGAGATCAGTGCGCAGACGCTCGCCCAGCGCAGCAAGTACGACTACAAGCAGATCGTCGGCACCGGCCGCGCGATGCGCGCGACCTTCGCCCTGCTCGACAAGTACATCGAGGCCGACGATCCGGTGCTGATCACCGGCGACTCGGGCACCGGCAAGGAGCTGGTCGCCCGCGCGATCCATGCGCACAGCCGCCGCGGCGAGAAGCCGTTCGTCAGCGAGAACTGCGCCGCGCTGCCGGAAGCGTTGCTGGAGAGCGAGCTGTTCGGCTACGTGCGCGGCGCGTTCACCGGCGCCACCGCCAACAAGAAGGGCCTGCTGGAGTCGGCGACCGGCGGCATGCTGTTCCTCGACGAGGTCGGTGACATGCCGCTCGACCTGCAGAAGAAGCTGTTGCGGGTGCTGCAGGAAGGCGAGGTGCGGCCGCTGGGCAGCCGCGAGAACGTCAAGGTCGACGTGCGCCTCGTGTGTGCGACCAACCGCAACCTCGAACAGATGGTGCGCGACGGCGAATTCCGGGAGGACCTCTACTACCGGCTCGCGGTGTTGCCGGTGCACCTGCCGCCGCTGCGCGACCGCAAGGAGGACATCCCGCAGCTGGTGAAACGCTTCCTGTCCGATCTGCAGCGGGAGAGCCAGGGGCGCGTGCGCATCAGCCCCGACGCGATGGAACGCATCGTCGCCTACGGCTGGCCCGGCAACGTGCGCGAGCTGCAGAACGAGATCCGGCGCGCCGCGATCCTGTGCGATGGCGTGATCCTCGAGACCCACCTGAGCCCGCACGTGCGCGAGGGACGGTCCGGCCCCGGGTCGACCACCGCCGACGACGGCATGGTGCCGTCCGAACGCGGCACCACGCTGCCGGACATGGTGCGCGACCTCGAGATCCGCGAGATCCAGAAGGCGTTCGACCGCGCGCAGTCGAACAAGAGCCGCGCCGCCGACCTGCTCGGCCTGTCGCGCTTCGCGCTGCAACGCAAGCTCGAGAAGTACGCGCTCGATGCCGACGGCAAGCCGACCGGCAAGCCGCCGGTGAACGACGACAACGCCTGAGCTGCCGATGACGTTCGCGCAGCCGTTCACCGACTACGAGATCCTGGACCGGGTCGGTGCGGGTGCGATGGGCACCGTGTTCAAGGCGCGGCACAAGCGGCTGAACCGCATCGTCGCGCTGAAGGTGCTGAAGCCGTCGCTGGCCCGCGACACGCGCTATGTCGACCGCCTGCGCCGCGAGGCGCGCATCGTCGCGTCGCTGAGCCATCCGAACATCGTGACCGGCTACGACCTCGGCGAGGAAGCGGGCTACCACTTCTTCGTGATGGAGTTCGTCGAGGGCAAGTCGCTGCGCGCGATGCTGGCCGAATGGGGCATGTTCGGCGAGGAGTTCGTGACCAAGGTCGCCCGCCAGGTCACGCAGGCCCTCGACCATGCCTGGCAGCGCGGCGTGATCCACCGCGACATCAAGCCCGGCAACATCCTGATCGACGAAGCCGGCAACGTGAAGCTGACCGACATGGGCCTCGCCAAGGGCCCGACCGACCTGACGTTGACGCGCGACGGCGCCACGGTCGGCACGCCGCAGTACATCTCGCCGGAACAGGCGCGCAATCCGCACGACGTCGACGTGCGCACCGACCTGTACTCGCTCGGTGCCACGCTGTACCACATGGCGACCGGCGTGCCGCCGTTCCGCGGCGACACCATGGCCGAGCTGATCACCGCGGTGCTGCACGAACTGCCGGTGTCGCCCAACGCGATCAACAGCTCGCTGTCCGACGGCATGTCGCTGGTGATCCGCAAGCTGCTGGCGAAGGACCTGACCGTGCGCTACCAGAATCCGCGGGCGCTGCTCGACGACCTGGATCGCCTCGAGCGCGCGCTGCCGCCGCAGATCGATCCGGCGCGGCTGTCGGCGGGCGAAGGGGAACCGGCGCGCTGGTGGCCGCGTGTGCTGCTCGCACTGGCGGCCGCGGCGCTGCTCGCGACGGCGTGGTGGATCGGCGTGCAGATGCAGCCGGCCATCGGCTCGCAGCCGACCGCGAGCGAGTTCCTGCAAGCGCTCGACGCCGAACTGGCGGCGCTGCCGACACCGGGAGCGCGCCACGCGCGCGTGCACACGATCACCGTGGTGCCGCCGGGCAGCGAGGGCGAACTGGCGCAACGCAAGCGCCAGGCGGAGGTCGAACTGCAGGCTGCCGTCGACCGCGTGGTCGACGAGTTCACCGGCGAACGTGGGGCGGCGTTGAGCGCGTGGTTGCGCGATCCGACGATCTGGCCGGACTCGGCCCGCGCCGAACGCGATCGCCTGCAGCCGCGACTGCTCGCGGTCGCCGGCGTGGCGTTGGCGCAGCTGCCGGCGACGGTCCGGCTGCAGCGGCTCCAGGACCTGCGGCAGCAGATCGTGCGCTTGCTGGACGAACGCGACGGCGAACTGGTCGAGCGCTTCGGGTCGTTCCTGGCCACGCGGCTGCCCGAACTGGCCGCCGAACGGCTGCGCGCGAGCGACTTCGCCGGCGCCGAACGCACCTGGCGCGAGGGCCTGACGACGTTCTGCGACGGCGTGCGCGTGCCCGCGCACGAACGCCTGGCCGCACGGACTCGCGCGCTGCTCGAAGAGCGTCACGGCAGGGCCCAGGCCGACGCACGGCCGCGCGTGGACGCGGCGGAACGGCAGGTCGCCGAGGCGTTGAAGGCCGAGGTCACGGCGGTCTGCGACAGCCTCGCCGAGCGGTTGCGCGACACCGCGCCGGAGCAGGTCGAGCAGGAGCTGCGCCGGTTCCAGAAGGCCCTCGAACACGACTGGCCGGCGGCCGGCTGCTTCCGCGCCGGCAGCAATCCGTGGCCCGATCTCGAGCGCCGGTTCGGCGTACTCGACTCGGCGATCCGGGTCGCCATCGCCGAGCGCGACGAGCAGCGCTTCGCCGGGCGGTTGGACCTGGTGTGGCGTGTGTTCTGCCACGGGCGCCCGGCCGACGCCGAGGCGTTGCTGGCCGGCATCGCCGAACCGGGCAGCGAGCGCGCCGAACGCGCCGAGCGTCACCGTCGCGCACTGGCCGCCGCCGGCGCCGTCGAAGCGGCGATGGTGCAGGAGATCGCGCGCCGTACCCAACCGACGGTCGCGTTCCTGCGCAGCGGCGGCGCCGAGGCGCTCGAACTGCGCGCCGAGAGCGAGGGCTCCCGGTGGCGACTGGTCGGCCACGTCGTTCAGCAGCCGGGGCGCGTGGTGCAGCTGGGGGAGCTGCGCTTTTCCCAGTTGCTGGCGCGGCTGCACCAGGAACGCGATCCGCTGACGGCGTTGGCACCGGCCGAACGCATCGTCGGCACCGCGGTGTTCCGGCTGCTGGGCGACGATCTGGACGGGATCGCGGACCTGCTGGCCGCGTTGGATCCCGCCGAGCGGCGGTTCCTCGAAGGCGAAGTGTGGCCGCGCGTGCTGCGCGTGCGCGGCGAGAAGGTGGACGCGCCACTGGATCGGGAAGGCCTGTTCGCCCGGGTGCGCAGCGCAGTGGCGGCGGCCTCCCGCGGCGGCGTGCTCGACGACCTCGCTCAGGCGCTGTTCGCCGCCAGCAACCATGTGCCGGACCAGGAGCGCACGCCAGCCGAGGCGAAGGAACTGCGGCGCGCCGAGAGCTGGTTGCAGCTCGAGCGGCGCCGGCGCACGCTCGCCGCCGAGCTGTTGAAGTCGGCTCCCGACGGCGCTGCGGTCGCGGTGCGCATCGATGGCGAGACGTTGGCCGCCGACGTCGAACTGCCGGCGAAGGCGCTGCAGCGCGACGCCGCCGAGGGCTGGCACGTGCAGGGGGACACGATCGAGTTCGCCGATGGCGGCAGGCCGTGGTCGGAGCACGCACTGAAGATGTTGCGCGGCGATCCGGGGCTCGCAGCCACCGTTGGCCGCACCTCGCTGCTGGTCGACCTGCTGCTGCCGGGCCCCGCGGTCGGCCGGCGGTTCTGGGTGTTCGAGTTCCGTGGCGTCGCGGTCGTGCTGGTGCTCGCCGGCAACGACACCGTGCACGCGGCGCTGGTCGACGGCGACCTGAAGGTCGAGGCCAACGTGGCGGCCGCGTTCGTGCGGGCGCTGTCCGGGGTGATGGAGCCGGCCAGGGTCGTCGCGGTGCCGGGCGGAGTGCACCGGCTCGCGATCGAGGTCGCCGCGGACACGCAGCGCACGCACGCCGCGGTCCGGGTGCTGTTCGAAGGCCACGAGCTGGTGCCGCGCGAGCGGCGCGCGCTGGACCCGGACCGGGAGCCGACGTTCGCAGTGCACCCGCAGCAGGATCTCGTCGTGCAGCGCATCATCGTGCGCGGCGAAGGCCTGTAGGGCCGGCGACCGCCCCGTGCGGCAGGCCATGCGCCTGCCGGGGTCGCGGGGACGTGAGTCGCCGCTGTTACCGCGCCGATGCCGGCAACTAGTGCGATCGCCCCTCGGCCCCTTCGGGAGTCGCTCATGCCTGCCCGCTGCCGGCACCTCTGGCTCTTTTTCGACAGTTGCTGGTTCGGCGCGGTCGGACGCTCCCAGGTGATTCGCGAACTGTGCGTCGCTGGCGCGTGAAATGTAGTGCCAACGATCGAGATTCTCCCGGTGGCTCGACGT
>JBASWX010000417.1:0-4769 GCA_049276695.1 Planctomycetota bacterium
GCGCCGCGCAGCTGCTCGGGCGCCGCGTACGGCAGCGTGCCGAGGAACTGCCCCGGTCGCACGCTACCGGCGCCGGCGTGCGCGAGCCCGAAGTCGGCGAGCGCCGGGGAGCCGTCCGGACGCAGCAGGATGTTCGCGGGCTTCACGTCCCGGTGCACGAGCCCTTCGTCGTGCACCGCCTGCAGCGCGTTCGCGATGGCGGCGAAGCACCGCACCGTGTCGGCGAGCGCCGGGAACGGCGCGCCGCCGCGACCGAGCTGATGGGCGAGCGTCGTGTCGATGCGTTCCATCGCCAGCGCACAGAGACCGTCGGTTGCGATGACCTCGAAGACCGTGACGACGTTGCGGTGCCGGACGCGCGCCAGCGCCCGGGCCTCGGCGGCGAGGTGTTGCCGCGCCAGCGGGTCGCCGGTGTCGTGCAGCACCTTGACCGCGCACTCGCGGTGCAGCATCCGGTGACGCGCCACGTAGACCACGCCGCTGCCGCCGCGGCCGAGTTCGCCGCGCAGTTCGTAGCCGGGCACCTCGGGCAGCGTTGGCAGGCGCACGAATGCGGCCTCGCTGGTGATCGCGAGCAGCTGCCGGATCTGGTCGGCCCGTTCCGGATGCCGGGCCAGCATGTCGTCGATCGCCGGCGCTTCGCCGCGGCCGAGCGCCGCCAGCCACTGGTCGGGCAGGCGGTCGAGCAACGGGTCGGGCTCGGGCGGCAGCGGCAGGGCCATCGCCCCCTGCAGAGGAATCACGGTGCCGGTCCGTTGTCGTTTCCGCGCTGCGACGAAGCGGGGGCGTGCGCGCGCAACTGGTGCAGGTAGACCTCGAGCCCACGGCGGAAGCGGTAGCGCGCCGCTTCGGCACCGATCGCGAGCCGCTGCGCGACCTGCTCGAGCGCCAGGTCTTCGAACAGCCGGAGCCGCACGACCTCGCGCCATTCGTCTGGCACCTGCGACAGCGCCGCCAGCAACGCTTCGGCGCGTTCGCGATCGGCCAGCGCGCGGCTCGGAGTCGTCGTCGCCACCGGACCGGCGTACAGCGACCCGGTGCTGATCTCGCCGACGACGTCGGCGTAGCGGCGTTCGTCGCCGCCGCCGCGCTTCTGCGCGGTCGCCTGGTCGAGCATCTCGAGCACGCGGTGGCGCGCGATCGCACAGAGCCAGGTGCGGAACTCGCGCGGGCTGCTGCGCGGCATGCGGTCGCGGTCGCGCCAGGCGTGCAGCAGCGTCTCCTGCCACACGTCCTCGGCGGTGCACCAGCGCGCCACCTTGGGCCCGAGCCAGCCCTGGATCACCACCAGCAAGGACGCCGGCGACACCGACTGCAGCAGGCGGTCCCAGTCGTGTGCGGCGGGCGGCGGGTCGGACGATGCGTCCACGCCCCGATCATAGAACCGGCGGCTGCGAACGCCGCCGTTCCGCGGCTCAATGAGCGTGCTGGCCCTCGAGCCAGCGTTCGACCTCGATCGCCGCCATGCAGCCCGAACCCGCCGCGGTCACCGCCTGCCGGTAGTAGCTGTCCTGGCAGTCGCCGGCCGCGAACACGCCGGCGATGTTGGTCGCGGTCTTGCCGGGCACGGTCTTGATATAGCCCTTCTCGTCCAAGTCGAGCAGCCCGCGGAACAGCTCGGTGTTGGGCTGATGCCCGATCGCGAGGAACAGCCCGTCGGCGGGGACCTGCTGCTTGTTGCCGTTCCTGGTGTCGGTCAGCTCGAGCCCGGTCACCTTGCCCTTCTTGACGTCGAGCACGTCGGTGACGTTCTGGTTCCACAGCATCTCGATCTTCGGATTCTGCAGCGCGCGCGTCTGCATGATCTTCGAAGCGCGCAACGAGTCGCGCCGCACCACCAGCCGCACCTTGCTCGCGTACTTGGTCAGGAAGTTCGCTTCCTCGCACGCCGAGTCGCCGCCGCCGACCACGTAGACCAGCTTGTTCTTGAAGAAGAACCCGTCGCAGGTCGCACACGCGGAGACGCCGCGGCCCTGCAGCGCCTTCTCGTTCGGCAGCCCGAGGTAGAGCGCCGAAGCACCGGTGGAAATGATCAGCGTCTTCGTCTTCCAGACCTTGCCCGACTCGCCGGTCACCGTGAACGGCCGCTGCGAAAGATCGAGTGCGGTGCCGGCTTCGTCGACGATCACGGTGCCGAAGCGCGCGGCCTGCGCCTTGAACTTCTCCATCATCTCCGGGCCCATCACGCCCTCGGGGAAGCCGGGGTAGTTCTCGACGTCGCTGGTGATCGTGAGCTGGCCGCCGGGCTGGCGGCCGGTCAGCAGCACCGGCGCGAGGTTGGCGCGCGCGGCGTAGACGGCGGCGGTGTAGCCGGCCGGGCCGGAGCCGAGGATCAGGGTCTGGAGGATTTCGGTCATGGGCGCAGGGCGCGGCATGCTACGCGCTCCCCGGCCGCAGTTCCCTCCGAACTTCGCTGCGGCCGCGCCGCGCCGCCGCGTTCAGCGCGGCGGCTGCGCCAGTTCGTGCTGCCGGATGCGGTCGAGGTCGGCGGGCGACAGCTCGCGCGGCTCGAACACGTCCTTGGCGTTCGCGGCTTCGTGAACTTCGGCGACCAGCGCCGCCGACGCGATCAGGTCGACGACCAGCTGGCCGTACTCGCGCACGACCACGAACTCGCCCGGGGCGTTGCCCTGCGCCGGGTCGCGCACCTGGACGCGCAGCGCGTTGCCTTCGCGGCGTGCGCCGAGCACCTGCAGCGCCGGCTGGTTCTGGACCCGGTCCCACGGCATCGACGCGAGCACCGCGGCGGATTCCTGCGTCAGCAATCGCCGGCACGCCGCCTCGTCGCGCTGCCGCAGGGCCTGCTGGAACGACGCGAACACCTCTTTCGCGGCCGCTGGCTCGGGATCGGCGGCGCAGCCCGCGAACAACCAGCACGTCGTCGCCACCGCCAAGACCGTTCGCATGTCGGGAAGATCGGCATGTCCCTGTCCGGGACTCAAGTCCGGGGCGTAACCTGTCGCTCCCGCTGCCGTGTTCCGTTCCCCGTACCCGTTCGCGCCGCTCGTGTTCCTGCTCGCCGCCGCCGCGCCAGCGCAGAGCGGCGACGCGGTGCGCCTGCCGACGTTCGCGCGGGTCGAGGACGCCAACGGCACTCCGGTCGCCGGCGCCGTGGTGACGTTCGCCGGCGGCGTGCCCCACGTCGGCATCGCCGCGGGGCCGCACGACGTGTTGCAGGTGCAGAGCGACGCGCGCGGTCGCGCCCAGGCCAGGCTGCGGCCGGGGCTGTGTTACGTCGCATGGGCGGTCGGTCCAGCGAACGCGCAGGGCGAACGCGCGGTCTCCCCGGTGCAGGGCTGGTTCGGCGCCAGCAGCCTGTTCACGCTGAAGCTCGGCAGCGCCGCGGCGGACCGCCGGCTCGAACTGCGCGGCACGCAGGCATGGGCGCGCGAGGGGCCGCTGCGGTTCGTCGCGGTGACGTCGCTGCCAGGCGTCGAGATCCCGGTCGAGGTGAAGGACGGCGCTCTCGTGGTGCCGCCCGGTCCGGTGCGCGTGATCGAGACGCGCTCGGCGGCTGGCGCGATCCTGTGGTCGGCGTTGCCGACGTCCGAGTACGTACTGCCGCCGCCGCGTTCGCTGACCGTGAAAGCCGTCGACGAACGGGGCGCGCCGCTCGCCGGGGCGCAAGTGCGCCACCGCGTCGCCCGCCTGCCGCCGTGGCGCTTCGACGCGCTCGGCGGCGTCAACGAGGACCGCTGGCGCGAACTCGGCACCACCGGCGCCGACGGTCTTTGCGTGGTCGAGGTCCCGTACGGCGGCGACCCGCTGCGCGAGACGAACCACGGCGACCTGCTGCTGTTCGTCGGCGCGACTGGCCGGCCAGGAGTCGCCGGCGGCGTGTTCAACAAGGGGCACTGCGCCGACGACCGCAAGGTCGCGAAGATCGAAGGCGACGAGCTGGTGTTCACCTGCCGCGCGCAGCCACCGCTCGTTGGTTCCGTGGGGCGGCCGCCGCAGGGTGCCGTCGCGCACCTCGCCGCAGTCAGCAAGATCTTCCTCGAGCGCACCAGCTTCACGCACGACCCGCGTTCGTTCGTGGTGCCGATCGGTCCCGACGGCACCTTCCGCTTCGACGACGTACCGCTCGAACTGCACACCGCGCGGCTGACGATCGTCGCGCCGGACGGCACGCCGCAGGATTGGCCGGTGCTGCCGACGATGCCCGGGCGCGAACTGCCGCCGGAGGTGGCCGGGCGCGGCGAAGGGCTCGCCGCCGAGGGCTTCGCGGATCTCGAACTCGCGGTGGTCGAAGCGGGCGGCGGTCCGGCGCGCGGCATGATCGCGCTGCTGGCGCCATCGGGGCGATCGAGTGTGCTGCTGCGCGACTCGGGGTTGCGGCTGCCGCTCGACGGCCGCGGCGCCTGCAAGCAGCGCTTCGTGCCCGGCAAGTGGATCGCGCTGGTCTGCGGCGACGCCGGCTACGCCGCGGCGGAGCTCGACCTGGTGCGCGGAACCACCACGGTGACGCTGACAATGCAGCCGTGCGCGCGCATGCGGCTCGAAGTGCGGGACGCGGCGGGCAAGCCGGTCAGCGGGGCGCAGGTCACGCTGCGCGGCACGACGGTGCGCGGCAGCAGCGACCCGGTGCAGGCGCTGCTGCAGAACCTGCGCACGCAGTGGACGGCGAACTGGAACGCGCTGCGCACCGATGGGTCGGGTCGGGTCGTGATCCCGGGGATATGCGCAAGAGTTGTGGATGAGATCGGCGTGATCACGCGGCGTTGACCTTGGTTCCATCCTTGAACCGGACTCCGTTGATGATGTCTCGC
>JBASWX010000418.1:0-4291 GCA_049276695.1 Planctomycetota bacterium
GACCCTGCGGTGGGCCACCTTGCGCGCCAGGGCCGCCGGGCGCGCCCCCGTCTGGCGGCGGTCCCGGCCGGAAGTTGTCGCCCGGCCCGCCGGGTGCGGGCTGGCCACCAGGACCAACCGGACCACCCGGCCCACGACCGCGCGCCGCCAGCAGCACTTCGTTGTTGTCGCGCGGGATCGCGTGGAAGCGGCCCTTCGGATCGCGGTAGAGCAGGTAGTCGCTGGCGCGCGAGAAGTAGCCGTCGTCGTCGGCGAGCGCGTTGTCGATCGCGAGGAACCACAGCATGCCGTCGACATCGAGGTGCTGCGGCAGGATCGCCTCGAGCCGGTCGGCCGGCGCGTTCGCGATCGCGGCGCAGACGTCGACGAGGCCGAGCCACGCCGCCTCCGACTCGCCCGACTTCAGCTCGTAGCTGCGCCGGTACGCCGCCGGGTCGTCGCCGAGGAAACGCAGACCGCCGTTGCCGCTGAAGTCCGGCGGCACCTTGAAGCGATCGCCCTGCTTTGTGCCGAAGTGGTCGGCGACGAACTCCTTGTCGAACTGCTGCACCGCGCAGTAGACGCCGAAGTCCTCGCCACAGATCACGGTGCGCGCCAGCGCGGTGCGCGGGGCCGGCAGGAACTGGTTGGCGACCCAGCCGTGGATCGCTTCGCGCAGCGACGACGGGTCGGCGTTGCAGTTCAGCAGGTCGAGGTTGCGCACGCCGAGCAGGCTCTGCTTCTTGTCGACCAGGTCGAACGTGAAGTCGATCGACTTCTTCTTGCCGGGCGCCATGCCGAACGACGTGTTGCCCCGGAACTGCACGCCGACGTCGCGGTAGGTCGTGCCGTCGACCGTGACCGTCGCCGGCACCTCGACGTCGGTGCGGTGGAACTCGGTCAGTTGCTCGTACCAGTCGGCGTCCTCGAACTCGACGAAGAACGTGCGCACGATGTCCGGGTCGAACAGCGGCCGGCCGGCGTGGCTCGGCACATCCGCCGGCGTCACGCGGCCACCGACCTTCGGCTCGGCGCTGCGGTTCGCTTCGCCACCCGCGCCGCCTGGACCGCCCGGTGCGCGGCCGCCGGGGCCGCGCATGCCGCGCTGCGGCCGGTTCTCCTTCAGCCACGCGCGCGCTTCCTGGCGTTCGGCGCGGTCGAGGCGCCCGTTCTTGTCGGCGTCGAAGCGCTCCTTGACCTTGGTCGCCTGGTTCATGCCGCCGGGGCCGCCAGGACCTCCCGGTCCGGGGAAGCCGCCGCCCGGGAAGCCGCCGCCGGGGGGTGGCCCCTGCGGATCCTGCGCGGTCAGCGCGACGACGAGAGCGAGGGCAGCGAACGGCGACGACAAGGCGGGCGCGAACATGCGAACGGCGTGTTACGGGCCCCTTCCGCGGCTGCCAACCGGTGCGCGGGAAAACGTTGCGCCGTTGCGGAGACGGCACAGGTCGATAGCCTGCGCGCCCCGCGATGCCGCCCGCCGCCGCCGTCGTCTTCGACATGGATGGAGTGCTCGTCCTGAGCGGTCCGGCGCACTGGGTCGCCTGGCGCGACGTCGCCGCGGCGCACGGCCGCACGCTGACGCCCGCCGACTTCCTCGGCTGCAACGGCATGACGAACCAGGACATCTGCGCGCGGCTGTGGGGCGACCGCGCGACCCCCGCATTCATCGCGGCGGTCGCCGACCAGAAGGAACGCGCCTACCGCCGGCAGGTCGAGGCGGCGGTGCCGCTGGCGCCGGGCTGTCGCGAACTGCTGGCGACGCTGCGGGCGCATTCGTTCGCGCTGGCGGTCGGCACCTCGGGACCGGTCGAGAACGTCGACCTGATCCTCGACCGCGGCGGCATCCGCGAGTTCTTCGGCGGCGTCGTGCACGCGGGTCTCGTGCAGCGCGGCAAGCCCGCGCCCGACATCTTCCTGCGCGCCGCCGAGCTGCTGGCGGTGCCGCCGGCCCGGTGCACCGTGGTCGAGGACGCGCCGTCGGGCGTGCGCGCGGCGCTGGCCGCTGGCATGCGCGTGATCGCGGTGTGCACCAACCATGATGCCGACGAACTGCGCGACCTCGGCGCCCACGTCGTGCTGCCCGACCTCGCCGCGATCACGCCGCGGCACGTGCTCGGGTGAACGGCGGTCGCGGTATCGTCCGCCGCTGATGTTCCGCACCCGAACGTTGTGGTTCCTGGCCGGCACGTTCACGCTCGCCGCAGTTCCGGCGCAGGAACCGCCCGCGCCACCCGCACCGGCACCGCCAACCGCGCCGCCAGCACCGCCGAAGCAGGAACCGCGCCGGCCGCGCCGCCCGGACTGGAAGCCGACGCTGTCACTGCCGGCGGACCTGTGGACCGACGTCACCGCGACGACGATCGGCGCCGAGAAGGAGTGGACCAACAAGGTCGAACTCGCCGACCTCGATGGCGACGGCCGGCCCGAGATCCTGTTCGCGAACGGCGGCGACTACGACAAGGCCGGCACGCCGGTGCCGAGCCGAGTGTTCGCGAACGCCGGCGCCGGCAAGCCGTGGCCCGAGATCACGACGCAGGTGTTCGGCGACGCGCTGTTCCTGGCGCGCGTGATCAAGGTCGCCGACGTCGACGGCGACGGCCACGCCGACGTGTTCGTCGGCACGACGTTCCAGACGCAGAGCCGGCTGTTCCGCGGCCAGGGCCAGGGCCGCTTCGCCGACGCGACGGCGACGTTGCTGCCGGCGATGCCGCTGTCGGTCGGCGACGCCGAGTTCGGGGACGTGGATGGCGACGGCGACCTCGACCTCGTGCTCGCCGATTGGGGCCCGGGCTCGCCGATGCGGAACGAAGGGGCGCGGCCGCGGCTGTGGCTGTGGGACGGTGCGAAGTTCGTCGACAGCACCGACGGCCGCATTCCCGACTGGCGCGTGCGCTTCTGCTGGGAACTCGAATGGATCGACGTCGACAACGACTTCGATCTCGACCTGCTGGTCAGCAGCAAGCGTTCGCCGGGTTCGTTCCTCGCGCACAACGACGGCAAGGGCGTGTTCACCGACGCGACCGCGCGCCTGCCGCAGTTCACCAACAACTACGAGTTCGAGCCGATGGACGTCGATGGCGACGGCGTGCTCGACGTGGTGACGATCAACGACGGCGCCGGCGAGCAGCGCTTCACCGAGCACCTGTTCGTCGGCGACGGCAAGGGCGGCTTCACCGACGCGACCGGCGAACGGTGGCCGGCGGCCGACAACCCGCGCTTCGACGACAACATGATCGCGTTCCTCGATTACGACAGCGACGGCGACGCCGACTTCCTGATCGGTTCACTCGACGGCCCCGACCGGCTGCTGGTCAACGATGGCCGCGGCCGCTTCCAGGCCGGCGCCCCGGTGTTCGCCGGCGACCCGACCAACGGCACGCTGGCGATCGCTCTCGGCGACCTCGACGGCGACCGCCGGCTCGACGTCGTGCACGCGCAGGGCGAAGTGGCGACCGCGTCGGCCGACAAGGTGTTCTTCGGCAAGAGCATCCCGCCCGACACCGCCCCACCGTGCATCGGGCCGCTGCACGTGCAGCCGGGGGGCGGCGGCGCCGCGACGGTGGTGCGGGTGCGCATCCACGATCGGCAGAGTCCATCGCGGGCGCACGACTGGCGCGCGGTGGTGCTGCGGGCGACCCAGGGTGGCAAGACCACCGAGGTGCGGCCGGCCTGGTACGGCGAGTACTTGTGGTGTGCGCGGGTGCAACCCGCAGCCGGTAGGCTGTCGCTGGAGGTCACCGCCACCGACGCGGCGGGCAACACCGCGACCTCGCCGCCGGTGACGGTCGAAGTGCGTTGACCGGGCCTTCGCGGCTTCTGCGCCGGCACCGTCTTGCAGCGGGAGGGCCCGCCGCCTACCGTTCCCGGCCTGGAGATGTGGCCAGTCGACGCACTCCGGACGTTCTCGACGACTGGACAAGGACCGCGTGTAGCGCGGCTGAACCCGGTTCGTGTGCCTGCCCCCCTCTCGTCGAGGCCCCGGCTCGTGCGCTCTCGCGACTCCCGCACCGTGCGGGCGTCGGCCCGGCTAGGTCGTCTCGGTCGGTTTCTGGTGAGTTCATGGGTAAGCGTTTGTTCGTCGGCAATCTGTCGTTCAGCACCACGGAAGACGGGTTGGCTGATCTTTTCCAACAGGGCGGCTGGGCCACTTCCAGCATCAGCGTCGTCACCGATCGTGACACCGGCCGCTCGCGCGGCTTCGCGTTCGTCGATCTGACGAACGACGCGGACCTCCCGGCCGCGATCCAGGGCCTGGACGGCAAGCAGCTCGATGGGCGCGCGCTGCGCGTCAACGAGGCCGAGGAACGCAAGC
>JBASWX010000419.1:0-13574 GCA_049276695.1 Planctomycetota bacterium
GCGAACGCGGACGCGGACGCGGCCGGCGCCGCGGGCAGTGCTCACCGCCCCCGGGCGGGATCACTTGCTGCGCAGCGCTTCCAGCGACTCGACGTGCAGCTGGTAGATGTCGACGCAGTAGCCGTCCATCACCGTCGCTTCGACCTTGAACGTGCCGGTGATCTTCAGCGGGTCGAAGAAGTAGTCGGTCGTCTTGCCCTTCGGCATCACCACGCGAACGATGCCGTGGATGTCGGGCGGCTGGCCGTAGCAGCACGACCACAAGGACTTCACCAGCAGGAACTCCTTGATGTTCTGCACTTCGTCGATCGGCAGCATGAAGCCGGTCATCAGCACCTTCTTGCCGGACAGCTCCTTGACGCGCTTGGGCATGCCCTTCAGCCCGTCCTCGTAGGGCCAGCTGTCGAGCTCGTCGAACGGCAGGATCTTGTCGAGCCCGGTGATCTTGCCGGCCTTGATCTCCTCGGCGAGGCGCTTCTCGGCCTGCAGCATCGCCTCGGCGCTGCGCATCGCCGCGATGTCCGCCGGGTCGGTGCCGCGCGGCATCGGCTGGTCCTTGTCCGGGCGGTCGATGCGCGGCTCCTCCGTCGGCTTGGGCGAGTCCGGCTTCGGTTCGCCAGTCGCCGGCTTCGGCTCCTGCTTCTTCGGCTCCGGCTTCGCCGGGTCCGGCTTCTGCGGCTCCACCTTCGGCGAAGGCGCCGGCGCCGGCTTGGGTTCGGTGACGGGCGGCGTGGTGACGGGTGTCTGCGCAACCAGCGCGGCACTGCACAGCACGATCGACAGCAACAGCTTCATGTTCATTCCTCGGTGGCTCGCCACCGCACGGTCATGGTACCAGGAGGATCGGCCGAATGGGCGCCCGGTCCCGACTCGGTGGGTCGGATGCCCGGGGTTCGTGGCGACGGCCAGGCGGCATCAGTAGTCCTGCGCGAGGTTGTCGGCAACCTGGGTCATCGAGCCCTTCACCGCGGGCAACAGGCCGGCGAGCCCGCCGAGCCCGGTGACACCGGCCAGCAGCCAGAGCTCCCAGGGCCGGAACTGCAGCCAGTCGAGCCACACGCCGGTCTGGTCTTCCACGGTCTCGCGCAGCAGCAACGCCGCCAGGTGGCACAGGACGAGCCCGAGCAGCGCGCCGAACAGCGACAGCAGCGCCGCCTCGCCGACGATGATCGCCAGGATCTGGCCGCGCCGCGCGCCGAGCGAACGCATGATCGCGATCTCGCGCCGCCGTTCGTTCATCGTGTTGTACATCGCGACCGTGATCGACACCGCGGCGACCAGCAGCACCAGCCACGCGATCACCGCCAGCGCATCGGCGGCATTGCCGACCTGGCGCAGGAACTTCGGCACCACCTCGCGGGGCTTCGCGACCTGCCCCTCCGGCCGCCGCATGAACGCGTTGCGCAGGATCTGGTCGCCGACCGGGTCCTTCGGGTCGAGCACGATCGCGGTCAGCCCGATCTGATCGGCCTGCACCGGCACCTTCTTCATGTCGTCCGGGTTCCGGCCCGGCAGCAGCGGGACGACGAACACGCCGCTTTCGTGGCCATCGATCAGCAGGTGCACGCCGAGCGGCAGGTAGATCGTGCTGTCGATCGGCGAGTTGGTCGGCGCCAGGATGCCGACGACCTTGCACGACGCCTCGGGATGTTCGTGCGTCCCGAACTCGCCGTACTTGCCGTGCAGCGGCGTGATCACACCGCCGAGTCCAAGATCCAGGGTACGCGCGACGCGGGAACCGATGACGCACTGCCGCCACTCCGGCCGGAGCGGCGGCCGGGGAGGCACCACCGCCTGGCCGGTGCGGCGTGCGCTCTCGTGTGCGGCCATGGCCTCCGCGAGCTGCAACAGGTCGGTCCAGGCGAACTGGAAGCCGCGTCCCTCGGCGAACTGCAGCGTGCCGCCGTGCAGTTCGAACTGCGTCCACATCTCGTCGAGCGTCGCGACGACCGGAAAGGCGTGCCGGCTGACGCTGTCACCGCGCGCCTGCGGGATCGAGTAGCGGATCTGGCCGCGGTGCCCGAACTCGCGACCGGCGCGCAGGTCCATCGCGACCTTGAGCGGGAACAGGGCGGGCGCCTCGCCGACGTTGAAGATCGTGTTCAGCACGATCTCGAGTTGGCTCGCGTCCTTCGGCCCGATGATCGTGTGCGCGGCGCTGTAACTGCCTTCGTAGCGCTGCCGCGTCTGCTCGGCCATCACCAGGATCGCCGCGTACAGCGCGGTCGCAACGACGATCGACGCGGTCGTCAGCACCGTGGCGACGAGGCGGATGCGCAGGTTGCGCAGGCTGATCGACAGCAGTCTCACCGCGCCGCTCCTGCCCCAACGCCGCCCTGCAGCGTCGCGAGGTCGACCGTGCGCTGCATGCGCTTCGCGGACTCCGGATCGTGCGTGACCATCACGACGGTCTTGCCGCCCTCGCGCGCGAGCTTCAGCAACAGGTCGAGCACCTGGCCGCCGGTCGCCTTGTCCTGGTTGCCGAGCGGTTCGTCCATCAGCACCAGCTCCGGGTCGTTGACCAGGGCCCGGCAGATCGCGACGCGCTGCACCTGGCCGACCGACAGTTCGCGCGGCCGGTGGTGCATGCGGTCGCCGAGGCCGACCTGTTCGAGCAGCGCCTCCGCGCGGTGCTTCGCGGCGCTGCCCGCGCCGCGCCCGAACAGCGCCCCGAGCAGCACGTTCTCGAGCGCGGTGAACGGCTGCAGCAGGTTGAAGGTCTGGTAGACCATGCCGATGTGGGCGCCGCGGAACCGGTCGCGCGCCGCTTCGCCGAGCCGGTCGAGCCGCTGGCCCACCACTTCGACCTCGCCGCCGTCCGGACGCAGGATGCCGGCGAGGATGTGCAGCAGCGTCGTCTTGCCGCTGCCCGAACGGCCGACCAGCGCCACCTGTTCGCCCTTGCCGACTTCGAGCCGGTCGACCGCGCACGCCAGCACCGACTCGGTGCCGCGGCGGTAGCTCTTCGTCACGTCGCGCAGGCGGATCATTGGCGGGTGGAGTTCGGGGCGGGGAGGATACGCAGCACAGTGGGGTTTGGTCAGTGCAACTGCGATCAGGTTTTCAGCTGGTTCGCCGCCCACTCGAGCTCGCGGCCGATGCGTTCGTGCAGCGGCGAGCGGCCGGCGAAGTCGCCGAGCACCGACCAGGTGTAGGTCTCGACTTCGAGCAGCGGCAACGGTTCGCGCGCCGCCGCGAGCCCGCGCAGCACGCGCGCCACTTCGCGTTGCGTCGATCCGAACGCGCCGTCCTGGTCCCAGAACAACGGCACGTGGTAGTGCGATCGGACCCGCCCACCCGCCGCGAATGCGGCCCGGCGCCGCGCGACTTCCGGCAGGTCGAGCGCGCGTTCCCCCGACGCGGCGACCGTCTGGTGCAGATAGCGCGCCTCGTCGAACGCCAGCAACGCATCGAGCCCCGCCGGCGCGCGCACTTCCAGGCACGCCGACACCTGGATCTTCGGCACCGCGATGCCGCGATCCCGCAGGTCGCGCAGCGCCGCCAGCGCGTCCTCGCCGACCACCGCCAGATGGCACAGGTCGACGCAGACACCGAGGTGTCGCCGCAGCACCGCCGCCGGCACCGTCGTCCACGCGCCTTCGTCGAACAGCCACTGCTCGAGGAAGGCCGCCGTCGCCGCGACCGTCTCGAGCAGGCAGCCGGGCTCGGGCTCCAGCGCCAGCACGCAACGCACGCCGGTCGCCTGTTCGATCGCCGCGAATGCCGAAGCACAGCGCGCCAGGTTGCGCGCCATCACGCGCAAGTCCGCCGGTCCTTCGCCGGGCGCGCGGTAGCCGAGCGGCAGCGTCGACAGCGGCAGTTCGCTGCCCGGCTCGCACAGCATGGCGCCGACCTCGGCGCAGGTGCGCGTGTAGGCGAGCCGGTCCTCGCTGCCCCAGTCCGGCCGATAGACCGCGGTCTTCACCACCGCGTCGTGGAAGCCGCCCATCGGGAACACGTTCAGCGTCCACAGCGGCAGGTCCAGTTCGCGCAGCGCCGCCGTCAGTTCGCCGCGCGCGTCCCGGTCGGCCGCCAGCCGGCCCGCCAGTTCCGCCGGCCACCACGCGCCGATCCCGAACTCGCGACCCGCCGCACGCGCCGCCGTCGCCACCGGCGAACTGCACGAACGCAGCGCCGCCACGACCGCCGACAGGTCCGGTGCGGCGTGCACGTTGCCGCAGTAGGTCAGGCGCAGGGTGTCGGTCACGGGCGCGGTCACGATACCGGGGAGTGCCGGTCGCGCCCCGCCAGTTCCCCGGACCGGACTCCGGCGGCGACGGCTGGAATGCCGATGCCGCCCGGTGCCCGAATCGCACAGCCCAGTCATGACCCATCCTCACGGCGCCAACGGCCAACCGGGCGCCAACGGCCTGCCCCAGAGCGCCGACGACCAGCTCGCCCGCATCACCGCGATCCGCGCCTCGAGTTCCTACCGGCAGTCACACATCGACCCCGAGTTCATGGGCCGGGTCGAACTGCGACCGGTCCGGCTGCAACTCGAACTGCTGAAGCCCGAGCTGATCATGCAGGAGGAAGGCGTGCAGTCGACGGTCGTGGTGTTCGGCGGCACGCGCGTGGTCGAACGCGCCGAGGCCGAACGCCGGCTGCACGCGGCGCACGAAGCGCTGGCGCACAAGCCGAACGACGCCCGCCTGGTGCGGCGCGTGCGCATCGCCGAGAACGTGCTGCGCAAGGCGCACTTCTACGACGAGGCGCGCGAGTTCGCGGCGCTGGTCTCCGGCCAGTGCCAGATCGACCACCAGTGCGACTACGTGATCTGCACCGGCGGCGGCCCCGGCATCATGGAGGCCGCCAACCGCGGCGCCTTCGAGGTCGGCGCCAAGTCGATCGGGCTCAACATCACGCTGCCGTTCGAGCAGGAACCGAACAGCTTCATCTCGCCGGAGCTGTGCTTCGAGTTCAAGTACTTCGCGATCCGCAAGATGCACTTCCTGATGCGGGCGAAGGCGATGGTCGCGTTCCCCGGCGGCTTCGGCACGATGGACGAGCTGTTCGAGGCGCTGACGCTGATCCAGACGCGGCGCATGCAGCCGATCCCGGTCGTGCTGTTCGGCCGCGACTACTGGCGGCGCATCGTCGACTGGGAGCTGTTCGTCGAGGAAGGCACGATCTCGCCCGAGGACCTCGAGCTGATCCAGTACGCGGAGACGGCGCAGGAATGCTGGCAGATCATCCGCGACTTCTGGGCGAAGACGCCGCCGGAACGGCTGCCGCGCGGTCAGTGAGGTCGCGGCTCGTCGTCAGTCCGGGACCGCGGCCGGCAACACGGTGAAGCCCTCGCGCCGCGCCGCTTCGGCGAGTCGCGAGTCGAGCGTCACGAATCCGAGCGCATCCGGACGCTCCCGGCACGCGATCAGGGCCGCCGCCAGCTGGCAGGCGTCCGCGGCGCGCAGCGGGTGGTTGGCGAGCAGGCGGCGAGCTCTCGTCACGACCGATTTGGACCTCGGCAATCGCATGCCATGAGTCTTCGAGGCTCGCCAGCAAGGCGAAGGCCGGCTCGCGCGCACTCTCGACCAGTTCGCCGGAACGGTGGCGCCGCCACAGGGCGCTGACCAGTTCGGCACCGGTCAGTGCCCACACAACGACATCGCGATCGGCGGCAAGCACGGATCGCATCGCCGCGGACTCGTCTTCCTGGACCAGCAACGGCGCCAGCGCCGAACTGTCCCAGAACCTCATCGCCCCTCTCGCCTCTCGTCGAGCAGGGCCTGCACGACGCTGGCCTTCGCCCTGGGCAGGCGCCGGGTCAGGAAGTCGTCGGGCAGCGGTCGTTTCGCCCGCTGCAGGATGCCGTCGCGTTCGAGCGCCGCGAGCGACGCATCCAGCTCGTCGGTGGAAGTCCCGGTTTCGCACGGCGTCAGGTCGGCGATCGGCACGTCGCGGTCGAAGACGCGCACCGTGCCGCCCCTGCGCACGTAGGCGAGGAAGCGGCTGAGGTTGTTCTTCAGTTCGCTGATCTTGGCTTTCTTCACATGGCCAAGATAGCCAGGTTGTCAGGCCTCGCAAGCCTGTCGGTCGCCCGGCAGCAGGCGTCTCGCCAGCGAGTCGGCCGCTCACAGCCGGACGCACTGGCGGGGACTGCGTTCGGTTCAGTTCAGCACGACCTGCTGCGAGTTGCCGCCGAAGCCGATTCCGGCACCGGTCACCACCAACCCCTGGAACGCGATCGTGGCGCCGATCAGCCCCGGCTGGTTCGGGACCCCGACGTCGATCGCCGCGTAACCGGACGCACCGAGGATCTGCAGCGGGAACGTGCCAACGGTCAGCGGGTCGAGCAGGAAGGTGCCGGCGATGCCTGGCACCGACAGCCCGGGCCCCAGCGCCAGCGCGCCGATCGGCAGCAGCCATGCGCCGTTCGGGCCGTTCATGCCCAAACGCAGCGAACTGCCGAGCCCGCCGCTGCCGAGCAGGGTCACGCCGCCGGGTGACACCGCGCCCCGCACCTGGAACTGGTCGACCAGCGCCTCGACCGTCGACGCCGGCGCCTGGTCCTGGGCCCGCACGCGCAGCACCATCTGCGCGGTCAACGGCGGCGGCAACGCGAGTTCGACGGGCAGCCAGGCAGTGGTCGGGGTCGTGCGCGACAGCAGCGTCGTCCACGACACACCGCCGTCGCGGCTCAGTTGCACCAGCAGCGCATCGGTGGCGGTGCTCTCCGCGTACCACAGATCGAACTTCACGCTCGCTGCGGCGACGTGTTGCAGGTCCAGCACCGGCGAACGGATGTCGGTGTAGCCGGCATCGACGTCGTAGGTGTCCGCGGTGGTGCCCGGCCGCCCGTCGGTGACGAGGCAGAACGTGCCGCCCGGCGTCGTCTGCGTGCCCGGCTGCATCGGCACGCCCGACAGGCTGGTCGCCGATGGCGCCGCCCGTTCCCACAGCCCGCCGGTCGCGGTGTTGGCGCCGCGCGTGAAGCCGCGGTCGGTTTCGAAGTCGTCGTCGACGCAGGTGCGCACGCCGGCGACCCCGACTTCGAGCACGCGGTCCTGCGTGCGGCCGTCGCCGCTGATGCGGACGCGCAGGTGCGCGACGTCGCCGGGGAAACCCACCGGCACCTGGAAGCCGAGCGTGCCGGCCCCGTTGCTCGCAGGGGCGAGGGCTGCGATCGGGCCGAGCGCCGCGGTGCTCGGCGCCAGCAACAGCTGCGGATCGATCGGCAGCAGGTCGATCGTCAGCGCCGCACCGGCGACGCCGAGGTTCTGCACGCTGACGTTCACGTACGCGGCCTCGCCCGGTTCGACGATGCCATTGCCATTGCCGCCGGGCGCCTCGCTGGCGTTCACCGCGGTGAACGCGAACGCCGCCCCCGCCGACAACGCGGTCTTGCGCAGCATCGGCTGGTGCCGCCGCGCGATCTCTTCGATCTTGGCGCCGACCGGCCAGAAGCCGCCTTCGTTCGAGCGGCCGAGTTCGGCCGAGAACGTGCGCGAGCCGCGCACGGTGTGGTGGTGGTCGACCGACGAGCCCGACGCGATGTACAGCATCGCACTGATCGAGCCGTGCGCGATGCCGCTCTCCTGGACCATCCACCCGCCGAGCTGGTTGTACTCGGCGACGTTCGCCGGATTGCCGTTCTGCCAGCCCCACGGCCGCAGCAGCACGTCGGTGTAGGTGTGCGTGGTCGACACCACCGCGAACTGCCGCGCGGCCGCGAACGCCTCGATCGCGGTCGTCTCGGGCTCCGAGAACGGGCCGGTGCCGCGATAGGTGTCGCTGGTCGGGCTGGTCGAGCTGCCGCCGTTCGGCGCGTTCCACGCCGTCGCGTAGTTGCGGTTGAGGTCGACGCCGTAGCTGCCGCCGGTGTTCTGCCGCCGGTTCTTGCGCCACATGCCGCCGCCGTTCGGATTCGTGGAGCGGTTGTACTCGTAGCCGTCGGGGTTGAGGCACGGCACGAAGAACAGTTCGCGCTGGTCGATCAGGAACGTCGCTTCGGGGTCGGTGCCGTAGCCGCTCAGCAGTTCGTCCATGAACAGCAGCGTCGCACCCATCGACAGCGGCTCGCGCGCGTGGTGCACCGCGTCGAACAGCACTTCGGGCTCGCTCTCGTCGATGCCGACGTTGTCGCTGATCTTGACCATCCAGATCGGCCGGCTCTCGATCGTCGACCCGATGCTCGCCTTCACCGAACAGAGGCCCGGGTACTGCGCCGCGAACGAATCGAGGATCGCCTCCATCTGCGCCAGCGTGTAGTGGCCGCCCATCGCGCCCTGGCCGATCGCGGGATTGAGCGTGTCGGGGAAGCCGGCGGGAGCAACCGCGGCGAGCGCTTGCGCGTGTGCTGCGGCGAGGTCGGGAACGAGCACGCGGTGCGCGATGCCGGCCTGCTGCAGGATCGCAACGTCGCCAGGGAACCCGATCACCTCGATGCGGCGCTGCCCCGGCAGCGGCAGCGTGCACGCCGCGAGATCGAGGTCGAGCGCCAGCAGCTGGCGCAGTTGCGCCGGGCCGCGCACGGTGACTTCGATCAGGCTGCGCACCGGTTGCGCGGTGGTCGGCGCAGTCTGGGCGATGGCGCCGCAGGGGATGCCGGCGAGAAGGGCGGCGACGAGGAGGTTCTGGCGCATGGGCGGTCGAGATGGGGCGATCGACACGATACGCGCCCGCCGGCGATTGCGCAGGGGGCGACGCGGTCGTCGGCCGCGCGCACGACCGGATCAGGCCTCGCTGAGCCAGTGCACCACCGGTTGCTCGAGGAACGATGCGACCGGGATGCCATCGGCGCCAACCAGCAGCTTGCGGGCACCGGGAAAGCGTTCGGCGAACGCGGCCATGCCCGGCAGGCTGCCGCGCCGGCGGCCGCTCTTGACCTCGATGGCGACCACGCGGCGGCGGTGCCGCACGACGAAATCCACTTCGCGGTCGCCATCGCGCCACCAGAACAACTCACAGGCGCCGATGGCGGCGGCTCGCAGCAAGTGGGCGCCGACCGCGGACTCGACGATGCGCCCCCAGGTCTCCGGCTCGCGGCGGGCTTCTTCGTATGGGATGCCGTCGAGTGCGGTCATCAGGCCGGTGTCGTGCACGAGCAGCTTCGGGCTCGAGCCGCGTTGGCGAGCGACGTCCCCACTGAACTTCGACAGGCCGGCAACCATGCCCGCCGCGTCGAGCAGGTGCAGGTAGTGGGCCAGCGTGACGGTGTTGCTCGGGTCCTGGAGCTGGCCGAGCATCTTGGTGTAGGACAGTTCGCGGCTGGAGTAGCGGCACGCCAGTTCGAACAGGCGGCGCAGCAGCGCCGGCTTGTCGATGCGGGTCAACAACAGCACGTCGCGCGCGATCGTGGTCTCGACCAACGCGTCACGGATGTAGCGTTGCCAGCGATCGTGGTCGTCGATCAGTGTGGCGGCGCCGGGGTAACCGCCGTGGAAGATGTAGCGGTCGAGCGACCAGCCAAAGGCCGCGCGCATCTCGGCGAAGGACCACTGGCGCAGGTGCAGCAGTTCGAAGCGGCCGTTCAGGCTCTCGGTCAGGCCGTCCTGGATCAGCAGCGGCGCCGAGCCCAGCAGCACGACCTTGAGCTTGCGGCGAGCGCGGGTGTCTTCGTCCCACAGCCGCTTCACGGTTTCGGACCAGTGCGGCGCCTTCTGCACTTCGTCGATCACCAGCACCGCGGCGCGGTCCTTCGCCAACAGCCGTGCAGCCTCCCACTGCTGTTCGAGCCACGCGCCGCCGCGCAGCGTCGGCTCGTCGCCGCTGGCGTGGTGGAACGGGATCGAGCTGGTCGCGAGCACCTGGTCCACCAGCGTGGTCTTGCCGACCTGACGTGGCCCGACAACCGCCTGCAGGAACCGGCGTGGTTCGGCCAGGCGGGCGGCGAGCGTGTCGGTCTGGGCGCGGCGGAACTCGGCCATGCGAGCAGTGTCGGCCGAAACTACTCAGGATGGTGAGTAAAATTACTCAGGACGGTGAGTAATTCACTGAAGGTTCCGCGGCGGGGCATGGCCCCACGCCCGCAGGTCAATTCACCCTTCTCGAACGCCCCGCCCAGAACGGCGCCCGCAGCACGTGCTTCTGGATCTTGCCGCTCGGCGTGCGCGGCAGCGACGCGACGAACTCGACGCTGCGCGGCAGCTTGAAGTCGGCGAGCTTGCCGCGCGCGAAGCCCAGCACCTCCGCCGCCGTCGCCGCTGCTCCTGCGCGCAGCACCACGAACGCCTTCAGCAGTTCGCCCCAGCGCTCGTCGGGCACGCCGATCACCGCCGCCTGCTCGACCGCCGGATGCGCGCACAGCACGCTCTCGACTTCCGCGGGGTACACGTTCTCGCCGGCGGTGCACACCATGTCCTTGAGCCGGTCGCAGACGTGCACGTAGCCCTGCTCGTCGAGGAACCCAGCGTCGCCGGTGTGCACGAGGCCATCGCGCAGAGTCGCAGCGGTCGCGTCGTCCCGCCGCCAGTAGCCGAGCATGTTCGCCGGCGAACGGATGCAGATCTCGCCGATCGATCGCGACGGCAGTTCGCGCCCATCGGCGCCCACGACCCTGACCGTCACTCCTGGATACGGCCGCCCCGCTGCTTCGAGCAGTTCCAGCCGGCGATGGTCGTCGGGCCGCAGGCACACCGCGGTGTTGCCGGTCTCGGTCAGCCCATAGATCTGCGCGAAGCCACAGCCGAACGTGCGCATCGCGGTTTCGAGCGTCGGCCGTGGAATCGGCGAGCCGCCGTAGACGACGGTGCGCAGCGACGAGAAGTCGGTGCGCGCGCACTCCGGCTCCGACAGGCACACCTGCAGCATCGCTGGCACCAGGCACAGCTTCGTCACGCCGTGCTGCTCGATCGCCTGCAGCGCTCGCCAACCGGCGAACATCGGCAACACCACGCAGCGCGCGCCGGCGTTGAACGCGGTCATCGCCCACCACAGCCCGCCGATGTGGAAGCTCGGCATGCCGGTCAGGCTGATGTCGTCGGCGGACCAGCCGATCCACGGATCGCCGGCAGCGTGCATCGCCGCTACCACCGCGACGAACGAACGGTGCGCGAGCATCACGCCCTTGGGCTTGCCGGTGGTGCCGGACGTGTACATCTGCGCCGCGACGTCGTCGCGGCCAACCGGCACCGCGAGCGGCGCCGCCGGTGCGGCGTCGAGCCAATCGGACAGGCTGAGCCACGAACCACCGGCACCGCGCAGCACGACGACCAGGCGCAGCGCGGGGCACGCCGCGCGCAGCGCTTCGGCCTTGGCCGAGGACTCGATCCCGACGAACAGCACCTGCGCCTCGGCGTCGGTGAGCTGGAACGCGAGTTCTGCGACCGTGAGCCGCCAGTTCAACCCCATCACCACGCCGCCGGCCCTCGCGATGCCGAACACCACGGTCCACAGCTCGGCGCTGTCGTGCGCGAGCAGCGCGACGCGCGCGCCCTTGCCGATCCCGCCCGACGCCAGCGCCACCGCGACCCGTTCCGCCTGCGCCGCCAGCTCGCCGTAGGTGACGCGCACGTCGCCGTCGATCAGCGCCACCGCCGCCGACCGCAGCGCGGCTTGCCGGGCCAGGATCTCGGGGATCGTCTCGGGCAGAGCCATCGCGGCGCGAACAGGAGCGGCCGGTGCGCCCGTTGGCAACTGGCGTTCCCGCACCGCCCGCTCGCCGCCGGCACCGCCTTTGCACCGGTCGCGGTGCTCTCCCGCCCGCCGGCCCCACGCCTCGCCGGCCCGCGCTACCATCTGCACACCCCGGGACGGATTGCCGCTCGCCCCCGACGGAGCCGTCGCCTCGTCGTCACTGCCGTCGAACCACCGACGGTGGGCGGCGGGTTCGTTCGCCTGCTCCGTCATGAAGATCGTTCCCCGCCACGGCCTCGGCGCCGACGTCCGCGACGTCGACATGCGATCCCTCGCCGCCCCGGACATCACGGCACTGAAGGAAGCCGCCTACGAGCACAAGCTGCTGGTGATCCACGGCGTCGACCTGCAGGACGCCGAGTACGTGGCGATGGCGCGCAGGTTCGGCGTGCCGCAGCGCTACTTCCAACGGCACTACCACCATCCCGAGTGGCCCGAGATCTTCGTCAGCAACAACGTGCCGATGAACGGCGCGAAGGTCGGCGTCGCCGGCACCGGCCGCATGTGGCACTCGGACTACCAGTTCTTCCCCGAGCCGCTGCCGCTGACGTTCGTGCTGCCGAAGATCGTGCCGCCCGGTGGCGCGCGCGGCACGCTGTTCGTCGACATGGTCGCGGCGTGGCGCGACCTGCCGCGGCAGCTGGCCGAACCGCTGCGCGAGGCGCGCTGCTGGCACGACGCGGTCTACTACTACAAGGTGCAGCCGTTCGACGTCGACAAGGGCATCCTCGAGTTGATGGAGGAGTTCCACCGCGAAGCACCGGGCGCGCTGCACCCGGCGGTGATCCAGCACCCGCGGCGCGATCGCCGCGCGCTCTACCTCAGCAGCGGCTTCACGCAGCGCATCGACGGCCTGTCGCACGAACGCAGCCAGGCGCTGCTGCGCGAGGTGTTCGCGTTCGTCGAGGCGACCGAACGCGTGCACACCGCGACGTGGCAGCCGGGCGTGCTGCTGCTGTGGGACAACCGCCAGGTGATGCACCGCTCGTCGGGCACACTGCACGGTCAAAGCAGCCGCAGCTACCGCATCGGCGTCTACGACGGCGAACCGTTCTACCCGGGGCTGCCGGTGACCGGCGAGGTGCAGCCGTGAACACCGCCCGGCCCGATCCGCTGCCGGCTGGCAACCCGCTGTCGGAGGTGCTGCGGGTCCGCGTGCTGGAGCCGTATGCGGCGAACGCCCGCTACGTGCACCGCGCGGTGCTGACGCAGGCGGGCGACGGCAGCTCGCCGCGCGCGGCGGACCCGTCGTCGTGGATCCGGCTCGACGGCACCTGCGGCTTCGAGGCGCCGTGCTACATCGCGCCGACCGGTCACTTCAACGCGGTCGAGGCGAACATCACCTACAACCAGCTGCTGTACCTGGCGCTGGCCGAGGCGATCCGGCTGCGGCTGATCCCCGCGCTGCGGCACTGGACGCTCGAGGACTTCTTCCGCGCGCAGCTGCCCGACGTGCTGATCGCGACCTACCACGCCAACTTCCGCCGGCCGCTGCGTTCGCACCAGTACGACGGCTGGTTCGCGTTCGTCGACGTGCTGCCGAAGTCCCACCGCCGCCTGCTGCTGCTGCAGACGCGCGCCGGTTTCTCCGGGCTCGGCGGCGGCGAGTGTTCGATCGACGCGACGATCGCGTTGGTGAACTGGCAGCCGGCATGAGCGACACGCCCGAACGCGACGAGGCCGGCGCGTGGCGGACGGAACTGGTGCGCCTGGCGCCAGACCGGCGGCAGGCGTGGTTGCTGGCGAACGTGCGCGCGGCGGCGGCGCGCTTCCTGGCGCTGCCCGGCGACGAACCGGTCGGCGCCGACACGCCGTGGACCGGACTGGGCTTCGATTCGCTGCGCGCGATCGACTTCACCGCCTGGTTGGCCCGGGCAACCGGGGTCGCGCTGCGCTCGACGCTGCTGTTCGACGAGCCGACGCCCGAACGGGTGGCCCGGCACCTGCTGGCGGCGCTTGGATTCGCGCCGGCGACGCTGCCCCTCACCCCCACGTCC
>JBASWX010000420.1:0-6953 GCA_049276695.1 Planctomycetota bacterium
CACCAAGGCCGGACGAACCCTGCTCACAGCCACCCTCGCTGCCCTCGATGCGTCCATAACCAAGCTCAAGCAATGCGCGTAGAAAAGTGTTGCGCCACGCGAGCCTTCAACGGATTAGCGGCCCAACAGGCGTGCGCCAGCGCCGTCGAGGCTGCGGATCTGAACGACGCCAGCGCCGGCCGAGACGAACACGTAGTTCTGTCGGGGGTGGGGAACGAGACCCGTCGCCCAACTCACCGTCTGGACGATGCGTGGCTTCTCACCTGGAGCCAGGATCGCCATCGCGCCGCCGGCACCCAGCGTCACCACACGTTCGCCGTCGGCGGCCCATCCGGCCGCGTGCACGCCTCGTTCTTGAATGGTCGGCAATCCTTCGGGCGTCGAGCCGACTGTCCAGCGGTACGTCTGCCGGGCGCAAACGACCAGCATGGTCGCGGGGCCTGCTGCTGCCGGGGCCTCCGGTCGTGTGTGCAGACTGACTACGCCGCTGGTCAGGGAATGGTCGTCCTGCGGATGCGGCGTCCCCGCGTCATCGACACGGAACGTACGCACCCAGTGACCGGTGTCCGCGGCGGCATCGAGGCCCTCGCTGCCGAGCACGAACTCGGTTGGCGCGATCCATGCGCCCGCCGTCACGCCGCCGTTCGTGCGCACGACTTCGCGCGCCTCACCGGACGCCGACCACAGCAAGGCAATGCCCGGTCCGGCAGTCACCAACCAGTCACCCGTCGGTGACCACGACAGCACCCGCACCGCGGTACCCAGCGGATGGGGGGCGGCCTGCCAGCGCAGTGTTCGACTGGTCACATCCCACGCACGGATGCAGCCGTCGCTGCGTCCAGCCGTCGCGATGAGCTGGTCACCGGGCTGGAAGCGGGCGAGCGCGGGCCCGTCGCCGTCGTGGGGAAGTGCGATGCCGGCCGCCGTGCGCAGGTCCCAGATGCGGGCGGTGCCGTCGAGCGAAGCCGAGACCAAGTGCTTGCCGTCGCCGCTGAACTCCAGGTCGGTCACTGGGCGCGTGTGGCCTGACAACACGAGGTCCTCGCGTTCGGCGGCACGCGCGGCCTCGATCGCCGTCAGGCTGTCCAGCACGTCCGGCGCCAAAGCGTGCGCTTCCCCGGCGAGCTGTTCTGCGCGGCCGGGGTCCGCCGGCAGCACGTCGAATGCTTCGGCAGCGAGCAATCGCGCGCGGTCGCGTGTCGAGCTGCGGTGCTGCTCCACCGCCTGCCACAGCGCTGCGACGACCGCGACCACAAGCAAGGCCATGAGCGTGCTCGGCAACGGGTTCTTCTGGATCCACCGGCGCGTGCGTTCGAGCGGCCCGGGCAGTTGCGCCAGCGGCCGCTCGCCGGCGCCCACGCGACCGAGGTCGGCAGCGAGGTCGGTAGCGGTCTGGTAGCGGCGGTCCGGTTCGCGTGCCAGTGCCGTCAGGCACACGGTATCGAAGGCTGCGGGCACGTCGGGAACACGTCGCGACGGCGAGGTTGCGTCGCCGGTCAGGACGCGGCGATACAGCGACTCCCGTGTCGCCGCCTCGTAGGGACAGCGCCCCGTGAGCCCCTCGTACAGCACGACCCCGAGCGCGTAGACGTCGGCGCGGCGGTCGACGCGCGCGCCGTCGACGATCTGCTCGGGCGCCATGTAGGCCGGCGCGCCGATCACCTCGTGCGACTGCGACAGTGCCGCGGCGCCGTCGCGGTCGAGCCGAGCGAGACCGAAGTCGAGCACGACCGGCCGGTCATCGGTGGTCAGCAGGATGTTCGCCGGCTTGACGTCGCGGTGGACGAACCCACGCTCGTGGGCGTGGTGCAGCGCCTGGGCAACCTGCTCGACGATGCGGAGCAGCCGTTGGCGGCTTGCGTGGTCGCGCGCCGGGCCACGCGCGAAGACTGCCTGCAGCGTCTCGCCCGACAGCAGCGGCATCACCAGGAAGGGCACGCCGTCGACCTCCCCGGCGTCCAGGATCGGGCAGATGCCCGGATGGTCGAGCTCGCGCAGCGCCTGGATTTCGCGTTCGAAGCGCAGCCGCGCCTGCCGCACCGGCACCAGCCCAGGCTGCAGCAGCTTCAGCGCGCGTTCGACACCACCCGGATCGCGCGCGCGGTAGACGACTCCCATCGCGCCGGCACCGAGCCGCTCCAACAGCAGGTAGGGGCCGAACGGGATCGCATGCGCGTCGGTGGGCGCCGGTACCGCATCGCCGGTGAGACCGACGCGGTCGAGCGTGCCGAGCATCGCCGTGACCTGCGCCCGAACCTCGGCAGGCTGCGCCGCGAACAACCGTTCGATCGCTGCCGAGTCGCCGTGTTCGCGCGCCTGCAGGCACTGGCAGACGAGGTCCTCGACGAGGGCGTCCAGGTCGTTCATGGGCCGCTCAGAAGTTCAGCCGTTCGCTGTTGCCCAGCAGGCCGGTGCCAGGGCACGTGGCGTTGGTGAAGAAGAACCACTGGGCGGCGAACCCCCAGCTTGGCATCACCGGCGACGCGGCTGGGATCGGCAGTGCGAACCGCGATGCACCCAAGCCATCGGAAACGACCGTCGGCGTCGCCAGCAGGCTCGCGAGCAGCGTGCCGTTGAACGGCGGCGGCAGCGGGAACGCCGGCAACGCCGTGCCGAGCACCAGGATCCCGATCGAGCTCGGCGGCGCATTGGTCGCCGTGATCACGAACGTCTCACCAGGCACGGGGGCCTTGCCGGTGCCGTGGTAGATCTGCGCGCCGCACGCCGGGTTCGTGAACTGCAGGTCGTCGCGGAACACGTTCCCGGGCATCAGCGGCAGGTGGGTGAAGCAGCCGTTGCGTCCAGCGGGCGTCGTCGTCGTCGGCAGCGTGGGATAGAGAGCAGAGTTGGTGGCACCGGCGACGAACGCGTCGCCGACGTTGTCGAGCACGAGGCTGTTGAAGATCGTCGTGGTGTTGCCGGTGATCGCGTCGACGAACGTCGAGTAGAGCAGGTCTTCGGTGCCCTGCCCGAGCATCTCGATACGTGACACGAAGCCCATGTACTGCGGTGGCGCCCCCATCGGCTGCATGGAGCGCGAGGTGGTGGGGAAGTTCCCACCGACGGAGTGCCCGACCACGGTGATGCGGCCCGAGCTTTCGACTGCGATGGCTTCGACGGCGTCCTCGCCCGCGTTGCCGCCGAAGAACGTCGAATAGCGCAGCGCCGCCGCCCCGGCAAGCGTCGGGTCGAGCCAGGTGACGTAGCCGTCGGGAGCTTGCAGTGAGCCGCCCTGAAACACGGGCTGCACGCAGGACGGCGTCGTCGGGTAGGTGTTGGAGAACGTCACGCCGCCGATCACGAAACCGCCGCCCGGATGGCGGGCGATCGTCTTCGGACGATCGTCTGCGTAGCCGCCGACGAACGTGCCATGGTGCAGTTGGGTCTGCAGAGGCCCCGGCAGGTTGACGATCGCGAGATAGACGTCGCCGGAACCGGTGGGAGTGGTCTGGTACGCGCCCGGGGTCGTGACCGCGTTCGTCGAAGCGATCACCGACACGGTCGCCAGCACGGGGCGTCCGGCAGGATCGAGCGTCATCCCCATGCGGTCGAGGTTGCCCTCCCAGACCACACCGAGGCCGCCCCAGTTGGCGAACGCCACGCCTTCGGTCGAGCTGCCGCCGAGGTGTGTCGCCCAGGCCACCTGCTGCCCGATCGGGTCGACCCTGGCGACGAACGCGTCGGTGGGTCCGCCGCGGTAGATCGGGCCGACCGTGCCGATCGTCCACGATGTCGGCAGTTGTTGTTCGGTGACGCCCGCGACGGTGACGACGAGAGCGCCGGGTTCGACCTCGACTTCGCACAAGCGGTCGTGGCCGCCGCTGCCGACCAGCGCCGAACCGAGCAGCGTCGCTCCAGACGCGTCGAGCACCGCGACGAAACCATCGCTCGGACCATTCATGGCATTGGCTCCGGGAAAGTCCGTCGACAGCGTCAGGCCGACGACGGTGGTGATGCCGGTGGTGGGGTCGACTTCGGCGTCGAACGCCAGCTCGAGGTTGGCGCCTCCGAGGTAGGTGCACAGCAGCTGCTGGCTCGGCGGTTGATTCGGGTCGAACCGCGCGACGAACACGTCGTTGATCCCTGCCATGTTCTGCTGGAACGCACCAAGGGTCGTCGGCAGGTCGATCGACGTCGTATGGCCGACAAGGGTGATCAGGTTCCCCGGCCCACGGCGGATCGCGACGATCTCGTCGCGGCCGACGGGAGTGACCGTGGGCGCAGAGACGCTGCCGCCGAAGTAGCCGGACCAGAACGGCGCGGTGGCCTGGGCGGAGGCACTGGCGGCGAAGACGGCGAACACCCCGAACACGATCGAGGCGGGGGGAAGGCTGGTACGTGGCATGGACATCTCCGGGTTGGCGGCAGATCCCACAGGGGGACCGTTGCCCGATGAACCGAAGTCCTCCCGTTCACCCAACGCGCATTCTGCCAGAATCCAGTGGCGGCGCGGCAGCCAGGATCCAGGCGAAAGGGGCGTCGGTATGCTGCCGCACCGATCGCATCAGCATGGCCGCCTCGGACCACGATTCCCGGACGCCCGCCGCCGCGTCGCCCGTCCAGGCCGGAACCGGAGCATTGGCGCTGCACGAACTGCTGGAGCAGCACGCCGGCCCGCTCCGCACCTACCTGCGCTGCCATCTCGACCCGCTGCTGCGCGCCCGTGAGTCGTGTTCGGACATGGTGCAGTCGGTGTTCCGGGAATGCCTCGCCGACGCTGGTCGCGTCGAGTTCCGGCACGAGGCCGCGTTCCGGAAGTGGTTGTTCCAGAAGGCCCTGTCCAAGGTGTTGGACCGGCGGCGCTACTGGCTCGCTGACAAGCGCGACCCGCGGCTGATCGCCGACGCTGCCGTCGACGCGGTCCCGGCGGCGTCGGCGAGCGTCAGCGGCCTCGCGATCCGCAACGAGGACTTGGAGGCGCTCGAACAGTGCTTCGACGAACTGTCACCGGAGCACCGCCAGGTGATCGTCGCCGCGCGGCTGATCGGCCAATCGCACGCCGAGATCGCCGCGGAGACGGGCCGCAGCGTCGAGGCAGTCGGCATGCTGTTGCACCGCGCCCTGGCGCGGTTGGCGCGGCTGATGCACGCGCGCGGGCGCCCTCCCGGAGTTTGACGGCCGCGGGGCCTACAGCGGGAACGCGCCTGCGTTGACGCCGCGGCCCTCGAGCGCCAGCACGTCGGCGAGTTGTTCCTTCAGCTGCGGCGGCACCTGCGCGAAGACGTCGGTGACCAGCGTCTCGTCGGCGGGCGGGCCGTTCGCTTCGGCGGCGGCGATCGCGGCGTTGACGCGCTGCGCGATGCCGTCCTTGAACACGGCCTCCTTCGTGTCGTCCCACAGCTTGCGGCGCGTCAGGTAGGCGCGGAAGCGATCGACCGGGTCCTTCTTCTCCCACAACTTCACTTCGGCTTCGTCGCGGTACTTCGTGGGGTCGTCGCTGCTGCTGTGGCCGAGGCGCCGGTAGGTCACCGCCTCGACGAACGTCGGACCGTCGCCGCGCCGCGCGCGCGCGGCCGCATCCCTGGTCACCGAGTACACCGCCAGCACGTCGTTGCCGTCGACGCGGACGAACGGCATGCCGTAGGCCTTGCCCTTCTGCGCCAGCGTCGCCGACGCCGACTGCTTGCTGCACGGCACCGAGATCGCCCACTGGTTGTTCTGGCAGAACAGCACGCAGGGGCTGCGGTAGACCGCGGCGAAGTTCATGCCGCAGTGGAAGTCGTTTGCCGAGGTGGCGCCGTCGCCGAGGTAGCCGAGCACGACGACATCGTCGCCGCGGATGCGGGCGGCCATCGCCGCACCGACCGCGTGCGAGACCTGGGTGCCGATCACCGACGACATGCCGTAGTAGTGCCCTTCCTTGAAGGTGTAGTGGCACGGCATCTGGCGGCCCTTGCAGCGGTCGGCGCCGTTGCCGATCAGCTGGTTGATCGCTTCGGTCAGCGACAACCCGCGCATCATCGCCGCCGCGCCTTCGCGCAGCGCCGGGAAGATCCAGTCGCGCGGCTCGAGTGCTGCGACCGACCCGACCGTCGCCGCCTCCTGGCCGAGGATCGGGCCGTAGAAGCCGATGCGCCCCTGCCGCTGCAGCATCAGCATGCGGCGGTCGAACTCGCGGACCTGCACCATCTGCTCGTACAGGAACAGCAGCGTCGCCGCGGGCAGGTCGGGGTCCGCGCCCTTCGCCACCGTGCCGTCGTCGGCGAGCACGCGGACGAGTTCCGGTGCCGGCGTCGTCGGTTCCGCCTGCTCGTCCGTCGCCATCAGCCCAGCAGCAGGCGGTACGGCTGCTCGAGGTGGTCCTTGACGACGTTCATCCAGCGCGCGCCGGTGGCGCCGTCGACCAGCCGGTGGTCGATCGACACCGACAGGTACATCTTCTTGCCGACGACGATCGCGCCGTCCTTGACGATCGCGGCGTCCTTGATCGCGTGCACGCCGAGGATCGCGACCTCGGGAAAGTTGATGACCGGCGTCGCGAACAGGCCGCCGATGTTGCCGGCGTTGGTGATCGTGAAGGTGCCGCCGGTCAGGTCGTCGACGGTGACCTTGCCCTCGCGCGTGCGCGCGGCGAGGTCCTGGATGTCCTTCGCCAGCTCGCTGATCGTCTTGCGGTCGACGTCCTTGACCACCGGCACGATCAGGCCGTTGTCGGTGTCGGTGGCGATGCCGAAGTTGAAGTACTGCTTGATCACGAACTCGTTGGTCACCTCGTCCAGCGACGCGTTCATGGTCGGGAACTCGCGCATCGCGGCGACGATCGCCTTCATCACGAACGGCAGGTAGGTGATGTTGACGCCCTTGTCGGCGAACGCCTTCTTCGCCTCGCCGCGGATCTTCACCAGCTCGGTGACGTCGATGTCGTCGACGTAGGTGAAGTGCGTCGCGGTGTACTTCGACCGCGCCATCGCCTCGGCGATCTTGCGGCGCAGCCCGCGGAACGGCACGCGCTG
>JBASWX010000421.1:0-3745 GCA_049276695.1 Planctomycetota bacterium
GCGCTGGCCAGCGTGCCGCTCGGGCTGGCGCTGCTGTGGTGGCAGCTCGGGGCCCGGCGCCGCGCCGCGCTGCCGCACTCGCCGCGGTGAACGCGCAACCCGCCGCGAATCAGCCCAGCACGCGGTCGATGTGGCCCTTCACGGTGCGCAGGTCCGGGTTGCCGAGGAAGCGATCCACCTCGCGGCCTTCGCGGAAGAAGATGCAGGTCGGCACGCTCTGGATGCCGAAGCTCGCGGCGGTCTCCTGGGCGTTGTCGATGTCGATCTTGTAGACGTCGATCTTGCCCTTGTACTCGCCGGCGACCTGGTCGATCTTCGGCGCGAGCGCCTTGCACGGCTGGCACCAGCTGGCCGAGAAGTCGACCAGCACCGGGACCTTCGCGGTCTGCAGGGTGGTCTGGAAGTTGGCGTCGGTGAGTTCGGTGACCATGGCAGGCTCTCGGCAGCAGGGATGGGCGCCGGATTTTGGCCAACCGGCGGCCCGGCGCAAGCACTCGCTCGCGCGAACGTGGCGAACGTCGCGCTGGCTCAGCCTTCGCGGTTCATCGCCGCGAGCAGGCGCGCGGTCGGGATGCCGTTCTGCGTCGCGACCTGTTCGATCGAGTCGTTCGGGTTGAAGCCGCAGTTGCGGCAGCCGCCGAGGTGGAAGTCGCGCATCAGCACCATGCCGAGCGACGGGTCGGAGGTCAGGCACTCGAGCATCGTCGACTGCGCGGTGAAACGGCGCTGCTGCGGCGGGGTCTTCGGGGTGTTGGTCGGGTTGTTCATGGTTTCGTTCCTGTCGTTCATTCGGCGTTGAGGATGCTGACGCGCTGCGCGACCTTGCCGGCGATCCCGGTCATCGCGCGCGCGCTGGCGGAGTCGGGGTGGGCGATCACGATCGGACGGCCGGAGTCGCCGCCCTCGCGCACGGCGATCTCGATCGGCACCTGGCCGAGCAGCGGCACGCCGAACTCACGTTCGATCTTCTGGCCGCCGCCCTGGCCGAACAGCAGGTAGCGTTCGGTCTGGCCGGGCGGCGTGAACCAGGCCATGTTCTCGACCACGCCGAGGATCGGCACGTTCACGGTCTGGAACATGCGGATCGCCTTCCTGACGTCGAGCACCGACACGTCCTGCGGCGTCGTCACGATCACCGCACCGATCAGGTGGGCCTGCTGGGCGAGCGACAGCTGGGCGTCGCCGGTGCCGGGCGGCAGGTCGACGACCAGGTAGTCGAGGTCGTGCCAGGCGACGTCGAACAGGAACTGGCGCACCGCCGAGTGCAGCATCGGGCCGCGCCAGATCACCGGCTGGTCCTCGGCGACCAGCAGCGCCATCGACATCACCTGCAGGCCGTGCCGTTCGAACGGCACGATGCGCTTGTCGACGACGGTCGGCTGCCCGTGCACACCGAGCATCAGCGGCACGTTGGGGCCGTAGACGTCGGCGTCGAGGATGCCGACCTTCGCACCGCTGCGCTGCAGCGCGCAGGCGAGGTTGACCGCGATCGTCGACTTGCCGACGCCGCCCTTGCCGGACGACACCGCCAGCACGTTCTTGACGCCGGGGACCAGCCCCTTGTTGCCGAGCACCGGCCGGCTCGCGGTCACCTGCGCGGTCATCGCGATCGTCACCTCGCCGACGCCGGGCAGCGCGCGCACCGCGCGTTCGGCCTGCGTCTTCATCAGGTCCTTGACCGGGCACGCCGGCGTCGTCAGCTCGATCGTGAACGCGACGTTGCCGCCGCACACGCGCAGGTCCTTGACGAAGCCGAGGTCGACGATGTCGCGGTGCAGGTCCGGATCCTGCACCGAGCGCAAGGCCTCCAGGATGCTGGCTTCGGTGGGGGCGGCGAGCGGTGCGGGCATGCTGCGCCGTAAATAGCCACGGTCTGGGGCCCTTTCAAGACTCCGCGCGCCAAGGGCGGGGAAGAGTTCGCCGCCGGCGTGCGTCGAAGGCCGTGCGCGGCGAGCGGCAGGCTACGCTTGTCCGCCTTCTCCCCGTCCGTCCCTGACCTGATCGGAATCCGAATGTTGCTTCGAACTGTCGTTGCGGTGGTGTGTTTGTCGGTGCTGGCGCCGTGCCAGAACGGTGAATCCGGCGAGGAAGTCCGCGTCGAGGACGTGCGCGCCAAGACCAAGGAGGAGATGCGCGGCGAGAAGGTGGACCCCGACGAGAGTCTCACCCCGGAACAGCGGCTCGAGCGGAACACCATCCACGGCGCCTCGGCCTACTGCCGCTTCCTGACCTCGATGCGGCCGGCGAAGCTGATGCCGGGCCAGACCGGCACGCTGATGGTCGTCGCGACCCTGCAGGGCCACGCCGTGTTGCCCGCACCGTCGCAGCTCACGGTGCTGCCGAGTCAGAACCCCAACCCGGGCGCGCTCACGGTCGGTGATCTGCTGGTGAAGCCGGCCGACGTCGGGCGGCTCGAGAAGGGGTACCTGGGTCGGCCGGTGTACGAGAACTACGCCGAGATGACGGTGCCGGTGTCGATGGCCGCGAACGCCGAAGTCGGCAAGAAGCACGTCGTCGCGATCGACGTGAAGTTCGACCTCTACGACGGCAACTCGGCGCAGCCGATCGGCCGATTCATCGACCGCATCACCCACGAAGTCGAAGTCGGCGCCGCGCTCGATCCCGCGGTGCAGATGACGGCGAAGCCGGCGGCCGCCTGGGAAGGCGACCGCACCGCGACGCCGGTGCCGGCCGCGCCGCAACCGACGCCAACCGCCGAGCAGGGCAAGTCCAGGCTGGAGGGCAACGCCGTGGTGCCGGCACCGGTGGTGACCGCAGCGGCGCCGCGTGCCGATGCCACGGACAGTGGGTCGGCGGCAGCGCCCTCGACCGACGACGAAGGCGGTTCCTCGCTGCCGATCCTGATCGGCGCCGGCGTGATCGCCCTGGTGCTGGTGCTGCTGCTGGCGCGCAAGTAGGCGTCGCCCCGCATCACGGCAGCGGCACGCCCAGGGCGCGCAGTTCGCGGCACAGCCGCAGCAGCGGCAAGCCGACGATCGCCGTCTGGTCGCTGGCTTCGATCCGGTCGAACAGCGCGATGCCGAGACTCTCGATCTTGTAGCTGCCGGCGCAGTCGAGCGGCGAATCTGCGGCCAGGTAGCGGGTGATCTCGGGCCCGGTGAGCGGGCGCATGATCAGCACCGCGGTGTCGACCCACTCGACGAGACCGCGTGGGTGCGCGATCGCGACCGCGGTCAGCAGCCGGTGTTCGCGGCCGGCGAGGCGCGTGAGTTGGGCTGCGGCGTTGGCGGCGGTGCCCGGCTTGTCGACCACGATGCCGTCGATGCTCGCCGCCTGGTCGCCGCCGACGACGATGGCCGAAGGGTGGCGCGCGGCGACCGCGAGCGCCTTCCGGCGCGCCAGTTCCTGCACCAGGGCGAGTGGATCGCGGACGCCGCGTTTCACGGCGTCTTCGTCGACGCCGGGCCGTTCGCACTCGAACGGCACACCCAACCGCGCGAGCAGCTGGCGGCGGTGCGCGGAGGTGCTGGCGAGTACGAGCGGAGCCATCCGGTCATTGCCGCGTGCAGTGGTGTCTTCGTCCAGCGGAATTCCGGCGCGCCGCCGGCCATTGAGCCCTGGCTCCGGCCCGCCACCGGCCTACTCTGTTCGCCCGCCCATGAAGCCAGGACTCGTGCTCCCGTTCGTCCCGTTCCTGCTGCTCGCTGCCTGCGGCAGCGACCAACCCGCCGCTGCCCCGCCCCGGGCCCCCGAGGCGTCGCCGACCCCGGCCGCCGCGCCGGCC
>JBASWX010000422.1:0-8311 GCA_049276695.1 Planctomycetota bacterium
CGATGCGGGGATCGCGGGCCGGGGCGCCGCCGCGCGCGATCACTTCGCGGGCGGCTGGCGCCACCCGTTCGTGAGCCTGCACGATCGCGGGATCCGCCGCCTGCAGGTGGATGCCCGCCTCGAACACGCGCCCGTACTCCAGGTCGTACAGATCGACCTGGTGGCTCGCCGTCAAGATCGCTGCCGGTCCGCGTTCGGCGCCGGTGCCGTACGAGACCGTCGCCGCGAACGGCACCGGCACCAGGACCACCGCGGCCTCGGCCTCCGAGTGGGGCAGGCCGAAGATGCCGCTGTCGCTGCGCGCAGCACCGTCAGGGTCGAACGCGGCCATGGCGTTCCCGTAGGGGCGCAGCAGGCGGACCGCAAGAACTCAGTGCGGTCGGGTCGACAGAGGGCGCGCGGCGCGCGGAGAAAAAAAGGCTCCCTGGCCGGGGGGTGCTTTCGCAGGAGGAATCGTCAGGAGGAGGAGAAGCAGTCAGTCGAACCGAAAGAATCCAGCCAGGGAGCCCACCTCGTCTCGTTTGCGGGTCCATGCCACCCGCACCTGCATCTACGCACGCTGCGCGCGAAAGTTACCGGTCGCGGGACTGCACCCGGGGCGTCTGGCAAGCCCCAATGGCAGGGCGGACTTCCCGCTTGAGTCGGCCTCCCGTTTCTGCTTTCCTCTCCGCCCCGCTGGCCCGTGGCAGGATAGCTCAGCTGGTTAGAGCGGCGGCTTCATAAGCCGTAGGTCGCCGGTTCAAGTCCGGCTCCTGCTACCACTTCCTGCCGTGAGGCCCCGCAGCGGTCGCCATTTGCCGACCGCCCGCCGACGGTCGCCGCCGCTTCCCGGACGCTGGCCGGCGGGTCCCTGTCCGCCGCGCGGCCGGCATGCCAGTCTCGCCCTGCCCGCCCCCGCCGCCCTCAGTTGCGCACCAGCTGCAGGAACTCGGCACGCGTGCGTTCGTCGGTCCGGAACCGGCCCAGCAGGCACGAGGTCACCGTCTTGCTGTTCTGCTTCTCGACGCCGCGCATCATCATGCACAGGTGCGAGGCCTCGATCACGACGCCGACGCCGCGCGGCTGCAGCGTCTCCTCGAGCGCCTGCGCGACCTGCATCGTCAGCCGTTCCTGGACCTGCAGCCGCCGCGCGTAGATGTCGACGACGCGCGCGACCTTCGACAGCCCGACGATCTTGCCGGACGGGATGTAGCCGACATGGGCCTTGCCGAAGAAGGGTGCGAGGTGGTGCTCGCACAGCGAGTAGATCTCGATGTCCTTGACCACCACCATCTCGTCGGTCTCGGCGGCGAACAGCGCGTCGCCGATCACCTTCTTGGGATCCTGCGCGTAGCCCGAGGTGTAGTGCCGGAACGCGCCCTCGAAGCGCCGCGGCGTGTCCCGGAGGCCCTCGCGGCCCGGCTCGGGGTCGAGTTCGCGCAGCAGCGTCGCGACCGCCTGCTGGAACGGGGTCGGCAGGCCGGAGCTGGGGTTGGGCGGCGTCATGGCGGGGTTGTAGTGGATGTCGGGCGCGGGCGCGCGCGGCTCAGCCGGTGATCGTCTCGCGCAGCACTTCCTCGACCGAGGTGTGGCCGTCGAAGATCGCCTGCAGGCCGTTCTCGCGCAGCGTCGCCAGCCCGTTCTCGATCGCCGCCGCCTGCAGCGCCGTGGTCGACGCGCCCTGCAGGATCATCTCGCGCAGCCGGTCGTCGATGTCGAGGATCTCGGTGATCGCCATGCGGCCGCGGTAGCCGGTGAAGTTGCAGGTCGCACAGCCCTTGCCGTAGGCGAACTTCTTGCCGACGACCTGATCGACGGTCAGGCCCAGGCGCCGCAGCACGTCGTCGGCCGGCTCGTAGAAGTTCTTGCAGTCGCGGCAGACGCGCCGCACCAGGCGCTGCGCCAGGATGCCCTGCACGGTCGCGGTCAGCAGGAACGGTTCGATGCCGATGTCGACCAGGCGGGTGATCGCGGAGGCGGCATCGTTGGTGTGCAGCGTCGAGAACACCAGGTGACCGGTCAGGCTCGCTTCGATCGCCGTCTGCGCGGTCTCCTTGTCGCGGATCTCGCCGACCAGGATCACGTCGGGGTCCTGGCGCAGGATCGTGCGCAGCACCGCCGCGTAGGTGACGCCGATGTCCTCGTTGACCGGGATCTGGATGATGCCCTCGAGGTCGTACTCGACCGGGTCCTCGACGGTGATGACCTTGGTGTCTTCCTTGTTGGCCTCGTTCAGCATCGCGTACAGCGTCGTGGTCTTGCCCGAGCCGGTCGGGCCGGTCACCAGCACGATGCCGTGCGGCAGGTCGACGAACTTGCGCAGGTGGTCCTTCACCGCGGCCACCAGGCCGAGGTTGTCGAGCGACAGCGACACGTTGCTGCGGTCGAGGATGCGCATCACCGTCGACTCGCCGTACATCGTCGGCAGCGTCGACACGCGCAAGTCGACCGAACGGCCGCCCACGGTGAGCTCGATGCGGCCGTCCTGCGGCAACCGGGTCTCGGCGATGTCGAGGTCGCTCATCACCTTGACGCGCGCAATCAGCGCCTCGGCGAGGTGCGGCGGCGGCGCCTCCAGTTCGAACAGCGAACCGTCGACGCGGTAGCGGATCTTGAAGTCGCCCTCGAACGGCTCGAGGTGCACGTCGGACGCCTTGTCGCGGATCGCCTGGTACAGGATGTAGTTCAGCAGCTTGACCACCGGCGCCGACGCCGCCATCGCCGCCTTGTCCTCGAGGTCGATCTTGCCGCCCTGCTGCTGCAGCTCCTGCACCAGCTGGTGCATGCGCAGCTTGCTGTCGCCGGCGTCCTCCTTGTAGTGGCGGTCGAGGCCCTGCTGGATCAGCGCGCCCTCGGCGACCACGCCGACGATCTCGCAGCCCGAGGTGAAGCCGAGGTCCTGCAGCATCGCCGCGTTGGCGGGATCGGCGATCGCGACCTTCAGCACCTTGCCCGACAGGCTGACCGGCAGCACGCCGAACGCGCGCGCCGTCGCCAGGTCGATCTTGGCGATCGCGTCCTGCGCTGGCGGCGAAGCAGCGAGGTCGTGGAACGCGAGCCCGGCCTGGCTGGCGAGCGCCTTCGACACATCGAGCGGCGTCACGCACTTCATGCCGACCAGGATCTCGCCGATGCGACCGCCCTTCTCGCGCTGCACCGACAGCGCTTCCTGGATCATGCCCTCGTGCACGAGGCCGAACTCCTTCAGGATCTGGCCGAGCAGTCGCCGCGGGGCCATGCGTTACTCCGGGGTCCCGCCGCCCATGCGGACCGCGAAGCCCTTGCGGTCGAAGGCGTGCTCGAGCGCCACTTCCTTGGTGATGCGCCCAGCCCGCCACAGATCGAGCAGGGAGTCGTCCATCAGCATCATGCCCTGGCGGCGGCTGGTCTGGATCACCGACGGGATCTTGAACGTCTCGCACTTGCGGATGTGGTTCTCGATCGCCGCGTTGCTCAGCATCACCTCGAACGCGGCGACGCGGCCGCCGCTGGCCGCCGGCAGCAGGATCTGCGAGATCACCGCCGCCAGCGACTGCGCCAGCTGCGACCGGATCTGCTCCTGCTGCTCCTTCGGATACTGGTCGATGATGCGATCGACGGTGCGCGCCGCCCCGGTCGTGTGCAGCGTGCCGAACACCAGGTGGCCGGTCTCGGCCGCGGTGATCGCCGCCGATGTGGTCTCGAGGTCGCGCATCTCGCCGAGCAGCACGACGTCGGGATCCTGGCGCAGCGCGCGCCGCATCGCTTCGGCGAACGCGGGCACGTCGTTGCCGACCTCCCGCTGCGTGACCTGCGACTTCTTGTGCGTGTGGTAGTACTCGACCGGATCCTCGATCGTGATGATGTGCACGTCGCGGTGGGTGTTGATCCAGTCGATCATCGTCGCCAGCGTCGTGGTCTTGCCCGACCCGGTCGGGCCGGTCACCAGCACCAGCCCGCGGTGCAGGTCCAGCAGGTGGTGCACCGACTCCGGCAGGCCGATCTGCTCGAACGACAGCAGCTTCTGCGGGATCTGCCGCATCACGATGCCGCGCGAGCCCTTCTGGGTCAGGATCGACACCCGGAACCGGCACTTGTCGGCGTGCGCGTAGCCGAAGTCGGTGGTGCCACCCTTGCACAGTTCCTCCCAGTTGCGGGCCGGCGCGACCTGCTTGGCCATCGCCTCGGTGTCGGCCGGCGTGATCACGCGATCGCCGATCTCGACCAGGTGGCCCGAGATGCGCAGCACCGGCCGGCGCCCGACCGACACGTGCAGGTCGGAGGCGCCGCGGGCGTGGCACTGATCCATCAACGGAAAGATGTCCATGCTCGGTGTTCCTAGACCGCGGCGACGACGCGCAGCAGTTCGGCGATCGTGGTGTGGCCCTGCATGACCTTGCGCACGCCGTCCTGCAGCAGGGTCGACATGCCGCCCGAGGTCCACGCGTAGTCGCGCAGGTGCACCATCGGTTCGCCGCGGAAGGTCATCTCGCGCAGCGTGTTGTCCATGCGCAGCAGCTCGTAGATGCCGAGCCGCCCGCGGTAGCCCGAGTGCGCGCACTGGGCACAACCCTCGGCCCGGTAGAACGCGGTGTCGCCGACGCGCCCGGGATCGATGCCGATCGAGCGCAGCTCGGTCGGCGTCGGCTCGTACCGCTGGCGGCAGTCCTTGCACAGCACGCGCAGCAGCCGCTGCGCCAGCACCGCCTGCACCGACGCCGCGACCAGGAACGGCTTCACGCCCATGTCCGTCAGCCGCGTGATCGCCGACGCGCTGTCATTGGTGTGCAGCGTCGAGAACACCAGGTGGCCGGTCAGCGCCGCCTGCACCGCGATCTCGGCGGTCTCCTTGTCGCGGATCTCGCCGACCAGGATCACGTTCGGCGCCTGGCGCAGCATCGCGCGCAGGATCCTGGCGAACGTCAAGCCGATGCGCGACTTCACCTGGCACTGGTTGATGCCGCGGATGTTGAACTCGACCGGGTCCTCGGCGGTGATGATCTTGACGTCGGCGCGGTTCAGTTGCTGCAGCGCCGCGTACAGCGTCGTGGTCTTGCCCGACCCGGTCGGCCCGGTCACCAGCACGATGCCGTTCGGCCGCGCGATGATCTGCTTGAAGCGTTCGCGGTCCTGGCCCTCGAAGCCGAGCGCCTGCAGGCTCAGCAGCCCCTTCTCCTTGTCGAGCAGGCGCATCACGATCGTCTCGCCGTGGCTGCCCGGCAGCACCGAGGTGCGGATGTCGATGGCCCGCGCCGTGCCGTCGGCGCCGTGCGCCTGGAACGAGATGCGGCCGTCCTGGGGCTTCCTCTTCTCGGCGATGTCGAGCCCGGCCATGATCTTCAGCCGCGAGGTCATCGGCGCCAGCAGGGTGTGCTCGAGCGACGCGATCTCCTTCAGCACGCCGTCGATGCGGTAGCGGATGCGCAGCCGCTGCTGGAACGGCTCGACGTGGATGTCGCTGGCGCGCGCCGCCAGCGCTTCGTCGATGGTCTTGCCGACCAGCCGGATGATCGGCGCGTCGTCGCCCTCGGCGTCCTTGGCGTTGGCGGCCCCCGCCTTGCCGCCCGCGTCACCGCTGCCACCCGCGTGCTTGCGGATCGCCTGCTTCAGCGCCTGCGGCGGCATCAGCGCGCACTGCACCGGACACCCGGCGAGGAACGACAGGTTGTCGGCGACGAACGTCTTCACCGGGTCGTCGATCGCGACCCACAGCTGGCCGTCCTTGAGCAAGATCGGCATCGCCTCGTTCTGCTCGATCTGGTCCTTGCCGACCTTCTTCAACGCCTCGGGCTGCGGCACGAACTTCGCCGGGTCGACGAACTTCAAGCCGTGCGCCTTCGCCAGCACGCGCCACACCGCGGTCTCGTCGGCGAGGTTGAGCGCGACGATCGTGCGCTCCAGTGCGGTGCCGCGCGAACTCGACGCACTCTCGGCCTTGGCGAGGCGGTCGCGGTCCAGGACGTTCGCCTCGAGCAGGAGGCGGCGGAAGTTCTCGGCGCTCAACGGCGGTGCGGCAGGCAGAAGAGAGGGCAACGCAGTTTGCGCGATCGGTGCCCACGAGGAAAGGGCCGGCTCGCCCTGTCGCCGGCCACCGCACGTCCCTACGCTCCTCGCCCCCATGAAGCCCGCGATCGCCGACGGCCATGTCGTCACCATCCACTACCGCCTCACCCTCGACGACGGCAGCGTCGCCGACGAGTCGTTCGGCGGCGACCCGCTGACCTACCTGCACGGCCACCAGAACATCGTCGTCGGCCTCGAACGCCAGCTCGCCGGCAAGAAGATCGGCGACGAACTCGAGGTCGCGGTGCCGGCGAACGAGGGCTACGGCGAGTACGACCCGGCGGCCGAACAGGTCGTCGCCAAGAACCAGTTCCCGCCGAACGTCGAGATCAAGACCGGCATGTCGTTCCAGACCCGCGGCAAGAACGGCCAGCCGATGACGGTCTACGTGCGCGTGGTCAAGGACGACAAGGTCACGATCACCGCCAACCACCCGCTCGCCGGCCAGCGCCTCAACTTCGCGATCGAAGTGCTCGACGTGCGCCGGGCGACGCCGGACGAGAAGAAGCACGGCCACGCCCACGGTCCGGGCGGCCACCACCACCACTGATCGCGCGCGGCGCCGCGCGGGGCCGCGTCACTTCTTCGCCGGCAGGTTCGCCGCGTACTTGGCCGGCTCCTTCTGGAACGCCGCCTTGCACTTGGCGCAGCAGAAGCCGATGCGCTGACCGTCGTGCTCGATCGTGTGCGCCGGGTCGACCTTCTTGTCGGTCGCGACCGGGCACATCTCGTTGACCGGCTTGTTGCGGGCCTCGCGCTCGGCGATCTCCTTCTGCGCCGCCGCGAGCCGTTCCTCGACGTAGTCGCCGAGGTCGAGCTGCAGCGCTGGGTGCGCGGCCCGCACGGACTTCGCGCCATCGCCCGTGACCTTGCTCTGCCAGGCATAGAGCCGGGCCAGCTTCGGCAGCGCCGCCAGCTTGGCGAGGCCATCGTCACCGAGGCCGGTGCCGTAGGCGTTCACGTACTCGAGGTGGCCCAGCGACAGCGCCGCGAACGCCGCGTCGCCGAGCTTGGTGTTGGCGACGTGCAGCCGCCGGAGCTGCGTCAGCGCCGCGAGGTCCTTGGTGCTCTGCTCGGTGATCGCGGTGCGCGACAGGTTCAGCCACACCAGGCGCTTGGCCAATGGCACCAGCAGGGCGACGTCGGCATCGGTGACCTTGTCGCGCAGCAGCGACAGGTTGGCGTCGATGGCCGGCGTGTCGGCGGCGACCTGCTGCACGACCGCGCCGCGCTCGCGCAGCGCCTTCACCGCAGCGTCGATCGCCTGCTGTTCTTCGGCCGTCACCTCGGGCAGCTCGAACGTGATCTTCGGCAGCACCGCGGCCGCGAGTTCCTTGGCGATCCACGCGTCGGCGCTCTCCGGCCACTCGGCCCCTTCGGCGACCCAGCGGGAGAACAGCGCCTGCTGCTCCTTGCTCAGCGGCTCGCCCTTGTTGGGCATCACGTCGTCGTCGTCGGGTGGCAGCCCGAGGCGGCGCACCAGTTCGCTGGTGTCGGCCTTGCCCGGCTGCACCGTCCAGTCGTCCTCGTTGCCGGCGGGGAACAGCCCGGCCTTCGAGTCGAGGCGCAGGTCGCCCTTCTGTTCCTTGGGGCCATGGCAATCGATGCAGCGCGCCAGCAGCACGGGCGCGATCTGCTTCTGGAAGTCGACCTTGGCGGCGGCGGGTTCCTGGGCGCCACCGCTGCGGACGAGGAGGGTCACCGCGAGAGCGACGAACGGGACGAGCGCGCGCATCGCCGCATCATCGCCCGGGAGCGACCGCCCGCAAGCAGCTGCCCGGGCTCCGCGCCGCCTTCCGCGCCCCGCGCTCGACCCGGCCGCCCGGGAGCCGTATCCTGCCCGGCCCGCCTGCCCCCCGGCGGCACCGGTGCCGTGCCCGCGCGCACCCAGACCCCGACGCCCGCGATCCGATGCGCCCAATCGCCCTCCTGCTGCTGCTGTGCGGCTGCAGCACTCTCGCCACCGACGAACAGCAGCGCCTCGCCAGCCACCAGCAGAACGCGGCGCTGTACTTCGAGCGCGGCCTGTACGGCCAGGCGATGGGCCAGGTCGAGAAGGGCCTGGAACTGGCGCCCGACGACTACAAGCTGAGCTCGATGAAGGGCGGCATCCTGCTGCTGGCGAGCGGCGATGCGCGCGGCACCGACCACCGCACCCTCGACCAGGCGACGGCGCTGCTCGAGCAGCAGTTCGACACCCGCTCGGTGTCGCGCCACGAGCCGCACCTGCTGCTCAACTACGCGCGGGCGCTGCAGAAGCAGGGCCTGCGGCACCTCGGCGAAGCGGTGC
>JBASWX010000423.1:0-9311 GCA_049276695.1 Planctomycetota bacterium
CGCCGGCAGCGGGGCCGCGGCGCACTTCGCCGGCGACAGCCGCTGGTCCTTCTTGAACGTCGGGTGGCCGTTGACGACGACGTCGGCCAGGTACGCCAGCATCTTCGTCGCGCGGTCCTTGCCCGGCTTGATGTCGTACAGCTCCGGCGTCTCGTCGAGGAAGCGCGTCCACGTCTCGCCGCGGGCGAAGGCCGGGTGCGCGAGCACGTTCTGCAGGAACGCCAGGTTGGTCTTGACGCCGCGGATGCGGAACTCGCGCAGCGCGCGGATGCCCTTCTGGGCGGCCTGCGCGAGGCTCGGGCCGTAGGTGATGCTCTTCACCAGCAGCGAGTCGTAGTGGCCGGACACCACGGTGCCGGCCAGGCCGTCACCGCCATCCAGCCGCAGGCCGAAGCCGCCCGGCGCGCGGTAGGCGACGATCGTGCCGGTGTCGGGGAAGAAGTCGTTGGCCGGATCCTCGGCGGTGATGCGGCACTGGATCGCGACGCCGCGCGGCACGATCGCCTGCTGCGATGGCAATGCGATCTCGGGATCACCGAGGCGATGGCCCTGCTCGATCCGGATCTGCGCCTGCACCAGGTCGACCCCGGTGACCTGCTCGGTCACGGTGTGCTCGACCTGCAGCCGCGGGTTGACCTCGATGAACCAGTGCTCGCCGCCGGCGACCAGGAACTCGAACGTGCCGGCATTGCTGTAGCCCGCCGCGCGCGCCAGCTTCAGCGCGTCGGCGAACAGCGCCTGCCGCACCTGCTCGTCGAGGTTCGGCGCGGGCGCGATCTCGACCACCTTCTGGTGCCGGCGCTGCACCGAGCAGTCGCGTTCGTGCAGGTGCACGACGTTGCCGTGCAGGTCGCCGAGGATCTGCACCTCGATGTGCCGGACGCGCGGCAGGTACTTCTCGACGAACACCACCGGGCTGCCGAACGCCGCCAGCGACTCGCTGCGCGCCTGGCGCAGGTACGGCACCAGGTCCTTCTGCTCCTCGACCACGCGCATGCCGCGGCCGCCGCCGCCGTGGGCCGCCTTGAAGATCGTGGTGCCGTGGCGCGCGAAGAACGCCGACGCCTGCGCGATCGCCTGCTCCTCGTCGAGCGGCAGCTCGCTGCCGGGCACGGTCGGAATGCCCAGGCGCTGCGCCTCGTTCCGTGCGAGCACCTTGTCGCCGAGCCCCGAGATCACTTCGGCCTTCGGCCCGAGGAACGCGATGCCGGCCGCGCGCACCGCGGCAGCGAACTGCGGGTTCTCGGACAGGAAGCCGTAGCCCGGATGGATCGCGTCGACCTCCGCCTTCTTCGCCACCGCGAGGATCTCGTCGCCGCCGAGGTAGGCGGCGACCGGGCTCTTGCCGCGCCCGATCAGGTAGCTCTCGTCGGCCTTGTAACGATGCTGGTTGGTCGCGTCCTCCTCGCTGAACACCGCGACGGTCCGGATGCCGAGTTCGGTGCAGGCGCGGAACACGCGGATCGCGATCTCGCCGCGGTTCGCGCACAGCAGCTTCTGGAACGGGCGGATCGTCATGGCGGTCGGGACGAGGACGTGGTCGCGCGGAGCGCGCAGTGCCATCGGCTACTTCGGCGCGCCCAGTGCGCGAACTGGACCCGGCGCGCGCGCCGGGTTCAAGCAACCCACACCGGACCGCCGGCCCGGAAGCGCAGTGCCGCAGGCCCCGATCTCGGCAGCTCACGCCGGCATGCGTACGACCAGGCCCCAGGGACAATCGTACGCGCGATCCCCGGTCAGCAACCAGACGACCGGTGGTTCGGGCGGTGTGACGGGCCAGGCGCCGAGGCCGTCGGTGCAGTAGACGATCGCGTCGAAGCCGGCGCCCGCGCGCCCCAGTTCGAACAGCGGGTGGAAGTCGGTGTCGCCACCGCCGGTGACGATCTCGACGCGCAGGTCGCGATGCACACGGTGCACTGCGGCATCGACCTCGGCGATGACGACGTCGGCGTGGCGCGACAACCGCCGCACTTCCGCCAGGCCCAGCGACATCGCCGCGGCACTCATGCTCGCGGACGTGTCGAGACCGACCAGGATGCGCGGTCGCGGCGGACGCCGCACGCGTCCCTGCAGCTCGCCCAACCGTTCCGGGAACCGCCGACTCGGACGCAACCAGGTCGGCCGCACCATGCGCGGTGAACGCAGCACCGCGCGCAGGATCCGCGACCATGCCAGTCCACTGACGCCGGGCAGTTGCGCCAGCTGCCGCGGGAGCTCCTTGCTGGCGCGGTTGCCAATGGTGACGCCCGCCGCGGAGCCGCCGGCGTCACCGCGCAGATGGGCGCGGATGCGCAATTGCCAGGCGGCGATCTGACGCGCGTCGGTCGGCGGGCTCAGCCAGCCACTCGTCTGCCACGTTCCGGCACGGGCGCCATCGCGGGCGCGGTCCAGGGCATCGCCGATGCCGCTCCCGCCGTCGCCGACCCTCGCGCCCGGCCGGTGCTCATCGGCCATCGCCCCGTCGAGCACCCGCGGGCGATTCGTCCACGGCAGCAGCCCTCGCTGCTTGGGCATCACGACGACGCGCGGGCCACCGACGGCGCCGCTCGCGCCACCGGGTGCCTGCCGCCCGCGCCAGCCCGGCACCCTGCGATCGAGTTCCTCGACTTCCAGCATGCGCAGCCGGCCGCCGCGGACCGCCGCCAGCAGCAGGTCGTAGCGTTCGCGCGTGCTCTGGTTGGGCCGCATGCCGAACTCCCGGTAGTCCTGCCACCGGAACACCGCCGGCAGCGGCTCGACGATGTGCTCGTTCGCGGCGAACTCCATCGCCAGTTCCATCCAGCGCGGCTCCTCGACCTGACGGAAGGACGGGTCGTCGAGATGCCCGCACAGGACATGGTGGATTTCGTGCTGCAGCGTGCCGGCGAAGAACTGCGGCGCCGCCAGCAGCCGTTCGCGGTTGACGTACAGGCGCAGCACGACGCGGCCGTCGCCGCGCCAGTGGCGGGCGATGGCCATGCTCGCGACCGCGTCCGTCGCCATCGGTTCCATCTGGGCGAGCATCGCTGCGAACTGCGGGTAGCGTCGCAAGAAGCCCGACGCCGCGAGCGCATCCGCGAACCAGCTGTCCGTCACGCCGGACCTCGCCGCACCTGCCCGAGCACCTGGACGCGCAGGTCCCCCGGCAGCGGCGCCAGCAGTCGCTCCCAGGCCGCCAGGTCGAACGTCGCCGGCGGCGTCGCCTGCCGCAACCCGAACGCATACATCGCCACGGCGTCGGTGCGGCCGGCCGCAGTCAGGGCCCCGATCATGTCGGCGAAGTGCCGTTCGCCCCCGACGGCGAAGCACCGCGCGGCATCGAGCGGCGGCGTCGACGCCAGCCCGTGCAGAGCTTCCGCGAGCGCCGTGGCCCACGGCACCGGCAGGTAACCGCGCGCCAGCGCCAACACCAGTTCGCGCTGGCCGAGTTCGGCCGGCGTCAACCGCGCCATGACCTCGCCCGCATACGCCCACGACCGTGGGGCCGACGTCTCGAACACCGCCTCCTGCTCGCGCACCAGGCGCTGCACCACGGGGTGCATGTTGGCGCGCTCCGCCCAGCGCAGCCATTCGCCGCGATCGGCTCGCACCGGCACCTGCAGGAACCGCGAACGCAGCGCCGGGTCGAGCCGGTTGACCTGGTAGTCGTCCTGTTCGGGATTGATCGCCGCGACGCAGAACCAGCCCGGCGGCAGCTCGTACGCGTGCAGGCGCCGCGCCGACAACAACTGCAGGGCCGGTTGCATGACCGGGATCTCGGCGCGATTCAGTTCTTCGAGCATCAGCACGCCGCTGCCTTCGGTCGGCAGCTCCGCGGGGAACGCGTAGTGCGTGCGGCCGTCCCGCAGCTGCGGCAGGCCGACGAGGTCGGGCGGCTCGAGCAGGCTGAGGTCGAGCACGCGGTGTTCGAGGCCGGCGCGCGCCGTGAACTCGGCCGTGATCTGGCTCTTGCCGATGCCGGTCGGACCTTCGAGCAGGACCGGCCGGCGCGCGCGGTAGGCCGCCGTGAGCACGGCCAGCACCGGTTCTCCGATCGGCAACGACGGCGGCGCACTCGGCATCGGCACCGAAGCCGAACCCGAAACAGCGACGGCGGACTGCACCTTGCTCATGCGAAGCCCTCGGCACCCGCCACCGACTCGGGTGCGAACGCGAAGTTGTCGCCTTCGTCACCCTGCAGTCGCCACGCCCCGCGGATCCAACCGCCGTCGAGCGCACCCAGGTAGAGCACACTGTGCCGGCCGTCGTAGGTCTTGATCCAACCGACGCGCACCGCGGTTCCCTCGACGCGATACTGGCCCTCGATCCGGAACGGGCCGAGATCGTCGCGGCCCTCGCCGCGCAGCATGCCGTCAGCGAACTCCATCGTTTGTTCCTGCCGGAAGCGCCGCCCGATCTGTTCGTAGTAGCCGCGCCACAGCCCGGAAACGAAACGTGCCGCGACACCCTGAGCAGCACCAGCCTTCATGCTGGCATGCTGACGACCGCTGGCATTCCGTGCAAGTCCATCGAGGCACGCCGGACGGAGGGACCGCCGTGGTTGCTTGCCTCGGCACGCCGCTCCCGGTGCGCGGCGCCTCGATCGGATCAAGCCCGGCTGCGTAGCAGGACGCCGTGACTTCGTCACCTGGCAACGATCGCCGGCAGCGGAAACGTCATCGACGGCACGTGCTCGCGCGCCGCGATCGCCTGCAGCTCGCGCACCCGTTCCGGCCGTTCACCAGCGAGGTCCTTGCTCTCGTTCGCATCCCGCGCCAGGTCGTACAGCTCGGCTGTCGCCCGGTCCGGATGCTGCAACTGCCGTCGCACCAGCTTGTGGTCACCCATCCACACCGCCTGCCAGCCGCCGTAGCCCGCGAACTCGCGGTACAGGAACGGTCGCGCCGGCAGCACCTCGCCACGCAGCACCGGCAGCAGGTTGACGCCATCGGGCCCTGCCGGCGCCGAAGCGCCGCACGCCGCGGCCAACGTCGGCAGCCAGTCCTCGAAGCCACACACGAACGCGCTCTCGCTGCCGGCCCGCACCACGCCCGGCCAGCACACGATCGCTGGCACCCGGATGCCGCCCTCGTACAGCGAGCCCTTGCGGCCGCGCAGTCCGCCGCACGAATCGAAGAAGTCGACGTCGGTGCCGCCGACCGGGCTGTGCGTGGCGCCGTTGTCGGAGGTGAACACGAACAGCGTGTCGTCGGTGCGGCCGGCGGCCTCGACCGCGGCGACCAGGTCGCTGACGTCGCGGTCGAGGCGCGTGATCATCGCCGCATAGGCCGCGCGCGGCGTCGGGTGCGGCGTGTAGCCGTTGCCGCCGGCGTACGGCGTCTCCGGGAACCTGCCCCGGTACGGCGCCAGGTCGGCGTCCGGCACCTGCAACGCCAGGTGCGGCAGCGGTGACGGGAAGTACAGGAAGAATGGCCGCTCGGCGTGCGCCCGCACGAACCCGACCGCGGCGGCGAGGATGCGATCGGGCGCGTAGTCGCTGCCGACGAAGCGCGCGTAGGCCTTCGGGTCGCGCGGGTCGTCGCCATCGCGCAGCCGGCCGGCACCCGGCACCGGCGGATCGTTGCGCAGCGCGATGCGTTCCCCGCCGTCGTACAGGAACGCCGGCCAGTACGAGTGCGCGTGGCGCTGGCAGTGGTAGCCGAAGAAGCGGTCGAAGCCGCGCGCGAGCGGATCGCCACTGCTGCCGGCGGCGCCGAGCCCCCATTTGCCGAACGCCCCGGCCGCCAACCCGGCACCGCGCAGCACCGCAGCGAGGTCGGGTTCGCCGGCCGGCAGCGGCCACTGGCCCTCGGGCTGTGCTTCCTTGTTGTCGCGCACCGCGGCGTGGCCCGGGTGCCTGCCGGTCAGCAGCACGCAGCGCGACGGCGCGCACACCGGCGCGCCGGCGTAGTGCCGGGTGAGCCGCAGGCCCTGCGCCGCCAGCCGGTCGAGGTTCGGCGTCGCGATCTTGCGCCCGCCGAAGCAGCCGGGTTCGCCCCAACCGAGATCGTCGGCGAGTACGAACACCACGTTGGGCGGTCGCGCGGGCCGCGGCGTCGCTTGCCCTTGCGCCGGCAGCGTCGCCGCGAGCGCGACAGCAGCCAGCAAGCTGGCGCCCAGTCTCGGCAGTACGGCAGCAGCAGGTCGCGACATGGCAGGGGCGAAGTGACCGCGCAGGATAACGGAACGCCGCCGGCGCGACTCCAGTTCGCCACGGCCGGCTGGAACGCGGCTACGATCCAGCACGATGACCCGCTCGCGCCATTGCCCCCGGTTGTCGTCTGCGTCGCTGGCACTCGTGCTGCCGTTCGCCGCCACCGCCCAGACCGTGTGGAACGTCACCGCGCCGAACGGCATCCCGGCAGCGATCGCAGCCGCCAGTCCCGGCGACGTGATCGTGCTGACGAACGGCGTGTACTACGACCCGTTCTACCTCAACCGCGGCCTCACCATCCGCGGCAACGGTGCCGTGATCGGCAGCGGCCCGGGCAGCCCTGGTGGTGCCGTGACCGTGGCGATCCCGCCGGGCCAGATCGCGCACCTCGACGAGATCCAGTTCACGTACGGTTACAGCCCGTTCGGCACGTCCGGCTGCCCGGTCGGCGTCAGCGGCGTCGTGCGCATCGACCGCTGCGCGTTCCTGACCCGCAACTACGTGACCGCGTTCACCGCCAGCAACGCGCAGGTCACGATGGTCGCCAGCACCATCACGTCAGGCGGCACCACCAGCTCGGGGTTCGCCCTGGAGGCCCACAACAACAGCCGCCTCGTGCTGCGCGACTGCACGGTCACCGGTTCGGATGCGGGCTGCCACGCCGTCGGCTGCTTCGTGGGCACGTTCCCGGCGGTGACTGCCGCAGTGCTGACGAACAGTTCGCTGCACGCCGAACGAACGAGCTTCAGCGGCGGCCACCACCTGAACATGGCCTTCCCCGGCGACGGCGGATCCGGCATCGACGCGACGAACTGCCTGCTGTGGCTCGCCGACTGCACGGTGACCGGCGGCTCGAGTGCTGCCGGCCTCGGGGCGACGGCACTGCAGCAGGCGGGAACGACCGCGGCGGACCTGCGCCAGACGCAGTTGGTCGCCGGCACGCCCGGTGGTCTGCCGAGCACGGGCCCGGTCAACCCGGCCGCACCGCTGCTGCGGCTCTTGCTGCAGCCGGTGTGGACGCGCGGCCAGGGTTCGGCACTGACGCTGCGCGGCGATCCCAATGCGCCGTTCGGCCTGTTCCTGACGCCGGCAACAAGCCACGTGACGATCCCGGGCGCGGTGGTCGAACCGGTGCTCGCGGGCGGAGCCGTCGCACTCGCGGCGGGCCTGCTCGACCCCGCCGGCGACGCCGCGTTCACGATTCTGGTGCCGAACGTCGCCAGCCTGCTGCACGCGCCGGTGTGGTGCCAGGCGGTGAGCGGGATGGCGTTCCCGCTGCGCGCGTCGACGATTGCCGGCGGTCTGATCCGCTGACGCGCGGCGGGAGCGGAACCATCCCTGCAGTCACCCAGACTCGCGCCACCGGCTACCATCCCGCGATGCCCATCGCGTACTGCTGGAGATCCTGGCTGGGCCTGCTCGCTTTGACACTGGGTGCCGCGCCCCCGGCTCAGACCGTGTGGACCGTCAACCCGGGGAACCCCATCCAGCCTGCGATCCAGGCCGCAAGCCCCGGGGACGTGGTCGTGCTGACCTACGGCTTCTACGACCCGTTCTACCTCGACCGCGGCCTGACCATCCGCGGCAACGGCGCCATGGTCGGCAGCCAGGTTCCACCGTGGGGCTCCGTGACAGTCGCCATCCCGCCCGGCCAGGTCGCACACCTCGACGCAATCAACTTCTTCCAAGGCGTCAGCCCGGGCAGCGCCATCGGCTGCCCCGTCGCGCTCGGCGGCAACGTGCGCGTCGATCGCTGCACCTTCTTGTCGCGGACCTGGGCCCCTGCTCTTTCCATCGGCAATGCCCAGGTCGTGATCGGCGGCAGCTCGGTCATCGCTGGCGTCTGGACCGGCTCGGGCGTCGCGCTGCAGGCGTTCGGCAGCCAGATCACGCTGCGCGACAGTTCGGTGACCGGTGCGTGGGCGGGTTGCCACCCTTCCGGGTGCTGGACGCAGTTCGCGGCGACCAACGCGGCGGTGTTCCAGAACTGCACGGTGCACGCGGAACGCACGACGTTCCTCGGTGGCAGTCACATGATCGCGCCCCTCACTGGCGATGGTGCCGCGGCGATCGACGACACCGGCGGGATCCTGTGGCTCGCTGATTGCACCGTTACCGGCGGTTCGAGTGCTGCCGGCAACGGCGCCACCGCGCTGGTGCACGCCGGCACCACGCCAGTGGAACTGCGATCGACCCAACTGATCGCCGGGACCCCGGGGGGAGGCACCAGCACCGGGGCGCTGAACCCGACGGCACCGTTGCTGCGTCTGCAACTGCAGCCCGTGTGGACGCGCGGGATGACCTCGACGCTGACTCTCCGCGGCGACCCGAACGCGCTGCACGCGCTGTTCCTGACGCCGGCTGCCACCGCCGCCAGCGTGCCCTCGGTCGTCGTCGAACCGGCCTGGACTGCGGGCGCCGTGGCGTTGGCTGCCGGCATGCTCGATGCGGCCGGCGACGCCGTCTACATCGTGCCGGTGCCCAACGTCGCGTCGCTGCTGCACGCGCCGGTGTGGTGTCAGGCGGCGAGCGGTGCCGTGTTCCCCCTGCGCGCATCGACGATTGCCGGCGGCGTGGTGCGCTGACCGCGGCGCGGACCTTGGTCCTTGTCACAACAGGCGGCCAGCACCTGATTCCCTTTGCCCGCGCCGGTGCTATCGTCGGCGCGCTGCATGACCCTCCCGGCCAAGGTCCGGTTCGCGCAGCGGCTGGTCGCGCTCGGCCTGCTCGTCGCCTGCGCCGGCCCGGGCCTGCGCCGCACGGTCACCATCACCGAAGGGCAGCCGACGACGGTCCGCCTGATCAGTGGCAACCTCGCGTTGTCGCTGCAGAACGAGTCGGCCGGCCACGCCGACAAGGTCTACACGGCGGCCAGCGCCGACCCGAGCCGCAAGGTCACGGCCGACGCCGACCTGCAGGCGCTGCTCGACGTGTTCAGTGAACAGCAGATGTTCGAGCGCTCGATGACCGTGGTGCCGCCGGGTTCGCTCGACACGCTGATGGTCGAACAGGGAGGTCGCCGCTGGGTGTGGGCGGTCAGCGCCGACCGGCGCGCGCGGCTCGCTGCGCAGCAACGCGGCGACCGCAGCGAGCAGACCTTCCACGAGGCCCGCGCCTACTTCCTGTCGCTGTACAACAGCAGCGTCGCCTACCACGGCACCGGCACCGCGCGGCCCGACTTCCGCGGAGAGGGCGCACG
>JBASWX010000424.1:0-1596 GCA_049276695.1 Planctomycetota bacterium
GTCGACGCCGGCCCCGGCGGTCCCGGCGCGGGCATCCGGCCGCTCAAGGAAGCGCTCGCCGGACCCGAGAAGCGGCTGATCGAACAGGCGCTGGCGCACTGCGGCGGCAACCGCGAACGCGCGGCGAAGCTGCTCGCGATCGACCGCAGCACCCTGTTCCACAAGCTGAAGAAGTTCGGCATCCGGTGATGCCGTCCTGCCGGCGCCAGCCGCCACCTCTCCTCCCCGCACCTGGTCCGCTATAAGGGCCGCGCCTGATGTTCGTGAAGTCGGTCAAGATCCTGATCGGGGCCTCGCTGCTGGCGCTGGCGGCAGTCATCGCCTACGCGGCGTTCCTGTCCCGCCCGGAGGAATCCCTCGAACGCGCCGCGGCGATGGTCGCGCGCGGCGAGGCAGCGGCGGCGGTCGCCGACCTCGGCGTGCTGGAACGCGCGCCCAGCGTGCAGACCAACCCGAAACTGCGCGAACAGCTGCTGCGCCTGCGGCAGCGCGCCTACAGCGATCTCGGCAACCACGTCGGCGCCCTGCGCGACATCGAGGCGTTGTTGGCAGCTGGCACCCCCGACCGCGACGCGCTGGCGCTCGAGGGCATCCGGCTGCGGGCGATGGCCGGCGATGGTCAAGGCGCCCTGATCGCCGCCGAGCGCTTCCTCGAGCAGCAGCCGCGGCACGGCCGCGCCCTCGAACTCGCCGGCGAGGCGTGCCAGAAGATGTACCAACCGCTGCTGGCCGGGCTCAACGAACGCCTGGTGCGGGATCTGCCGCTGCCGGTGCGCGCGGGCGCGCAGGCGGCGATGTGGTCGTTCGTGTACCGGCCCGCCGGCGACCCGGAGATCGAGACCGCACGCGGCGAACTGGCGGCGCTCTACGGCGCCGACGCCCGCCTGCTGGCGGCGTGGCGCGACCTGGTCGGCGAGTTGACGACGCTGCGCGAACGCGTCCAGCAGGGCCTCGGCTGGTTCCAGCAGAGCCTGGCTGCGTCCGCGGCGCCGGTGGCGGCGTTCCGCGTCGTCGCACTGGCGCACGATCAGTCGGGCCGCATCGACGACCTGCTGGTCGCGTGCGAGATCCAACGCCGGCGCGCGCGGCACGTCTGGGTCGACGAAGCGGGGGCTGCGGCGGCGTGGGCGTTGTTGCGCGACGGCGCGTACCCGGCGGCGATCGCGACCGCCGAACGCTGGATGCCGGCAGGCACGGTCGCCCGGCACGTGGCGGCCGGCACCTGGCCCGCCGGCACGCTCGACCTGCTGTTGGCCCGCGTGCAGGCCGCCTGGGCCACCGGCGAGAAGAGCCAGATCGGCCGGCTGTGGCCGGACATGAGCCTGCTGTTCCGCATCAAGGGCCAGCAGGTCGTGGCAGCGCAGCTGACCGCCGCCTACCAACAGTGGTACGACCAGGACTTCGTGCGCGCCGAGTCGTCGGTGCGGCTCGCGTTCGACACGCTGGCGAAGTTGCCGCTGGTGCCGGGGCGGGTCGACGTGCTGCCCGAACTGGCGGCGATGGCCATCGACCTGCTGCAGCGGCGTTCCGCCGACGAGGGCGAGGTGCAGGCGGCGCTGCAGGCATGGCAACGCGCGCGCGCCGGCACGCTCGAAC
>JBASWX010000425.1:0-2186 GCA_049276695.1 Planctomycetota bacterium
GCCGATCCGTAGCACTGGCTCGCCGGCCCTGGCCGCGACGAAGCGCCCGATGCGCGCGTGGCTCGGGGCTCCGGCATCGCGCAAGCGCTGCACGACCTTGTCGGCCAACCCCTCGGGAACCGCCAACAGCAGCCCGCCCGAAGTCTCCGCGTCGTACACCAGGTCGGCGAGTGCCGGATCGACGGTCGCGGCGATGCGCACGCGCGGCCCGTAGTAGGTCTTGCCGCGGTTGCAGCCGCCCGACATCACGCCCGCCCGCACCACGTCGAGTGCGCCGGCCAGCACCGGCAACGCCGCCGCCGACAGTTCGAGCGCCAGGCGGGCACCTTCGGCCATCTCGATCGAGTGGCCGACGAGCCCGAACCCGGTGACGTCCGTCGCCGCGTGCACGTCGAGGTCGCGCACCGCTTCGCAGGCCGCCTTGTTCAAGGTCGCCATCTGCACCATCGCCGCGTGCGTCAGCTCCGGGCTGGCGACGCCGCGCTTGATCGCGGTGGTCACCGGCCCGATGCCGAGCGGCTTGGTCAGCACCAGCACGTCGCCGAGCCGCGCGCCGCCGTTCGGCCAGTAGCGCTGCGGGTGCACGATGCCGGTCACCGACAGCCCGAACTTGATCTCCTGGTCGACGACCGAGTGGCCGCCGCACAGCACCGCGCCGGCTTCCTTGGTCTTCTCCAAACCACCGGCGAGCACTTCGCCGAGCAGCTCGAGGTCGAGGTCGCGCGGCCAGCCGACCAGGTTCATCACCGTCAGCGGCCGGCCACCCATCGCGTACACGTCGGACAGCGAGTTGGCGGCGGCGATGCGGCCGAACCAGCGCGCGTCGTCGACCATCGGCGGGAAGAAGTCGACCGTCTGCACCAGCGCGCGTTCGCCATCCAGACGGAAGATGCCGGCATCCTCGAAGCCGCGGTGGCCCGCGAGCAGGTCGGGATGTTCGATCGGCCCCAGCTTGTGGAGAACCTGCCCGAGGCTCCCCGGCGGCAGCTTGGCGGCTCAACCCGAACCGGAGGCGTAACGGGTCAGGCGCTTGTCGTCTGGTGTGGTCATGGACGGGAAGGTCAGCCGAGCGCCAGCCGCACCGCGGCTGCGACGGCGGTCAGGTCCTCGAGCAGCAGCGTGCGCGCATCCAGCAGCACGCGGCCGTCGGCGACGCGCGCGAACACCGCGATCGGCCGCGCCGCCCGCAGCCGGTCGCATTCGGCACCGCCGCCGCGCAGTGCAGTCGCGAAGCTCGGCAGCGGGCGCGCCGGGTTGGCGCCCGAGCCGGCGAACGAGTCGCTGGCGACGACCTCGGCGCCCACTCCCGCCAGCAGCGAGCACAACGTCTCGGCGCGCGCCCGCAGTTCGGCGGCAGGCGCGGCCAGCAGCCGCAGCGTCGGCACTTCGCGCAACGGCTCGCCGTCGCGGTAGATCTGCAGCGTCGCTTCGAGCGCCGCCAGCGTCAGCTTGTCACAGCGCAGCGCCCGGTACAGCGGGTGCGCCCGACAGGCCGCGACCAGGTCCGCGCGACCGAGCAGGATGCCGCACTGCGGCCCGCCGAGCAGCTTGTCGCCCGAGAAGCAGGTCACCGCCGCGCCCGCGGCCAGGCTGTCGGCGACCTTCGGTTCGTCGTGCAGACCGGCGATCGCCTCCGGGACCAACAGGCCCGAGCCGAGGTCGTCCAGCACCATCAGGCCACGCTCGTGCGCCGCCGCGACCAGTTCGGGCAGCGACGGCGTGCCGGCGAAGCCCTCGATCCGGAAGTTGCTCGGGTGCACCTTCAACCACGCTGCGGTCGCCGGCGTCGTCGCGTCGACGAAGTCGCGCAGGTGGGTCTTGTTGGTGGCGCCGACCTCGACCATCTTGCAGCCGGCGCGCGCCATCACCTCGGGCACCCGGAAGCCGCCGCCGATCTCGACCAGTTCGCCGCGCGAGATCACGACCTCCTTGCCGGCGGTCAGCGCCGCCAGCATCAGGGTCGTCGCCGCGGCGTTGTTGTTGACGACCAGGGCGCCCGGCGCCCCGGTGATCGCGCGCAGCAGCGCCGCGACACCGAGTTCGCGCTGGTCGCGTTCGCCGCTCGCCGGATCGACCTCGACGACCGCGTAGCCGGCCGCCGCGGTGATCGCCGCAACCGCCGGCGCCGCCAGCGGCGCGCGGCCGATGCCGGTGTGCAGCACGACGCCGGTGGCATTGTAGACGCG
>JBASWX010000426.1:0-18332 GCA_049276695.1 Planctomycetota bacterium
GTCCTCTGCATCGCAACTTGACTGTCGTTCGTCCCCAGTCACCCCGTGCAGGGGAGGCGGACGTCGACCCGCACGATTTCGCGCGATCCCGGCTGCGCGCAACCTGCGAACCCGGGCCGCGAAACGGCAGACGGCGGGACGACGCCGTGCGTCGCCCCGCCGTCGCCTGGCACGCGCTGGTGCCGGTGCTGCTTCAGCGCGGGAGCCGGGCGATCTCGCGCCAGGTGGTGTCGTTGCCGGGCCGCGAGTTGGTGCCCTCGGCGAGGAACACGCGGAGCTTCGCGACCTTGGGCAGCGAGACCATCAGGTGCAGCTTCTCCTCGGCGCGCAGCCGGCCTTCGCCCTTGCCGGGCAGCTTGCGATACAGATAGACGTCGGCGCTGCGGTAGGCCTGGGCGCCCCGCACGTCGACCAGGCCCAGGCCGTAGCCGTCGGTCGGCGCGATGAACGATGCGTACAGGTCGCTGATGTGGCTGTCGACGGTGTAGACGGGAGTGAGCACGATCGGCATCTGGTCGTCGGCCTGGAAGCCGTCGTCGCCGGCCCAGGTGCATACCGGCAGATCGGCGGGCTTCTCGTCCGTTGCGGTCGGCGCCTGGTCGCTCTTCACCGCGTTCGCCGGGGCGTCGGCGTCGACTGCGGTCAGCCTGCCGTCGGGAGCATCGCCTGCGACCGCGAGATCGCCCGGCAGTGCCGCATGCACGGCGGCCTTCGGGCGCCGCTTGTCGATGGCCTGGATCGCACCGATGCGCAGTCCACCATCGGTGCTGTCGACGGTGAGGCTCTGCCAGAAGAGCCGCAGCTGGAGGTCGGGCAGTTCAACGAACCGTTCGCCGCCCTCGTCCCTGGCCAGCATCACGACGGCGTTGTTCAGGACTTCGCCGTTGGCGAAGGCGATCCGTTCGTCCTCGAGCGCAACCAGCGCGACCGCGAAGTCGACGCCGGCCATCGCCAGTCGGATCGTGGGCTTCGCCGGCGGCAAGGCGTCCGCGGAGACCTGGGCGGCGGCCGGGATCGTCAGCAGCGCGAGGGAGAGGGGGAGGGACAGGAAGGAGGGGGTGCGGTGCGTCATGGCTGGTCCTGGGTATTGCCCCCGCGTCGGCGGGGACACCCGCTGCAGGGGCGGCCGCGAGGCGGGCGCACGAAAACCGGCGCGGCGATCGGGGCGGTGGTCAGGAGGGGGCCTCGGTACGAAAAGGCACCGGCCAGTGTCACCACCGGCCGGTGCGGCCCCGTCCTCTGCATGCGGTTCGACTCACTTCTTCCCCGTCAGACCCTGCAGGGGAGGACCCGGCCAGACCGCAGCGATTCCTGGCTGGCAGCCTGGACGCTGGTGGGCACTGCACCAAACGCCACCGGCGGCGATGCGAACCTGATCGCATCGCCGCCGGCAGGGGGGGCAGGCCGGTAGGGTCCGGCGTCGACGGTCACTGCGGCAGCACGGCCAGCCGGCGCCAGGTGACGTCCTCGCTCGGCCGCGGCTCGGTGCCTTCGCCGAGGAACACGCGCAGCCTGGTCGCCCGCACCTGCACCTCGACCCGGTGCTCCTCGACGACTTCGCGCCGGCCTTCGCCCGCCCCTGGCAGCTTGCGATACAGGTAGACGTCGAGGGTGCCGCCGGGCTGACCGACGACCTCGAGCAGCCGCAGCGCGTAGCCGTCGGTGGGCGCGGTGAACGACGCGTGCAGTTCGCGCAGGTACTGACCGGAGCGGATCGGCTCGAGGGTGATCGGCAGGTCGGAGGCCCGCGGCTGGCGGTCGCCGTCCTGGTTCGTGTTCTTGTCCGCGGTTGGTTGGTCGGCCTTGACCGGCGCCTGCACCGGGGCCATGTCGGCCTTCACCGGCGCCTGCGTCGCCATCGGCTTGCGCATCGCGGTAGTGTCGACGCTCTGGATCGCGCCGATGCGCAGGCTGGTGCCATCGGCGCTGATGCCCTGCCACCAGAACTTCAGGTCGCTGTCCGGCAGCGCGAGGTCGGCGACCAGCTGCGAGCCGTTCGCGCTCGCGAACACCGGGATCGCGTCGACCAGCAGGTCGGCCTTGACGATGCGCAGGCGGCGGTCGCTGACCGCGAGCAGGAACAGCCCGAAGTCGCAGGCAGGCATCGCCAGCTGCACGGCGGTCTGGCGTGGCATCTCGTTGGTGTTCGCGGCGGTGATCTGGGCCGGTGCGAACGCGGCGCCGAGCAGGGTCACGAAGGGCAGGGTGAAGGACAGGGGGAGGTTGGTCATGGCTCTGGCTGGGGTAGGTCCCGCGGCGCGGGAACAGTCGCCCAGGGGGCCGCGCGCCGGCGGCGCACGAAATCCTCGGCGCCTTCCTTCGGCCCGGACTGCTGCCTACTCTCCCGCCCGCCCCGCGACCCCGCCCGGTCGCCGTCCCGTCCCCAGGGTCCGATGAACCACCGCCGGCAGTTGTTCGCGATGATGGTGCTCCAGTTCTTCGTCTGGGGCGCCTGGCTGCCGCTGATCTTCGGCTACCTGCCGAGCCTCGGGTTCTCGGCCGGGCAGCAGGCGGCGATCCTGAACGCGTTCCCGATCGCGGCGATCGTCGGCATGGTGTTCAGCAACCAGTTCGCCGACCGCAACTTCGCCGCCGAGAAGTTCCTGGCCGTGAGCCACCTGATCGGCGGCCTGGCGATGCTGGGCCTGGGCTTCACGCGCGAGTTCTGGCCGTTCGTGATCCTGATGTACGTGCACTGCCTCGTCTACGTGCCGACCATCTCGATCACCAACGCGATCGCGTTCGCGCACATGCAGGACGCCCGGCGCGAGTTCGGCATCGTGCGCATGGGCGGCACGGTCGGCTGGATCCTGGCGGCGTGGCCGTTCACCTTCGTGTTCGTCGACTGGGACGCGGTGCAGGCCGCGAACCCGCAGGGTTTCGTCGCGTGGCTCGGGGCAGCGCTGGCACACCCGCTGACCGGTGGCGCGGCGCAGGCGGCGACCCGCTGGACCTACATCGTCGCCGGTGGTGCCTCGCTGCTGCTGGCGACGCTGGCGCTGTCGCTGCCGCACACGCCGCCGCGGGCGACCGAGAGCCTGGCGTGGGCGAAGGCGCTGCGGCTGCTGCGCCATCCGTTCGTGCTGGTGCTGTGGGTGGTCGCGTTCGCCGACTCGTTCGTGCACAACTGCTACTTCAATTGGACCGGCACCTTCCTCGGCAGCAGTCAGGTCGGCATCCCGAGCAACTGGATCATGCCGGTGATGAGCATCGGCCAGGTCGCCGAGATCCTGACCATGGCGGTGCTCGGCGCGGTGCTGGCGCGGCTGGGCTGGCGCTGGACGATGGTGGTCGGCGTGCTCGGCCACGCGGCGCGCTTCTTCGTGTTCGCGCACTTCCCGCAGCACGCGTGGCTCGTCGTCGTGATCAACGTGCTGCACGGCATCTGCTACGCGTTCTTCTTCGCCACCGTCTACATCTTCGTCGACACCTACCTGCCGAAGGACATCCGCAGCAGCGCGCAGGGCCTGTTCAACCTGGTGATCCTCGGCGGCGGGGCGCTGGTCGCGAACACGTGGTGCGGTTCGATCAAGGATGCCTACACCAGCAGCGCGCCGAGCCTCGCCGACCCGGACAAGCTGGACAGCGTCGTCGACTGGAACGGGCTGTTCGAACTGCCGATGGTCATCGCGCTCGGTGCCGCGGCGCTGCTGGCGTTCCTGTTCCGGCCGCCGGCGCGGCCGGACGCCGCCGTTCAGGCGTAGTACTTGCCGAAGCGGTTCTTCAGGAACTGCTCGCAGTCGACGCTCTCCATCTTCAGCAGGCCGCTCGCCGGCAGCTGCCCGGCGCGCACCATGTCGACGATGCCGGTGACGCCGGCAGCGGTCGTGATCTGGATGCCGCTCCAGTTCTCGCCATCGATCAGCTGGTGGTAGATCGTCTTGGCGTAGGTGCGCTCGGTCAGCCGGCCCAGGTACTTCCCGGTCGCCGACACGTAGATCACGATCTGGTCCTGGAAGGTCGCCGGCAGGCTCTTCTCGAAGATGTCGCGCAACAGGCCCTGCTGGTCCTGCATCTGCAGATCGTGCAGCAGGAACTTCATCAGCTCGCAGTGGCCGGGGTAGCGGATCGTCTTGTAGTTGACGTTCTTGACCCGGTCCTTCAGCGTGATCGCCAGCGTGCCGAGCCCGCCCGAGGTGTTGAACGCTTCGTAGTCGACGCCGTCGATGGTCAGCCGCTCGAGCTGCTCGAGCGGCGGCACCGTCGTCAGGAGGCCGTTCTCGACCGACTCGCACGGGTTGCAGTACTCGTTGATCAGCCCCTCGGTGCTCCAGGTCAGGTTGTACTTGAGCCGGTTGCTCGGGTAGCGCGGCAACGCACCGACGCGCAGGTGCAGGTCGCTGACCTCGGTCATCGACTTCATCAGGTGGTTGGCGGTGATGGTGATGAAGCCCGGAGCGAGGCCGCACTGCGGCGCGAACAGCGTTTTGCTGCCCTGCGCCAGGTCCTTGACCTTCTGCGTGACCTCGACGTCCTCGGTCAGGTCGAAGTAGTGCACGCCGTGCAACTTCGCCCGCTCGGCGATCAGCGGATTGCAGTGGAACGGCGCGCACGAGATCACCGCCCAGGCGCCCTTCAGCATCGCGTCCAGGCTGGCGGCGCCGCCGAAGTCGACGACCTGGCCCTTCACCTGCGGGTACTTGCGGGTCAGGTGGTCGACGGCCGGCTGGGCGACGTCGCCGACGCGCACCGCGTAGTCGCCGCAGCTGGCCATCAGGTGGGTGACCATGCGGCCGATCTTGCCGGCGCCGAGGATGACGAGGTTGTTCATGCAGAAGGTGCGGACGGGCCAGCGGCCGTCACCGGCGCGCTGGGTTGCAAGGGGGCGGCATTGTTCGGAGCACGCCCGGCCCACGCAAGCGTGCGCTGGCCTGTCCGCCGTTCACGACACCTCGAACTCCGCGCGCGGGACGCCACTCTGGCGGATGATGCAGAGCAGCGTGCCGACCCGCAGCTCCTTGTGGTCGGGGACGGGAACGGTCGTGGATGCCTCGGCCATTCGGCGCTGCATCACGATGTGGCTTCCCCGCTGGCGCACGGCGACGAACCCGTGCCGCCCCAGGATCTGGCAGACCTCGCGGCCAGAAAGCCGCCGCAGGCTAGGCAACGCGAACCTCGACGGTGGTCACGAACACCTCGGTGTGCATGCGGCGTTGGACCTCGTCGGGTGGGGCGGATTCGAAAAACGCCTCGATCGCCTCCACCAGGTTGTTGCGGGCCTCCTCGATCGTTGCGCCCTGGCTGGCGACGTCGAGCTCGGGGCACAAGGCGACGAATCCGTCGTCCTCGCGTTCGATCACGGCGGTGAACTGGCGGGTGCTCATCAGCCTGCGATGATACCTGGAGAGCGCGGCTCGCGCCGCCACGGGGTCTCGGCTCGCGTTGGTGTTCGTGCCATGGCGCCGGCACCGCCGAGCGCCGATGCTGCGCGCATGGCGACGATCGGCATCTACTACGCTACGAACCGCGCCCACGAAGGCGCCGACCGGTGGGCTCCGAAGCGCTACGGCAAGGCGTTCTCCGGCGACGGCATGGAGAACCTGCGGTTCGGCTGGGTCGAGGTCGACGCCGACGACGCGGTGGTCGCGAAGTGCCTGGCCAAGGACACCGGCTTCGGGATCGGCAGCGGCGGTGAGCTCGCCGACCACCTGACCGGGCTCGCGAGCAAGGCGCGCATCGCGGCGTATCCGGAGAAGATCGAGCGCGACAAGTCGGAGGCGCGCCAGCCGGCGGCCCGGTTCGGCAGCCGGGCGATGTTCGCCGACGTGCAGAAGGACATGCTGAAGCGCAGCGACGTGCTGGTGTTCGTGCACGGCTTCAACGTGTCGTGGGAGGCTGCGGTCGGCTCGGCGATGGCGCTGCACGTGATGCAGAACCGGGCCGGCGTCGGCGACGACGCGCAGCAGACCGCGGTGGTGCTGTTCAGCTGGCCGTCGGACGGCTCGGCGATGCCGTTCGTCGCCTACAAGAGCGACCGCAGCGAGGCGAAGGGCTCCGGCTATGCGTTCGCGCGCGGCTTGCTGAAGCTGCGCGACCACCTGGCGCAGCTCGGCGGCCTGCAGTGCGGCCAGGATCTGCACCTGCTGTGCCACTCGATGGGCAACTACGTGCTGCAGAACACCCTGGAACGGCTGCGCGAGTTCACGCCGGGCACCGCGCTGCCGCGGCTGTTCGAGCGCGTGTTCCTGTGCGCGCCCGACGTCGACGGCTCGGTGCTCGAACCGGGCCAGCCGATGGGCGACCTGCACGAGCTGGCGCGGGTCGTCAGCGTCTACCACAACACCGGCGACGCGGCGCTGCGGGTGTCCGACTACACCAAGGGCAACCCGGAGCGGCTCGGCAGCTACGGCGCGTCGCGGTCGGCGCTGCTGCCCGACAAGATCGAGCAGATCGATTGCAGCGCGATCGTCGGCGGGCTGGTCGAGCACAGCTACCACCTCGACGGGCGCGTCGCCGACGACATCCTGCTGAGCATCGACGGCGTGCCGGTCGACGACGAGCGCCGCTCGCGCGTGCCGAAGCCGGGTGCCGGCGTGCGCTGGGAACTGCGGTAGCCGGCTGCGCGCCGTGCTTGCACTGGCGGGGCGTGGCGCCACGATGCGCCGCCACCGATGAAGACCAGGAAGCAGCGCGCCCGTTCACGTCCCCGTCCCGCCGTCGCCAGCAAGTCCGCGCCCGCCAGGCGTCGCGGTGGGACCGCTGCCGCTCCGCCCGGCAAGCCGCTGCCGGCGCAGATGCTGGACCTGATCACCGCCTACTGGACTTCGCAGATGGTGTTCGCGGTTGCGCGCCTTGGCGTCGCCGACCAGATGGGCAAGGCCGCACGCCCGGTCGCCGAGCTGGCGGCCGCCGTCGGCGCCGACCCATCGCGCCTGCACCGCGTACTGCGCGCGCTGGCGGCGAGCGGCGTGTTCGTCGAGAAGAAGCCCGGCCACTTCGCGCTGACGCCGCTCGGCGAGACGCTGCGCAGCGAGGCGCCGCAGTCGATGCGCAACTTCGCGCTGATGATGGTCGACGACTACAACTGGCAGGCGTGGCAGGCGCTGCTGTCCGGAGTGGTGCAGCCGATCACGCCGTTCGAGCCGGTGCACGGCCGCAAGATCTTCGAACACTTGCACCAGCACCCCGACAAGCTGCAGACGTTCGCGGCGTCGATGGCGAGCTTGTCTGCGACCGAGAACCCGGCGGTCGCCGCCGCCTTCGACTTCGGCCGTGTGCGGCACCTGGTCGACGTCGGCGGCTCGCAGGGCCACATGCTGGCGGCGATCCTGCGCGCCCACCCCGGCGTGCGCGGCACGCTGTTCGACATGGCCGACGTGGTCGAGCGCGCGCGGCAGGCGCCGTTCCTGACCGCGAAGGACGTGGCGCCGCGCGTCGACTTCGCCGCCGGCGACTTCTTCGCCAGCGTGCCCGCCGGCGCCGACGGCTACGTGATGAAGTACATCCTGCACGACTGGAACGATGACCAGTGCGTGCAGATCCTGGGCAACTGCGCCCGGGCGATGGCGAAGGGCGGCCGCGTGCTGGTCGTCGACACCGTGATCCCGCCCGGCAACGACCCGCACTGGGGCAAGCAGCTCGACGTCAACATGCTGGTGCTGACCGGTGGCCGCGAACGCACTGCCACCGACTTCGCGGCGCTGTTCGAGCGTGCCGGGCTGCGGCTGAAGAAGGTGCACCCGACCGCGTGCCCGCTCAGCATCGTCGAAGGCGTCGCGCGCTGAGGCGGCCGGGCGGGTTTCCGGGGCGGCGGATCGCGGGACGCTGCGAAGTCTGGCGCCAGCACCACGAGACGAGGCGGCGTGCTAGAGTCCGCGCCCTTTCGTCCCCGACCCCTCGCCACTGCACCCGATGATGCGTTCCTCCTGCGCCGCCGTCGCGGCCCTCGCCGTCACTGCGTCGCTGTCCGCCCAGTCGTTCTCGTACCCGAACTTCACCTCGACCGCGCAGCTGGCGCTGCTCGGCAACGCCACGCCGAGCGGCGGGGCACTGCGCCTCACGGCCAACGCCAGCAACCAGACCGGTTGGTTCTGGCGGACCACGCCGATGCCGGCGATTGCGGGCTTCGACACCACGTTCACGTTCCGCATCACCCCGCCGACCGTCGGCACCAAGGCCGAGGGCATGGCGCTGGTGATCCACGACGATCCGGCCGGGACGGCGACGACCGGCGGCACCGTGTGGGGCATGGGCTACGGCAACGGCGCGAGCAGTTCGGTCGGCATCCGCAACTCGATCGCGATCGAGTACGACACCTACCAGGACCCGTTCCTGTCCGACAGCAGCGCCAACGAGGTCACGATCCACACCCGCGGCGCGCAAGGCAACCACGAGCACGAGCAGTACTCGATCGCGCGCGCGACGCCCGCCGCCAACCTGTCGGACGGCCAGGTACACACGCTGCGCGTGCGCTACGTGCCGGGCACGATCGAGGTGTTCGTCGACGGCTCGGCGACGGCGCTGATCACGCGTGCGTTCAGCATGCTGACCGGCGGCCTGTACGCGGGCGGTGGCGCGGCCCCCGGCACCAACCTCGCGAACGGCACCGCGTACGTCGGCTTCTGCGCGACCACGGGAGCCGGCTCGCTGACCGAACAGTGCGACATCCTGTCGTGGAGCTGGACCTCGACGCCGCTCGCGCATCCGTGCTACGCGGGCAGCCTCGGCAGCGACACCCTGACCGTGCAGGGCAGCAGCGGCGGGGCGCTGCGCGAAGTGCACCTGGCGACGTACCAGTCGTTCGGCATCGGCCTCGCCAACCCGCCGGCGTTCGGGCCCGGGGCGCCGTACGTGCTGTTCCTGTCGCTGCTGCCGCAGCCCGGCGCGCTGGGCACGCAGCTCGGCTTCGGCGAGACGTGCTTCCCGGTGCTGCCTGCGGGTGCGACCGAACTGGTGCTCGCGGACACGATCGGCTTGTTCCCGGCGCTGCTGCCGGCGGCGCCGACGCCGTACACGATCGCGCTGCCGCCGGGATTGGTGACCGCGCCGCTGGCGTTCACGCTGCAGGCGGTGACCTTCGCGTCGGCTTCGCCGCTGGCGTTCGGCGTGACCAACGCGATCGACGTCGACTTCACGCCGTCGCTGCCGCCGGTCATCACCACGGTCGCGCCGCTGAGTGCGCTGCCCGGGCAACCGATCACGATCACCGGCCAGCGCTTCCTGCCCGGGTTCGTGCTGTTGGTGAATGGCGCGCCGGTGGCGCCGACGACCGCGACCGCGACCCAGATCGTGTTCCCGTACCCGACGGGACTGGCGTGCGGCTCGCAGCTCGCGGTGGTCAACCCCGACGGCCAGGGCGTCACCTCGCCGTTCAACCCGCAGCCGACGGTGACCGGCACGACGCTCGGCAGCGGCCCGGCCGCCGGCAACGCGATCTTCATCGTGTCGGGCACCGGCTTCGCGACCGGCACCACGGTGACGATCGGCGGCGCTCCGGCGCTGATCCTGTCGGTCGCGGCGAACGTCATCAGCATGCGTACGCCGCCGGGAGTGCCCGGCCCGGCGCCGGTGGTGATCACGACGCCCGGCGGCTGCACGACGACGACCAGCTACACCTACCTGTGAACCCGCGGCGCCCGCGTCAGGCCGGCTTCTTGCCGACGACGATCGCGATCCACGCCTCGTCCAGGGCGCCGCGGGCCGTCCGGTAGAACACGCCGTTGCCGGTGCTCGTCTGGCTGTCGGTCGCTTCCCACAGCACCTCGATGCCGGTGAAGCCGGCGTCGGCGAGCAGTTCGCGCAGTTCGGCGAGCGTCCACAGGCGCCAGTCGTAGACGAACGCGTCGCGCAGCCGCGAGCCGTCGGGGAACGCGAAGTGGATCGCGCATTCGATCTCGTGGCTGATCGGATCGTAGGCGCGCTGTTCCCACTCGTAGACGAAGCCGCGGTGGCGCGAGCGGTCGGTGGTCTGGCGCAGCACGTCGGGGCCGCCCCAGGCGTCGAGGAACACCATGCCGCCCGGCCGCAGCGAGCGGAAGCAGTTGCGTACGTAGGCGGCCAGCTGCGCGCGCGTCTTCCACACCGAGTAGCTGAAATTGAGCGCCAGGATCGCATCGGCCTTCGGCGACCGCACCGCGAGCACGTCCGCGCGCCGCAGTTCGAGCCGCGTCTGCTGCTCCCGGTCGAGCAGCTTGCGCACGTTGTGGATCCGGCCCCACGCCAGCGTCGGCCAGTGCAGGTCGACACCCAGCGCCCGGTTGTCCGGGTGCCGCTGCACGTGGTGGCACGACAGCACCGCTGTACCGCAGAAGTCCTCGCGCAGCACCCGCAGTGGGCGCCCGGTGAAGCGGCGGAACCAGCGGTCGTAGAACGCGGCGTCGGCGGCGGGGGACTGCACCGCGAGCTGGTACAGCGCGTGGCGATCGGCGGTGCGGGCGGTCAGCGGCACCGGCCGCGGCTTGCGGGCGCGGGTCGAACGGCGAACGGGCATCCGCATGTGGTAGCGCCCCGCGCGCTGCGATGCGACCCCGCGCCGTCCGCGTCCGCGCGTCAGTACAGACCGACGACCGCGGCGCGCGCCTCCGACAGCACGAGGCCAGCGGGGTTCGCCGCTGCGTCGGGCAGCAGGGCCTGCTGGTAGAAGCGGAAGCCGAGCAGTTCCGAACGCCATGGCACCGCCAGCGCGAACGTGGCGATGCCGGCCGTGCTCGGCGCGACCTGGGTGACGTCGGTCCGGATCCGGCCGAGGCACCCAGTCATGCCGAGGAACGACAGGTCGATCGGCAAGGGGCCGAACGGCGAGTTCACGGCGTCGAGGCCGCTCAGCAGCGCGGCGAGCCCCTGCGGCACATGGTCGACCTGGCACGTGAAGGTGTTGCCGAGCGTCGGCGGTTGCGTGGCGGTGAGCATGCTGGCGCCGGCGCTGCCCGGGCAACCCGGGCCGAGGCTGGTGTACCCGGCGGCGACGTGCGGCGCCGCGAGCCAGTGCACGTGATCCCAGCCCCAGGCGACGCCGACGTAGTCGTGGTTCGCCGGCGGGGGCGTCAGCCAGTGCCACGCGAGCCCGGCCATGAACACGGCGCCATCGTTGCGCCACGCGATGACCTGGTAGTAGCCGCTCGCCAGCCGCACCCAGCGCTGGCCCGGGCCGAGCGCGGGCAGGTTCTGCAGGCCGTAGCCGGGGGAACCCCACACCACAGCCGCGCCGTCGCTGCGCAGCGCCGCCGAGAACTGGGCGCCGGCGGCGATCGCCGTGTAGGCCTGGCCGGGCCCCAGCACCGGCGTGTTGAGCTGGCCGTCGTAGTTGCCGCCCCACGCGACGACGGTGCCATCGCTGCGCAACGCCAGCGCATGGCCGGAGCCGGCGGCGATCGCGACGAAGTCGGCTGCGGTGGGCAGGGTGGTGTGCAGCGGGCCGCCGGGATTGCCGCCCCACACGACGACGCGACCGTCGCTGCGCAGACCGAGATTCCAATCGTTCGAGGCGTCGACCGCGACCAACGCGACGCCGGGCGGCAGCGGTGGCGCATTGCTCTGGCCGCTGTCGTTGCGGCCGCAGCCGACGACGGCGCCGTCGCTGCGCCTCGCCATGGTGTGCGAGGTGCCGGTCGACACCTGGGTCCAGCTCAGCCCCGGTGGCAACGGCGGCAGGTTGCACTGGCCGTACGCGTTGTTGCCCCACAACACGACCGAGCCATCGGCGCGGTGCGCCGCGCTGTGCTGCATCTTGCTCACCACGCGCACGAAGTCGGTGCCGGCGGGCTCGCCGGGGGGCGCCGTACCGTTCGTGATCAGCACCTGGGCCGCTGCCGGCGCTGCCAGCGCGGACACCAGCGCGCACACCAGGAAACACCGCGGAACCGGGTTCACTTGCATCGCCGCCATGCCAGGTTGGGCGCGGCGAGGTGGTGCCGTCGCGCGGACGTCCGGATCATCGCGCCGGCGCCAGGCGGGCGTCAACGCCCTCGGGGCACTGCTCAGCGGTTCCGGAACTGGCGATCCAGATTGGCCGAAAGCAGCAGGAGGGCGACGGAAGCTGGCGAAACCGGCGATGGCGAGGCAGCGCCCCCTTTCCCCCACGGGGCTTGGTGCGCTGTTGATGGCTCACTGACTCACGCGCTGACGGCGGTGGTTCGCTCAGGTCCTGCGCGGGTCGGCGGCCGAGCAAGGGCGAGGAGCAGGAGCAACAACAGGTCGGCTGCCGTGATCCGCGGGTGTGACCCGCGATGGAGGAAGCAGTGCCTGTAGAGCCGCTCGATGACCAGGCCGAGCAGGAGCAACAGCCATCCGACCAACAGCGCATTCGCGTCGTGATGACAGATGTGCTCCATGCCGTGCCGGGTCTTGGCCTCGTTGAAACCCTCGTTCTCGATTTCCCATCGGCTCTTGGCGAGCCGGAACAACGCCATGCTGCTGACGCACTCCTGGCTGTAGTCGGTCAGCCAGTAGGCATCGACGACCTCGCCCTTCGCTGACCGGTAGCGGTAGCGGATGACGCGCACGAACCTCCACTCGAGACCTTCCCACGGCTCGAAGGTCTCGTCGTCCCAAATCTCCACCGGCTCACCGCGGTGATCGATGACGGCGTCGGGCGCTCGCGAGTTGAACCGCGCGGTGACTCTGTCGAACAAGCTGGGGACGTTGTCCTTCAGGCGAACAACCGCGTGCAGGCCGAGACGAACTGCCTCGTTGAGGAACGGAGCTGCCGCGAACTTCGCGTCGGCCACCACGTAGTTGGCGAATCGAGGCCCAAGTGCCTCCGTGATCCGCGCGAGCAACCTCTGGCCTCCAGCCAGCTCGCAGTCGCCTTGTTCGTACGGCTCGACATCGATTGGCAGGCTCAGCCCGACACCGACGACGCTGGCCATCACGAGTTCGTGCTTGTGCCCGATAACGTTGCCCTTGTCGTCTTGGAAAGGCCGGCAGTACTTGCACACCTTGGACTTGGCGCGGCAACGCCCCGCGCCGGTTCCATCGATGGCCAACCCGATCCTGGTCTGCCCGCGAAAGGCCTTGTTGCGCTTCGCTCGCTTGGCTGTCGCGACAAGCGCTGCCCGCGTCGGTTGCGGATCCAGCCTGTCGTTGAAGTAGGCCAGCGAGTCTTCGCTGAACACCCTGTGCAGTGTGAGCTCGCGTACCACTCCAGAGTGAACGAGCCGCTCCACGTCATGGAAGCTCGTCTTCTGCAGGATCTGGCCGGACAGCTGTGCCCAGAGCAGGTCGGCCGCCTGAATCTGCGGGCGCTTGCGTCCGTCACCAGGTCGACGCAGATACCGCTCCAGGCCAAGGCTCTTCATCGCGTAGTCCCGCACCTTGCGGATGCTGGGCTCGCGCTTCGTCACATGGTCTGGCGACGCAGCAGCACGAGCATCTGGGCGTTCGCGTTGAACACCTCAGAGACTGCATCCCGGAACTGGCGGCCGGCGTCGACCCGGCGCTGCACCTCTTCTGCCCACTCGTGGGGAATCCGCTCGACGACCTTCTTGCCGTCGAGCATGTAGGTCAGCATCCAGATGGGATGTCCCTTCTCCTTCGCGCAGTGGCAGGTCGGTTTGCCGCAGCGGCGATGGCAGAGGGCGAGCGAGCCGGGCAGGGCATCCTCGGGCACTTGCAGTGCCCGGAGGGTCGCGAACTTCTTCTGGCGGAGGCGGGATGCCTCCTGGCCCGTCGGCTCGGTCTTCATCTGCGTACTACTCTACATGCAGTCCAATGGCTCGGCAAGGCAGAGCTTGCGAGTGCGAAAATAGAGTCGTGACGCCCCGGAGGCCAAGAACGACGTACGACCGCTACTTCACCGGGCTTCCGTCGACGGGGGGTCAGCTACTTCCGGAACCGCTGCCCGGAGGCCCACCCCGGGTTGGGCGGACCGCGCCCGTTCGAGACCTGCACCGACGAGCACGGGCACGCGCGCCTGTGCCGGGCCGCGCCGTTCGACGCCGCACTTCAGCTCGTGGAACGGCACCGGGACTTCGCGCCCTGGTGGGGCCCTTTGACGTCGCGGGTCGCACTCGACCACGGCGGCGAGATCCGCGGCCGCGTCGTGCTCCCGGTGGGCGCCGATCCTGGCGACTTCGCAGTGGGCGTGTGGGTCGACCAGGCCGCGCTGCAGCATGGGCGCGCAGACTCGGTGTACGCGAGCGTGACCGCTCCGCTCGCAGCCGACGGCACCTACCGCCTGCGCAACGTTCCGACTGGCATGCGCACGGTCGCCGTCCAGGACCGCCGTTCCACCAACTGGCGCAGTAGCGCAATCGACATCGAGGTCGGCTCCGAACCCACCATCGCTGCGGACCTCACGATCGATCCAGACCGCCGACCGCGCGTCGCGATCGACGCGGCGCGTCGCTTGCCGCCGGGCTGCGCCCTGCGTGCCGACATCTTCCCGGTCGGCGCCAGCAGCTTCGACTACGAGCCCGTTCTCTGTCTGGACGCCAAGCCGCGCGAGTACGGCACGCCATTGGACATCGCGCGCGATGCCGACATCGTCGTCGACCGCCCGGGTCGCTGCGAGGTCAGCCTCTCGATCGTACGTTGGCACGCCGCGGAACTGGAGTTCGTGGAGGTTCCCATCGACGTCGAGCCGCGCGAGTTCGAAGTGCGCACCGACGGCGAGCCCACACTCGTCACTGTGTCGAGTCGGTTCACCGAGACGCCCCGCTGAGCCGCGCCGGCGACCCCTACAGCAGTTCCATGTCGAGCTGCTCGAGCCGGTAGACCTCGTCGCGGATGCGCGCCGCCAGTTCGAAGTCGAGGTTCTTCGCCGCCGCCATCATCTCCTCGCGCAGCCGCTTGGTGTGCACGAGCAGTTCCTTGTGGTCGGCGAACTGGCGCCTCGCCGCCGGCGACGGCGAAGCGCCGGTTGCTGCGGCGTCCGTCGCCTTGCCGCGCCCGCGGCCCCGCCCCTTGCCCCGCATCGGCCCTTCGCCCACGCCGCCGGCGGCTTCGCCGCCGGCGTCGAGCAGGTCGCGCACCGGCTTGACGATCGTCCTTGGCACGATGCCGTGCTGCTCGTTGTGCGCGCGCTGCCGGACCCGCCGCCGTTCCATCTCGGCCATCGCCCCCTCGATCGAGTCGGTGCGCTTGTCGGCGTACAGGATCACCCGGCCATCGACGTTGCGCGACGCTCGCCCGCAGGTCTGGATCAGCGATGTCTTGCTGCGCAGGTAGCCCTCCTTGTCGGCATCGAGCACCGCGACCAGCGTCACCTCCGGCAGGTCCAGCCCCTCGCGCAGCAGGTTGATGCCGACCAGCACGTCGAACACACCGAGCCGCAGGTCGCGGATCAGCGCCGTGCGTTCGAGGCTGTCGATGTCGCTGTGCAGATAGCGCACCTTGATGCCGAGATCGCGCAGGTAGTCGGTCAGCTCCTCGGCAGCGCGTTTGGTCAACGTGGTGATCAGCACCCGCTCGTGCCGCGCGACCCGGGCCCGCACCTCGCCGACCACGTCGTCGACCTGGCCCTGGGCCGGCCGCACCTCGACCGGCGGATCGACCAGCCCGGTCGGCCGCACCACCAGCTCCACCACGCGCTCGCCGCTCTTCTGCAATTCGTACTCGCCGGGCGTTGCCGAGACGAACAGCACCTGGCGCTGCAGTGCCTCGAACTCGTCGAACTTCAGCGGCCGGTTGTCGATCGCACTCGGCAACCGGAAGCCGTAGTCGACCAGCGTCGTCTTGCGCGCCCGGTCGCCGCGGTACATGCCGCCGGCCTGCGGCACCGCGACGTGCGACTCGTCGACCACCAGCAGGAAGTCGTCGGGGAAGTAGTGCAGCAGCGTCGCCGGCGGCTGGCCCGGCAGCCGGCCGTCGAGGTGGCGGCTGTAGTTCTCGATGCCCTGGCACAGCCCGGTCGCGCGCAGCATCTCGAGGTCGTGGCGCGTGCGCTGGCCCAAGCGCTGCGCCTCGAGCAGCTTCTTCCTGCCCTCCAGCTCGGCGAGCCGCGCCTCCAGTTCCTGTTCGATCGACGAACACGCGCGCACCAGCTGGTCGCCGGTCGCGACGTACTGCGTGGTCGGGTAGATCGTGACGCGCTCGAGGTGCTCGAGCACCTCGCCGCGCAGCGGATCGATCGCGGTGATCGCCTCGACCTCGTCGCCGAACAGCTCGATGCGCAGCGCGCGCGCGTCCTCGTACGACGGGTAGACCTCGACCACGTCGCCGCGCACGCGGAAGCGGCCGCACTGGAAGTCGTAGTTGTCGCGCACGAACTGGATCGCGACCAGCTGGCGCAGCAGCACGTCGCGGTCGATGCGCATGCCGCGGTGCACGTTCACCGACAACTCGCGGTAGGTCTCCGGCGAACCGAGCCCGTAGATGCACGAGATCGAGGCGACGATCAGCACGTCGCGGCGGTCCATCAGCGAACGCGTCGCCGAGTTGCGCATGCGCTCGATCGCTTCGTTGATCAGCGCGTCCTTCTCGATGTACGTGTCGGTCGTCGGCACGTACGCTTCGGGCTGGAAGTAGTCGTAGTAGCTGACGAAGTACTCGATCGCGTTCTCGGGAAAGAAGGCCCTGAACTCGCCGTACAGCTGCGCCGCCAGCGTCTTGTTCGGCGCCAGCACCAGCGTCGGCCGCTGCACCTGCTCGACCACCTTGGCGACGGTGAACGTCTTGCCGGAGCCGGTGACGCCGAGCAGCGTGCTGGCGCCGCTGCCGCCTTCGATCCACTGCACCAGCCGCGCGATCGCGGCCGGCTGGTCGCCGGCCGGGCGCAGGTCGCTGTGCATGCGGAACGGCATGCCGGGGGTGTACGCGATCGCACCGCCAGGCGACAGGCCGGGCGCGCGGGCCGTGCGGTGCCGAACCGCGCCGGAGCGGGCGCCGTTGACACCCCGACGCGGCGGGGCTTACGGTGCCCGGCCGCCCCCCGCGACCCCTTTCTCGCACGCAAGGCCCGCCGTGACCCGTTCCCGTCCTTCCTCTCCGCGCGGCAACAGCCCGCGCCCCCGTTCCGACGGCAAGGTCGACGTCAGCTGTCCGCAGTGCGGCGTCCAGTACCGCATCGCCAGCGACAAGCTCGACAGCAAGATCGAGTGCCAGGAGTGCCACCGCGTGTTCTTCGCCAAGACCACGGCGGGCAAGCGCGTCGCCGCGCAGGACAACACCAAGGTCTACGTCGGCTTCGGCATCGGCGCCGTCGCGGTGATCGGCATCTTCATCGCGATGTCGAGCGGCGGGGGCGAGAAGCCGAAACCCAAGCCGCCGCCAGCACCGGCGGCGCCGCAGTTCTCGCGCGGCGACCATCCGCGCGCCGCGGCGCTGGTCAAGTGGACGCAGGCGATCGGCACCGAGAACGACCTGATCTGGCAGAGCCACACCGATGCGGCCGCGATCGCCAAGGAGCAGGGCTTCACCGCCACCGACCCCACCGCCCTGCTGAAGGAGATGAAGGCGACCAAGGCTGCGGGCGCGACGAGCTACCTGTGCGAGATGGTCTGCGGCAGCGGCTCGCTGCTGACCGACGCCGACATGGATGCCCCGGCCGGCAAGGGCGTCGTCTACCTGACGCCGAAGCCCGGCGACGAGAGCTACAAGAAGGACACCCGCGCCGACATCGAGCTGTCGTTCCGCATCGATGGCACCCAGCTCAAGGTCACCGGCTACAAGGTCACCTACCTGCCGGTGCGCGGCCCGAAGTGGATCGACCCGTCGCGCATCGCCTACGTGCCGAACAAGGACATCGCGCGGCCCGACGAGGTCGAGATCAGCGACAGCGCCGGCAAGCGCAAGGTCAAGGAGTCGAAGCCGGCCGCGGTGCCGCACTGGGACAAGGCGACGCCGGCGCAGCAGAAGCTGGCCGACGACACCGTCGCGGCGATCCTCGAAGCCGCCGACCCGCAGGCTCCCGGCGCCCTGTTCAACAAGGCGACCGCCAAGGTGCGCAGCATCGAGGACCGCAAGGCGGTGGTGCCGCGCGTGCTGAACGCGATGTTCGAACTGTACGGCGACGTCAACGGCAACAACGCCAAGCTGACGCTGCTCGACAAGGCGGTTGCCGGCTGGACCGGCTTCGCCGTCAACTACACTGCCCTCGACAGCGGCAATCCGGCGCAGGACAAGGCCGACCGCGAGTCGTGCATCCGGCAGTGGTTCGCATTCTGGTACCGCTACGCCAACGGCGAACTGAACGAGTTCATCGACACCCGCGAGAACCTCGACGAGCCGCTCGAGGACCCGGCGAAGAAGAAGACCGGCACTGCCGGCAAGTGACCCCCCAGGAGCCTCCGATGACCGCCCTCTCCATCACCTGCGACAACTGCGGCGCCAAGTACAAGCTGCCGGAGTCGTTCACCGGAGCCCAGGCCAAGTGCCAGAAGTGCGGCAGCGTGATCGACGTGCAGAAGCAGCGCGCCGCAACCGGGGCCGCGGCGGCGACGCCGGCAGCAGCAGCG
>JBASWX010000427.1:0-2510 GCA_049276695.1 Planctomycetota bacterium
ACGGCAGCCGTCGGCGGCCGAACGCGTCGCCGCCGCCGCCTGGTTGCAGTCGGCCCGTGCCGCGCGCAGTGACGAGTCCGCGTTCGCCGGCCTCGCGCACGCCCTGTTTGCCAGCAACGAGTTCGTCTACGTCGATTGAACGGAACCCCGATGCCCGACCACCCCACCCGCCTGTCGCGCCGCGCCCTGCTGCAGCAGTCGGCGTGCGGCTTCGGCGCGCTGGCGCTGCCGGACCTGCTGCGAACCGACGACGTGGCGCCGCGCACGCCGCACTTCGCCGCGCGCGCCAAGCGCGTCGTGTTCCTGTTCATGCACGGCGGTCCGTCGCACGTCGACACCTTCGACTACAAGCCGCTGCTGCAGCGCGACCATGGCAAGCCGCTGCCGTTCCCGAAGCCGCGCGTGACCTTCGCCGAGACCGGCAACCTGATGGGCTCGCCGTTCCGCTGGGCGCAGCACGGTCAGGCGGGCCACTGGATCAGCGAACTGTTCCCGCACGTCGCCCGCTGCGCCGACCAGCTCTGTTTCCTCAAGGGCCTGCACGGCAGCAACGACGCGCACGGCGGGGCCCTGCTGAAGATCCACACCGGCAGCGACACCTTCGTGCGGCCCTCGTTCGGCAGCTGGGCGCTGTACGGACTCGGCAGCGAGAACCAGAACCTGCCGGGCTTCGTCACCATCTGCCCGACGCTCGGCCACGGCGGCGTCAACAACTGGAGCTCGGCGTTCCTGCCGGCGGTCTACCAGGGCACGCCGCTCGGCAACGCCAGCGTGCCGAGCGAACAGGCGGCGGTCGCTCACCTGCACGGCGAACTGCCCCGCGACGCCCAGCGGGCGCAGCTCGACTTCCTGCAGCAGCTCAACCGCGAGCATGCGGCGGCGCGGCCGGGCGACGACGTGCTGGCAGCGCGCATCCAGAGCTTCGAGCTGGCGTTCCGGATGCAGATGGAGGCGCCCTCGGTGCTCGACATCGCCAACGAGAGCGCCGGCAGCAAGCGGCTGTACGGGCTCGACGAGCCGGTGACCGCGAACTTCGGCCGGCAGTGCCTGATGGCGCGGCGGCTGCTGGAGGCCGGCGTGCGCTTCGTGCAGTGCACCCACTCCTACAAGTGGGACCAGCACAACAACCTCGAGGTCGACCACAAGAAGAACGCGCGCGAGGTCGACCGGCCGATCGCCGGCCTGCTGACCGACCTGCAGCAGCGCGGCCTGCTCGAGGACACGCTGGTCTGGTGGGGCGGCGAGTTCGGCCGCACGCCGACCAGCGAAGGCGGCACCGGGCGCGACCACAATCCGCACGCGTTCACCCACTTCCTCGCCGGCGGCGGCGTGCGCGCGGGGCTCGCGTATGGCGCCACCGACGACTACGGCTACTACGCGGTCGAGCAGACGATGCACGTGCACGACCTGCACGCGACGCTGTTGCACCTGCTCGGCCTCGACCACGAACGGCTGACCTTCCGCCACGCCGGCCGCGACTTCCGGCTCACCGACGTCGAAGGCAAGGTCGCCTCGGCGATCCTGGCCTGAGTGTCGTCGGGGTCAGCGACCGCGACGACCCTGCAAGCGGTCCCGCAGCGCGCGCCATCGCTGTAGGAGCCGCGGCTGGGCGAACCGCAGGATCACGTCGCCCAGCGGCCCGAGCTGCCCGCCATCGAGGCGCTCCGCGTACGGCTCCAGCAGGTCCAGCAGCGAGTCGAGCACGGCCACCGCCTGATCGCGGCGTCCGGTCGCCGCGTAGAGACCACTGAGCGCCGCGGCCGATTCGACGACCGGCAGCACGAACCGTGGCTCCAACGGGCCGCCCCCTTCGATCAACTTGCGCTCGAGTTCCGTCGCCTGGGTCAATGCGGCCTCGGCTTCGGCCAGCAGGGGTGCGCGCGCGGCCTCGTCCAGCCCGATGGTGGCGTCGACCAGACGCACACCGAGCCGCGACAGGGCCCGGCCGGCCTGCGCGCGGTACTCCTGCGGCTGCGCCCCGTGCAGGGCCACCGCGTGCGTGCGGGCCTCGCGCAACAGCGTGAGCTCCGATGGCGTCACTGGTCGGGGCTGGCGGGGGAACGGTTCGCCGCCGCCGGGCTCGCGCCGCGGGCCCTGGCCCGGTTCGAAGCGCCGCGTCGACTCGAGCACGGCTTCGACGAACTCCGACCGGTACGACTCGACCTTGGGATGCGCCTGCACGACCTTGCGCAGCAGGTCCAGGCCGGACTGCTGCAGGGCGCTGCGTTCGGCTTCCGCCGCCTGCCGCGCTTCGGGCCCGGCGCGCTCGCCGCGATCACCGTCCGGGCGCCCGGCTTCTGGCCGCCGCGACACGAGTCGCGCCGCGAGCATCTGGCAACGGGCTTTCAACGCGCCGGCTTCGGCGCTGTCGGGTTCCTCGGCCAGCAACCCATCGACCAGCGCCGCCGCCAGCTGCAGTTGCTCCCGGGCCCGTCGCACGCGGTCGCGCTCCTCCCGTCCGCGATCGCCGGGCGCACCCGGCCGCGCCGCGCCCGGGCCGCCGCCGGGTC
>JBASWX010000428.1:0-6733 GCA_049276695.1 Planctomycetota bacterium
GACCGGGGCGACCATGGCGCTCGGGGAACGCTTCGCCGGCCGCTTTGCCTGCCGGCACCTCGCTGCCGGCGAGCAACTGCGCGTCGGCGACGCCCGCATCACGGTGCTCGCCACGCCGGGCCACACCCTCGACAGCATCACACTGCACGTGTGCGGCGCCGACACCGGGCGGCTGCTCACCGGCGACACGCTGTTCGTCGGCGACGTCGGCCGTCCCGACCTGGCCAGCGGGCCCGGCGTCACGCCGCGGGCGATGGCCGAACTGCTGTTCGCGAGCCTGCAGCAGTTCCGGAGCCTGCCGCCGGACACCGAGGTCTGGCCGGCGCACGGTGCCGGCAGCGCCTGCGGTTCGTGCATCGCCAGCGCGCCGTCATCGACGCTCGCGGCCGAGTTCACCGACAACCTGGCGCTGCGCGAGACCGACCTGGAACGGTTCTGCCAGCGGTTGCTCGCCGCGCACCGCGCGCCGCCGCCGCACTTCGCGCGGCTGGCAGGGACCAACCTCGCCGGCCCCCCGTTGCTCGCGACCCTGACGACACCGCGCCTGCTGACCGTCGACGCCGTCGCCAAGGCGCTCGCCAACGGCGGCCAGGTCCTCGACGTGCGCACTGCCGCCGCGTTCGGACGCGGCCACTGGCCCGGTTCCCTCAACATCGGGCTCGACGGCGGCGACTTCGAACCATGGGCCGGGGCACTGCTCGACCCATCGCGGCCATTGGTGCTGCACGCCGACGACGAAGCCCAGGCGCAGCGGGCGTGGCGGCGGCTGCTGCGCGTCGGCTTGGACGACCTCGCCGGCTTCAGCACGGCGTTGCCCGTGCCGACGGAACGCACGCAGCAGATCGACGCCATCGACCTGTTCGCGCCGGCCGGTCCGCCGCCGTTCCAGGTGATCGACGTGCGGCGGCCGGACGAGTTCGCGGCGGGTCATCTCGCCGGAGCCGTTGCCTGCGAACTCGCGGTCGGCATGGCGGCGACACTGCCCTCGGGCATGCGGCGGGACGCCCCCACCGCGGTGGTCTGCGACGCCGGCTATCGCAGCAGTGCCGCGATCGCGCTGCTGCGAGCGGCCGGCTTCACCGACCTGCACAACGTGCGCGACGGCATGCGCGGCTGGTTCCTGAGCCACCTGCCGCTGCAGCGAACCGCGCCTACAGCGACTTCTTGATCAGGTAGAAGTCCAACCGCTCGACGCCGGTCAGCGCCTTGCGCGCGGCGACGTCCTTCTCGCTCTTCGGCGGCGGCACGATCACCTTGTCGCCCTTCTTCCAGTTGACCGGGCAGGCCACGCCGTTGCCGTCGGCGGTCTGCAGCGCGTCGACCACCCGCAGGATCTCGTCGACGTTGCGGCCGACGTTCAGCGGGTAGTAGATGATCGCGCGGATCGTGCCCTTGGGGTCGATGAAGAACAGCGCGCGCACCGTCACCGTCGCCGACTCGCCGGGGTGCATCATGCCGTACTGCTGCGCGACCTTCTTGTCGGTGTCGGCGATCAGCGGGAACGGCAAGCGCACCTTCAGGATCTGGTCGAGGTTCTCGACCCACGCCAGGTGGCTGTGGATCGAGTCGATCGAGATGCCCATCAGCTTGAAGTTGCGCTGCTCGAACTCGGCGTTGCGGCGCGCCAGTTCGGTCAGCTCGGTCGAACACACCGGCGTGAAGTCGGCCGGGTGCGAGAACAGCAGCACCCACTTGCCGGCCTGCCAGTCCTTGAACTGCAGTTCGCCGTGGGTCGTCTGCGCCTTGAAGTCGGGGGCCGGGTCGCCGATGCGCGGCATCGACGTCGGCTGATTCGCGGTCTGGGTCTTGCTCGGGTCAGCGCTGCCACCAGTGCACATGGGATCCTCCGGGGTTGGGCGAGAGATGGGTCGCCCATCCTCCCGCGCCGCGCCGGCAAAGCCAAGACGTCAGCGCATCGCTCACCGGCGGCGACAGCGGCCTTGTTGCTGCCGCCACGCCGCCACGGCCTGCCGCGCCAACCCCAACCGGACTGCGCACTGCTCGGCGTCGAGCCAGGCCGCCAGTTCGACGGTCCGCAGCGCGGCGCGAACGCGCCCCGCTGCCGCGTACCGGTCCGCGAGCTCCACGAACGCGCGCACGCCGTCCCGCGCGACCTTCTGCCGCCGCGTGTGCAGCAGGTCCGCCTTCGCCAGCAGGTCCTCGATCGACTTGACGAGGCTCGTGCGCAACGGCCCGGAGTCGAGGTTGACGGCGTCGCGCCGCGCCACCCGCAGCCAGCGCGCTGCCGCCTCGGGCTCCTTGCGGGTCATCAGGGCGTTGGCGCCATCGATGCCCTCGACGATGCGCTTCCGGATCACCTCCTGCGCAATCGCCCGCTGCGCCGCTTCGGTCAGTGGCGGCCATGGCCGGCGCTCGAAGTTGCGCAGCGTGATCGGCGCGGAGTCCTGATTGTCGACCCCGACCGTCAGGCCGAAGCGGCCGCGCGGCACCACCTGCGCCGTCGCCTCGAACGCCGGCGTGGCGTCCAGTTGCACTCGCAGCTTCTTGCCGTGCACGCGCAGCGTGAGGCGATGGAAGTCCCCGGGCCCCGGCAGCGAGGCCACCCACGACGAGGCCAGGGACTCGGCCGCTTCACCCTTGCGTTCGTACAGCCTGACATCGAAGTGCCCTTCGTCGGGGTAGTACGCGGCGATGCACTGGTAGAAGAAGTCGCCGTTGTCGAGGCCCACCAGCAGCGCGCAGTCGAACCCGGCCTTGCGATCGCTGCTGCGGAACTCCACCGACAGTTCGCAGTCCTCGTGCCTGCCGTCGAGGATCCACTCGTACCAGGGTGTCTTCGCCGGATGGTAGCCGCACTCGAGCGTGTCCCCGGCTTCGCGCCAGGGCCCCTCGGCCCGCACCACCTCGGCGCGCCTCAGCAGCGAGTGCCCGCGCGGCTCGCGGATCGACGGCTCGCCGCCCACCGGGAGCTTCGCGAGCTGCGCGCGTTCCTTGTAGCTCACCGTGGCGTCGAAGCGATCGGCGAGGTCGAGGCAGTCCGCGGCGCAGAGTACCCACTTCTTGCCGCGGTAGAGCAGCGCGAGATCGACCTGCGCCCGCGCCTGTGCGATCAGCGCCGCGGACCGATCGGCGTGCAGCGGGTCGTGGGTCTGCAGCAGCCCCAGCGCGGCAGTGGTCGCGGCCGCGCTCGTGGGCTCGGCGCTCCGACCCAGGCGCTCGAGCGCGGCCCACAGCAGCAGGATCGCGTCTTCCGGCGACTCGGCGACCAGCCGTTCCGCGCGCGCCACGAGTTCGAGCGGATCGACGGTCTGGCCTTCCTGGGCCAGGACCATCCCGACGCTCGCGACCAGCGCCAGCACTCCTGCAGGGACGGGCGTCATCGGCAGGCCGCGCAGCGTAGTCCGGCGGCCGCGACCGGCCCAGCCCTCGCCAACTGGCTGCCGCCGCGGTCACCCCTTCTTGGCCGTGCTGAGGATCTGCAGCTCGGCCATCTGCTCGGCCGACACGTCGCCCGGTGCCGAGGCCATCAGGTCGAACGCGGTCGCGGTCTTCGGGAACGCAATCACGTCGCGGATGCCGTCGCGACCGAGCGCCAGCGCTGTGATGCGGTCGACGCCGAGCGCGATGCCGCCGTGCGGCGGGCCGCCGTACTTGTAGGCATCGAGCAGGAAGCCGAAGTTGGCGCGCTGCTGCTCGGGCGTGATGCCGAGGAACTCGAACACCTTGGCCTGCAGCGCCGGCCGGTGGATGCGGATCGAGCCCGACCCGAGTTCCCAGCCGTTCATCACGAAGTCGTAGGCGCGGCTGCGGTGGTTCGCGGTGTCGACGGCGAAGTCCTGGACGTCCCAGTCGACCGGGGCGCTGAACGGATTGTGCGCGAACTGCCAGCGGCCCTTCTCGTCGTTCCACTCGAACATCGGGAAGTTGAGCACCCAGCAGCAGCGGAACACCTTGCTGTCGCGCAGCCCGAGCATGCCGCCGACCTTGAGCCGCAGGTCGCCGAGCGCTTTGTGCACGGTGCGCTTCTGGTCGGCGACGAACAGCAGCAGGTCGCCGGGCTTGCCCTGCAGGAGTGCTACCAACTCCTTGCCCTTGTCGCCCTCGTAGAACTTCGCGATCGAACCCTCGAGGCCGGCTGGCGTGACCTTCGCCCACGCCAGGCCCTTGGCGCCGAGCCCGGTGACGAACGCCGTCAGCTCGTCGATGCCCTTGCGCGAGAACTTCTCGGCGGCGCCCTCTGCACAGATGCCCTTGACGATGCCGCCGGTCGCCACCGCGCCGCTGAACACCTTGAAGTCGCTCCTCTTCGCCAGCTCGGTGCAGTCGACCAGCGTCATGCCGAACCGCAGGTCCGGCTTGTCGCAACCGTACTTGTCCATCGCCTCGGCGAAGTCGAAGCGCGGGAACGGCTGCGGCACCTCGATGCCGAAGCCCGCCTTCATGCCGTGCACGAACATCGCCTCGACCACGTCGAGCACGTCGTGCTCCTCGACGAACGACATCTCGAGGTCGATCTGCGTGAACTCCGGCTGGCGGTCGGCGCGCAGGTCCTCGTCGCGGAAGCAGCGCGCGATCTGGTAGTAGCGGTCGAGCCCGGCGACCATGCACAGCTGCTTGAAGATCTGCGGGCTCTGCGGCAGCGCGAAGAACTTGCCCGGGTGCACGCGGCTCGGCACCAGGTAGTCACGCGCGCCTTCCGGCGTGCTCTTGGTCAGGATCGGCGTCTCGATGTCGATGAAGCGGTGCTGCTGCAGGAAGGTCCGGATCGCGGTCACGAACGTCGCACGCTTGATCATCGCCTCCTGCAGCGGGCGGCGGCGCAGGTCGAGGTAGCGGTACTGCATGCGCAGCTCCTCGTTGGCCTCGGCCTTGTCGTGCACCTCGAACGGCGGCGTCTCGGCCTCGCTCAGCACCGTCACCGTCAGCGCCACCAGCTCGATCGCGCCGGTCGAGCGGTTCTTGTTGACCTTGTCGGCGTCGCGCGCGCGCACCCTGCCGCGCACCGCAATCACGTCCTCGGCGCCCAGGCGCCGCACCGTGTCGAAGGTGCCGGCGGCCATGCCCGGCGCCTCGCTGTCGACGACGATCTGGGTGACGCCGTAGCGGTCGCGCAGGTCGAGGAACACCAGCTGGCCGTGGTGGCGGTGGTTCTCGATCCAGCCGTTCAGGACCACTTCCTGGTCCTTGTCGCCGATCGTCAGTTCGCCGCAGGTGTGGGTGCGCTGCCAGGCCGCTCGCTTCGTCGTCATCGAGGGCGAAGGTCGTATCCGCGCAGCGGCGGTCAATCCAGCGCGCCGGTGGTCTGGTACCAGCGGGGGTCCGCCGCGCACCCGAGGCAGCTCGGCGTTACCTTGCCGCGGCATGGCGACGATCCGGGTGCCTTGTCCCCATCGGCTGCTCGGCGTCGCGATCGCGCTGGTCGCCGGGTTCGGCCATGCACAGGACGTCGTGCCGCCGAAGATCGAGCTGCTGACGCGGATCAACCACGGCATGGGCGGCATCCTGCGGTTCGCCGACGGCACGCGCCGTGAGTTCCATCTCGAGGTCACCGGCACGCGGGCGCGGTTGCTGCCGAGTCGCACCGGCGAGGGCGCGGCGACGGGCCTGCCGTTCGGCAGCGACGTTGAGCGCGCCCTGTTGGTGCAACTCGATGCCTGGGCCGACGCCGCCTTCAGCGCCGAGGAACGCGCAGAACTGCTCGTTCCCGAGCGGCTGCCGGACCCGCGCAGCGAGGCCGAGGACCGCCAGCACGCGCGCGCCTCGTTGCTGCGCACGCTGCACGCGTACCACCGCGTGACCCGTCCCACGATCGACAAGGTGTTCGCCGGTCGCGGCACGGTGACGTTGTCGATGCAGCTGCGCCTCGGTGACGACCCGCCGCGGCAGGTCCTCTGGCGCAACCTCGGCGACCAGCCGTTCGCGCGCATGCACCGCGGCACCGAGGAGCAGCCCGTCGCGCTCGACAGCCGCGACGAGAGGTGGATCCTGCTCGCCATGCGGTACTGGCTGGCCGCACGGCTCGGCAGCGCCGACGTGTGGGCAGCCGAAGCCAAGGACGTCGGCGACGACGTGCGGCTCGTGCTCGACGCGTTCCGCGGCTATCTGACGGCGACCTCTCCGCGCCTGCGCTCGGCCGGAACGATCATGGATGCCGGCAACAACGGCTCGAAGGCGTTCGAGCTCAGCGACGCACGCAATCGCACGAGCCACGTCCGCTTCGATCACGCCGCCAACACCCCCACTCCCGGGCGCCTGCGGGAAGGTGTCGGCGCCGACGCAACGCTCGTGGATCTGGGCAGCGATCGCGAACGCGAGCTGCTGGCGATGCTGCGCGCCGCCGCGGCCCTGCGCCGCGCGTTCGCCGGCGAGCAGCTGGACGCGGACTGGCAGCTGAGGATGCTCGAGGCCGAGCTTTCGGTGTACGAGCGGCAGTTCCCGGCCCGGAAGTGAGGCGCAGCTGCGCGCGTCCTCGGCGAAGGTGCGAAGGCGATGCCAGTGGGCGCCGGGCAGCTCAGCCCGCCGGCGCCGGTATCGGCGAACGTCGCGCGCTGCGCACCATCGCCCACACCAGCAGGCCCGCGCCACCGAGCAGCAGCGGCAGCGGCACCTGGGGCGCAGCGACGGCGATCACCAGCGCGCCGTAGCCCGCGAGCAACAGCAGCGCGACCGCCCCGGCGAGCGGCCGTTCGCGGCACCACGATCGCAGAGTCGCCGGCACCCGTTCCATCGGCACGAACGCCCACAGCAGCAGCCACACCCGCATGTAGGGCCC
>JBASWX010000429.1:0-1761 GCA_049276695.1 Planctomycetota bacterium
GGCGAACAGCGCCCGCAGCCCGGGGGCGACCGCCGTGGCCCGCCGCTGCACCAGGTCCCGCAGGGCCAGGTCGCGCAGCGTGCCGTTGGGGTGCGCTAGGACCTGCACCAGGTCGACCGCCGCGACGTCGGCGAGCGAGCGCGGACCGGCGTTCGGCGGCCGGAGTGCGTCCGGCACGACGCGCCAGATGCGACCGAGCCCGATCGGCCGTTCGAGCCCGCGTTGCTCGATCTGCTTCTTCAGGAACGTCGTCACGAAGTTGCGGTGCTGGATCACGCCGCGGTACATGTCGACGACCCACAAGGCGCCATCGAACCCGGTCAGCAGGCTGACCGGCCGGAAGCGCTCGTCGGTCGACGCGAAGAACTCGCGCTTCTCGGCTTCGTACGGGTTGTCGGCACGCAGCACGCCGTCGTGTTCGCGCAGCACGAAGCGGCGCACCAGGTTGCCGGCGGGCTCGCAGACGAACACGTCGCCATCGCAGGGCAACAGGTCGGCGCGATAGACGTGCGGCGCACACACCGCGGTGTGGATCGCCAGCACCCAGTCGACCAGCCGGCCCGGCTGGTAGCCGCGGTTGACGCCGGGCGTGATCCGGATCGGCCACACGGTGCGGGTCGGCACCACGCGATGGTTCAACAGCGGCAGGCCGCCGAGGTTCGCGGCGCGTGGCCCGTTGCGGCCGGGCACCAGGTCGCAGCGCAGCCAGTCCTCGTTGTAGTTGAACCAGAGGCGGCCGCGGTCGTCCTGGCTCAGGCCCCACTGCCCGCCGCCCGCCCCGGGCTCGGCGACGAAGCCGGTGGCCGTCGGGCGGAACACGCGCTGGTCGTTGGCGAGGTGGATGCGGTGGTCGAAGCCCCACAGCAGGCCGTTGCCCGAGTGTTCCGGGTTGTCGAGGCCGGCCTCGAAGCCGCCGGCGACCGCCACCTTGCCGTCGGCGACGAGATCGCCGTCGGCGTCGGGGCACCACCACAGCTCCGGCGGCGCCACCACCAGGGCGCCGCCGCGCAGCGGCAGCACCGAACGCGGCAGCACCAGGCCGTCGAGGAAGGTCGTCGACCCGTCGGCGGCGCCGTCGCCATCGCGATCGGTCAGCACCACGACGCGGCCGTTCGGCGCCCGCTCGTCGGTGGCATCGAGGTCGTTCATGTAGCCGCGCATCTCGACCACCCACAGGCGGCCAGCGAGATCGAAGTTGGCGGCCACCGGGTCGGCGACCATCGGCTCGGCGGCGAACAGTTCGACGCGGAAGCCCGGCGCCAGCCGGAACGTCGCCTGCTCGGCTGCCGGTGTGTGCGCCGGCGCTGGCGGCACCGCGAGGTCGGCCGGCAACGGCACCTGCACCTCGTCGGCCCGATCGCCGCGCTGGGCGGCGAGGCTCACGCCGAACAGCAGGGGCAGCAGGCGGGCAGCGCGGAGCACGGCGCCAGTATCGGCGGCGACGCCGGCGCAGGACAGCGCCAGGCACCGCGCAACCTGCCGGCGCGCTACTGCAGCACGACGAAGCCGCCCGCTGGCACCGTGACGGTGTAGGACGCAGCACCGATCGCGACGCGGTACTCGCCCGCGGGCAGGTCACCGACTTCCCAACTACCGGCAGCCGTCGCGAACCGGACCAGCGCCGGCGTCACTCCAGGCAGCAGTGGCTCGGCGCGTTCGAACCGGATCGCCACGATCCCGGCAGCAGCGCTCGACGGCTGCAGGACCTCGGCGAGCAGCACGCGACCGGTCGGCGACAGCGTCAGCGGCACGATCGTGCCC
>JBASWX010000430.1:0-7237 GCA_049276695.1 Planctomycetota bacterium
GGGCCCGTTCGCAGGCCGTCGCGTCGGCGCTGGCGAGCGCCCGGCAGGGCAACGGGCGGATGGCGTAGGCCGCGCAGCGGCCAGCACGCAGCAGCGGGCAGGGCGTGCCGACGAGCTCCGGCCACGCCCGATCCGCCGTCGTCGCCGCGGCGCCGAGCACTGCTGCCGCCAAGGCGGGCTCGCGCACCGCCGCTGCCAGCAACATCGCCTCGCCGAAGGTGACGCCGACCGGGAAGTGGCAGCAGTGCCCACAGCCCTCGCGGCAGGCGCGGGCGGAGCCGCCTGGTTCGCCGGCGAGCAGCGGCGTCAGTGCTGCGTGCACGGCGGCAGCCGTCACCGCGGGCGATCGTGCGCCGGCAGCAGCGACTGCCCGACTGGCCGCTTCCACGCCGCGGTAGTACTCGGCCAGGCTGGTCGGCACCGGTGCATGCTACGGCTCGCGCCGTGAAACCGGCCAACAGCCGGACCGCGCCGCCAGTATGTTGCACGCAGCATGAAGCTCCGCCGGTTCCCGACCCGACCCGCCGCCCTGTTCGCGCTGCTCGCCTTGGCCGCCCCTGCGTCGGCGCAGGGCGAGGATCCGTCGGACCTCGCAGCGCTGCTGCAGGACGCGCAGAAGAAACTCGCGCGCAACGAACTGTCGTCGGCGGAGGCGCTGTTCGAGGAACTGCTCGACGCGCTCGGGCAGGAAGCCGAGGCGGCGCGGCCGGTGGCGCTGCTCGACGCCACCCAGTTCGGGTTGTGGACGATCGCGCTGCGGCGCGGGCGCTACGAGGAAGTGCGCGACGGCATCGCCGGCGCCGATGCCAGGCTGCGCGAGCACCGCGACTCGGGGCTGCTGCGCGCCGCCGCGCTGCAGCGGCTCGGCGCCTACCAGGACGCCGCGAAGCTGTGCGCGGGCCTGGTCGCCAACGACGGCAACGACCTGCAGGCGCGCCACGAGATGGGGGAGGCGCTGGCGGCGGATGGATTGCGCACCGCCGCCCGCGCGCTGTGGCAGCAGAACGCCGACGCCGCGCCGAAGGATGGCCTGGGGCTCGCGTTCCGCGGCCGTTCGCTGTGGCGGCTCGGCGGCCGCAAGAACCTGGAGGCGGCGAGTGCGGCGCTGGTCGAGAGCATGCGCGTGCTGCCCGGCCGGCCGGAGGCGCGCATCACCTACGCGCTGGTGTCGTTCGCCGCATTCGGCGAAGGCCGCGGCTTCCAGAGTGGCGAGAAGGACCTGAAGAAGGTGCTCGACGAGTTCGGCGACGACGAGGAGGCGCTGCTGGCGATGTACCGGATCCGCAGCGCCAACATGGTGCTCGACGGCGGCAAGACCGAGCGCTTTCTCGAACGCGTGCTCGAACGCAATCCGCGCTGCGTGCCAGCCCTGGTCGAGCGCGCCGCCAACGTGCTCGACGACCGGCGCTACCGCGATGCCGCGGCACTGCTCGACGAGATCCTGGTGATCGACGGCAACCACCGCGTGGCGCTGTGCCACCGCGCCGCTGCGGCGTGGCTGCTGCACGAACGGGACGAGTACCAGGGTTTCCGGGCGCGGGCGCTGGCTGGCGACGCGGGCCAGGCCGACTGCGACCGCATCCTCGGCGACCACCTGTGCGCGCTGTACCGGTTCGCCGACGCGGTGCCGTTCTTCACCGCTGCCAACCAGGTCGATCCCACCGACATCCCGTCGCTGCACGGCCTCGCGAAGTGCCTGATCTACACCGGCGACGGCAAGGGTGCGAAGGAGCGGCTGCTGCGCGCCAAGGAACTGGCACAAGGCATCAACGACCCGTGGCGCCACAATGCGCTGGCGGCGCAGCAGCTGCTGGACGACCAGTACACGGTCGCCGAGCACGGCGACTTCGTCGTGCAGATGAACCGCCAGGACGCCGAAGTGCTGAGCGCCTACCTGGTGCCGGTGCAGTTGGCCGCCGCCGAGGTGCTTGGCGCCAAGTACCAGTGGCGGCCGACCGCCAAGGTCAAGGTCGAGGTGTTCCAGACCTGGGATGACTTCTCGGTGCGCACCATCGGCTTCCGCGGCTTCACCGCGCTCGGCGCCTGCTTCGGGCCGCTGATCACTCTGGTGTCGCCGGTCGACGCCGATCTGCGCCTGCAGGACTTCATGTGGGAGGCGACCGCGTGGCACGAGTACACGCACGTGCTGACGCTCGGCCTCAGCAAGCACCGGGTGCCGCGCTGGTTGACCGAGGGCTTCTCGGTGTACGAGGAACGGGCGCGCGATCCGGCGTGGGAACGCGGCATGGACCGCGAGCTGTTCGACGCGTTCCACAACCGCGACATCCCGCCGGTGCACCTGCTGAACCGGCTGTTCCGCGGCCCGCGCATCCTGTTCGGCTACTTCCAGGGCGGCTTGATCGTCGAGTGGATCCAGCAGCACCACGGCTTCGACAAGGCGCTGGCGCTGCTGACCGCGTTCGGCGAGGACCTCGACACCGAAGAGGCGTTCCGCAAGGCGCTGGGCATGCCGTCGAGCCAGTTCGACCTGCGCTTCCTGGACTGGGTGGCGCGCGAGAAGTTGCGCGGCATGAAGCTGCTGCCTCGGCTCGACGACGCCGGCATGCAGCGGCGCTCGCTCGACGCTGCGCGCGACAAGACCGACCTGCAGGCGCGGGTCGAACTGGCGAACGCGTGCCTCTTGCGCGACAACCCGGTCGACGCCGGCCGCTGGCTGGCCGAGGTGCTGCGCCAGGATCCCGAGCACGGTCCGGCGCTGCTGGTGCGCGCCGAGCTGTACCGCCGCCGCAAGGACGATGCGGCAGCGACCGACTGCTGGCGACGCGGCTTCGCTGCCGGCGCCGACGACTTCGATGCGCGCATCGCGTTCGGCCGGCACCTGCAGGCGGCTGGCGACACCGATGGCGCGATCGACCAGTGGCAGCGCGCCAAGGCGTGCTGGCCGGCGTGCACCGACCAGCAGCAGGCGCCGGAACTGCTGCTGGCGAAGCTGTACCGCGACCGCGGCGACCGCACCGAGGCGCAGATGGAGATGAAGGCCTACTGCCGCCGCACCGCGCGCGCGTTCCAGCCGCGCTACACGCTGGCCGAGTTCGCGCGCGACGCCGGCAGTCGCGACGAGGAGCTGCGCTACCTGGTCGAGTGCAACCGCATCGATCCGTTCCACCGCGAGCTGCACGTCAGGATGGGCGAGGCGTATGAAGCGCTCGGCAAGCAGGCCGAGGCGGCGCGCGAGTTCGAAGTGGCCGCGGCGGTGACGCCGGCGGCCGACCGCCGCTACCTGCAGCGCGGCACCACGCGCCCGGCGGCCGATGCCCCCGAGGAACTCGGCGAACGCGGGGCACTGTGGTTGCGCGCCGCCCGGTTGCGGCGCGGGCTCGGCGATGCCGAGCGTGCGTTCGAGCTGCTGGAACGCATCGGCAGGGAAGCGCCGGGCAGCGAACCCGCGACCGAGGCCGCGGCACTGCGCTCGGAGTGGCGAGGCCGCTGACGAAGCACTAGCGTTGACTCTCCGCCCGCGCGTCCGGGCGACCGACGACGATGCTGCCGCTGCTCGAGGAAAGCTGGAGCCGGGTCCAGGCCGGATTGCGTGAACGGGCTGGCGCTGCCGCGTACGACGCCTGGATCGCGGAGCTGCGGCCGGTGCTGCTCGAGCGCGGCACCGTCTACTTCGAGGCCAAGAGCCGCCTGGTCGCCGACCGCGTGCGGGCGCTGTTCCGGCCGCTGCTCGCCGACGTGCTGTCGGCGGACATCGGCACGCGCCTGCAGGTCGATCTGCAGACGCGCGAGCCGGAACGCTTCGGGCTGCTCGAGGTCTCGCCGCAGCAGCCGGTGGTCGACGACGGCAACCGCACCGCGTGGCTGGTGCTCCGCGGCCTGCTCGGCGGCCGGGCGCTGCCGTCGAACCTGATCGTGTTCCACGGTCCGACCGGCGTCGGCAAGACCTTCCTGCTGCAGTGGTGGCGGCAGGCGGCGGCGCCTTCCGGCCGGCCAACCGCTCCGGCGCGCGTCGCCTGGTTCACGTTGCCCGACCTGCTGCTGGCGTTCCAGTCGGCGCACCACGAGCGCCGCGTCGACGGACTGCGGGCCGAACTGGCGGCCCCGGTGCCGCTGGTGCTCGACGAGTTCCACCGCATCGCCGGCAAGCCGAAGCTGCAGCAGTTCGTGTTGGCGGCGCTGCGCGACCGCGAGGCGTTGCCGGTGCCGACGCTGCTGGCGTCGCGCTGGCACCCCAACGAGATCCGCGAGCTCGACCCGTCGCTGGCGTCGACCTGCCTGTCGGGCTTCGTCGCGGCGATCGACCGGCCCGGACCGCTCGGCCGGCTGCGGTACCTGCGGGCGCTGGAAGGCGCGCCGTCGCGCAATGGCCGCGCCTCGGCGGTCGAAGCGCTGGCGCGCCAGTGCACCGGCGGCTACCCGGAGCTGCGCGCGGCGTGGGCCAGTTCGCGCGGCGCGTCGTTGCCGCCCAAGTACCTGGAGCTGATCGATCCCGGCCGCGTCTTCGCGCGGCTGCGCGACCGGGTCGCCGACAAGTGCGGGGTGACGCGCGAGCAGCTGGTCGGCAAGGGCCAGGGCCGCGCGGTCAGCCGGTCGCGCAAGGTGCTGGCGTGGTTGTGCCTGCAGAACGGCCTGTCCGGCAGCGAGGTCGGCCGCTTCCTCGGCGGCCGCACGCGCGCTGCGGTCAGCTACATGGCGCTGTCGCTGCAGGAGGAACTGTCGCAGTCGGCCGAACTGCGCGCGCTGGTCGAGGCGGTGCAGTGACCGGCTACGTGGTGTTGGATGGCGCCGATGGCTGCGGCAAGAGTTCGCACGCCCGCGCGCTGTGCGAGTGGCTGGGCGGGCGTGGCCAGCGCCCGCTGCACGTGCGCGAACCGGGCTCGACGCCGGTCGGCGAAGCGTTGCGACAGTTGCTGCTGGCGCCCCGCACCGGCGAGCTGCGCCCGGTCACCGAGGCGTTGCTGTTCTCGGCGGCGCGCGCCGAGACCGTGCAGCAGATCGTGGCGCCGGCGCTGCAGCGCGGCGAGTTCGTGGTCGCCGAGCGCGGCTGGCTGTCGACGCTCGTCTACCAGGGCTTCGCACCACAGCCAGGCCTCGACCTCGACTGGTTGCTCGACCTGACCCGGCGCGTGCACGGCGCCACGTTGCCGGACCGCGTCTTCGTGCTCGACCTGCCGCCGGGTGTCGCGGCGACGCGGCGCGCCGCGCGCGCGCACGACCGCTTCGAGAGCCGCCCGGCCGACTACCACGAACGCGTGCGCGCCGGCTTCCTGCGCGTGGCCGCCAGCGAACCCCGCTGCTGCGTCGTCGACGCGGCGCGGCCGTTCGCGGCAGTGCAGCAGGACCTGCGCGCGGCGGTCGCGGAGCTGCTGTCGTGAGCTCGCTCCCCGGTGGTGTCCGGCTTGCCGCACCGCTGGGCCAGGGCGAGGCGCTGCGGCGCTGGACGAGGCTGGCGCGGCGCGGGGAGCTGCCGCACGGCTTGCTGGTCACCGGGGCGCGCGGCGGCGGCAAGTCGACCGTGATCGACTGGCTCACCGGCGCGCTGCTGTGCCCTTCGGAACTCGACCAGGACGGGCCGTGCGGCGTCTGCCGCACCTGCGTGCAGGTGGCGCGCGGCGATCACCCCGACGTACACCGGCTCGACCGCGCGCAGGACAAGCAGGACCAGAAGGAGTGGAAGAAGAGCTTCTACGTGATCAAGGTCGACCAGGTGCGGCAGGTCCAGGAGCGGCTGACGCGCCACGCGTTCGCCGGTCGCGCCCGCGTGCTGGTGATCACCGATGCCGACACCCTCGAGGAGGCCGGACAGAACGCGCTGTTGAAGACACTGGAGGAGCCGGGTGCTTCGACCTGGCTGCTGCTCGAGGCTGGCCGGCCGGAGCAACTGCTGCCGACCGTGCACTCGCGGGCGCAGCGGTTGCCGGTGCTGCCCTTGTCCGACCCGGTGATCCAGGAACAACTCGCGGCCCGAATGCCGCAGCACCGGCAGCGCTTCGCCAAGGCGGTCGCGGTCGCGCGCGGCAGCCTCGGGCTCGCGCTGGCCGCCTGCACCGAACAGGTGGTACAGCTCCACGATCTGGTGCTCGAGCTGGTGGCCCAGCCCGACAGGTTGCGGCCGATCGCCACGGCACGCGCCGTGCTGGAAGGCGCCGGCGAACGCCGGCTCGCGATCGCGCAGGCCCGCACCTTCCTGTCGCTGCTGCGCGCCGAACTGAGCCGCGCCCGCGACGGCCTTGCGGCGGCCGGCGGCGGTGCCTACCCTGCCGAGGCTGAACCATGGACGACATGGCTCGAACTCACGCTCGCCGCCGACCGGGATCTCGACCTGATGATCCCGCCGGAGCAGGTGTTGACGGCGTGCCTGTTGTCGTTCACCGGTTGATGCAGCGATGGGAACGGCGCAGCGGTCACTGCGGCGTGCTCAAGGGCGGTTCCGGGAGTGTCGATAGCGGCGTCATCACGACGCCGCAGCGTCCGCCGAGGAACCGTGCCGATGGCAGCTGCTGACCAGGACCTGCTCGAAGACAAGATCCAGAACGTGCGCCGCCGGGACCGCCGGTTCTCGCGCCACGCCTACTACTTCGTGCTCGACGCGCTCGACTTCACGATGACGCGCCTGGGGCGCGAGCAGATGAGCGGCGAGGAACGCCACGTCGGCGGCCGCGAACTGCTGCTCGGCATCAAGGAGTACGCGTCCGACCAGTTCGGGCCGATGGCGCCGCTGGTGTTCGAGCGCTGGGGCGTGCGCCGCTCCGGCGACTTCGGCGAGATCGTGTTCAACCTGATCGACGCCGAACTGCTGAGCCGGCGGCCCAGCGATTCGCGCCTCGACTTCGTCGACGGCGCCGACTTCCGCGAACTGTTCGCGCAGAAGCACCGCGAGTCGCTCGATCGCATCGCGACCCGCTGAGTTGCTCCCGCGCGCGGGTCGCGCCTGACCGGCTGGCAGCGGCCGCCGACGCCCTTTTTTCGTCGCGCGCCCGGCCGTGGTTGCGTGCTCCACCGGTCCGCAGTCTCCTGCTGCCCGGAGGCCTGCCATGACGATCCGCTCGCTCGCCCGCCGTTCCTTCCCGCTCGCCCTGCTGTCTGCGTTCGCGCTGGCGCAGGAGCCGAGCACCACCGGCTGGCTCTTGCCGCCGGAGCCGATCGTGAAGCTGGTCGAAGCGCCGCCGCCGCCGGACGCCTCGCTGTCGCCGCAGCGACAATGGCTGGTGCTGACCACGCGCGAAGCGCTGCCGGGTCTCGACGTGGTGGCGCGCCCGCACGCCAAGCTCGCCGG
>JBASWX010000431.1:0-5253 GCA_049276695.1 Planctomycetota bacterium
AGCCCGCGCCGGGCCGCGGCAACGAAGTCGCCGGCCGGGGGTGCCGGGCATGCCCGCCAGGCGGCGAGGGTCGCGGCGTCGGCCTGGAAGGTGCGCTGGTTGAGCCGGCCGAGCTGGTCGGCCAGCACCGCCACCGAGCCGACCTCGGCGCTCTGCCCGTCCGGCAGCGGCACGCGGAACGTGACCGGGAAGTCGCCCGGCAGCCACGTAGTACACGCCAGCAGCTGCCCGAAGTGGCTGCGCGCGAACTTCGCGTCGGCGGCGGCGCGCCATTCCGGATCGAGTTCGAGCAGCGGCGGCACCGTGTCGGGCCACTCGAGGTCGGTGCGGTCGGCCAGCAGGCCGAGCAGGCGCACGGCCAACCACCCGCTGGCCCCGAGATCGGCGGTGAACGCCACGTCGACGGCCTCGTCCCAGACCAGCTGCGCGCGCACCTTGTCGGCGACCACCGCGCGCAGGTCGTCCCGCCAGGCTTCGACGCCGGCACGCAGCCGCGCTGCGTCGCCTGACGAACTGGCGAAGTGGCGCGACAGCGGACCCGCGAACGCGATCGCCATCACAGCCTCTGGTCGCGCCAGGCCGGATCGAAGATGCCGCGTTCGACGATCTCCCACACCACGACCTTGGCCTTGGTCCCGGCACGCAGTTCGGGCAGCACCTCGCGCAGCGAAGCGAGGCCGGTGGCGCCGTAGTGGATGTTGACGCGCAGCGGACGGCCGAGCCACAGGGCGATCGCGTTGGCGCCGTTCTCCTCGGCGAAGGAAGCGCCGATCAACAGGATCTCCGCCGCCGGGTCCTTGCCGTCCATCGCGACGAACGTGTCGCCGCGCCGCAGCTCGACGCCGTAGTACTCCTTGACCTCGGACAGGTGTTCGGCCAGCAGGCTCATCGGGGCGGTGCGCCACCCGCCCGCCCCGTCCGCCAGCTCGACCGTGCCGATCGCCATGTTCGCCGGCAGGTCGCAGAGGACCCGCACCGCGGTCTTGCCGGACAGCCGCATCTCGACGCGTGGCCCGAGCCGGTCGCCGCAGCGCCCTTCGATCGCCGCCGCGACGGCGCGCCCGGCGGCGAGTGCGCCCGCCGGCCGCCAGTGCGTGTCGCGACGATAGTACAGTTCGCGGTCGGGATGGCCCTGCTCCGGGTTGGCCGCGCGCTCGTTGCCGATCGCGGTCGCGAGGTCAGCGGTCGGGATGTCGAGCGCCCGAAGATCGGCGAGGATCGCCGCGTAGTTGTCGCGCTTGCACGCCGGCAGGGCGCCGTCGGGATAGCAGTAGTCGGGGTAGATGCGCGTCTTGTCCGGATCGATCACGACGAACAGCTCGGCGCCAGCGGCCCGCACCAGGTCGCGCACTTCGCCGAGGAAGCGCCGGCGCGAATCCTGCGCGCCATCGAACGCGGCGCGGTCGGGGTACACCTCCTCCTTGGCGAAGAACCACTCGTCCTTGCCGAAGTGCACCTGGTTGCTCTCCGGCACGCCGGCGCGGTAGCGCAGCTCGTTCCAGGTCGAGCGCAGCCACCACGTCACCGGCGTGTCCTCGCGCAGCTGCCGGTCCTTGGCCAGCATCCAGCTGCCGTCGAGCACGTCGGCGATGGTCGCTGCCGGCGGCGGCAGCTGGCTGCGCGTGCGCAGCAGCGGCTCGTCGTGGCCGAGCAGCCAGTGCCAGATCAGGTGCAGCAACGGCACCGACACGACCAGCACCGCTCCGAGCACCAGCGCGTGCCACCGCACCGCCCACTGGCCCGGCGTCTGCTGCGCGTGCTGCGGGTCGTCGGCCATGGTCAGAACTGGTAGTAGATGAACGACACGAAGTCGTGCGTCAGCAGCTGGCAGATCGCGAGCGCGAACACCAACAGCGCCCCGAGCATCACCAGCGGGTGGAACCGCGCGACCAGCTGCTCGCTGCGCGGCAGCGCGAACGCGATCAGCCCGCCGAGCACGAGGCCGCCGATCGCCAACGGCGTCTTCTGGTCGAGCGCCGGCAGCGCGCCGAAGCCGTTGCGGCCAAGCAGGCCGGCGGTCATCTCGCCGAGTTCCTGCAGCGTCTGGCAGCGGAAGATCACGAGGCCGAGCGTCCAGATCAGGAACGTGCAGAACACCTGCGCCGGCAGCGGCAGCGCCCCGTACGGCGCCCGCTTGCCGATGCGGCGTTCGAGCACCAGGAACACGCCGTGCCAGCCGCCCCACAGCAGGTAGGTCCACGACGCGCCGTGCCACAGCCCGCCGAGCAGCATCGTGATCGCGACGTTGACCTGCGCGCGCCCTTCGCCCTTGCGGTTGCCGCCGAGCGGCACGTACAGGTAGTCGCGCAGCCACGTCGACAAGCTGACGTGCCAGCGCCGCCACAGCTCGGTGATGCTGTGCGCGCGGTACGGCGACAGGAAGTTCTGCGGGAAGCGGAAGCCGAGCAGCAGGCCGAGGCCGACCGCCATGTCGCTGTAGCCGGAGAAGTCGAAGTAGATCTGGATCGAGTAGCCGAACGCCCCGAGCCACGCGGCGGCGAACCCGGGGGCAGCTTGCGCGTAGACGTGGTCGACCAACGGCGCCACCGAGTCGGCGATCAGCACCTTCTTGGCGAAGCCGAGCGCGAACAGCAGCGCACCGTCGCTGGCACGCAGCAGGCCGACGGCACGCCGCTGCAGCTGGTCCTGCACGTCGCTGTAGCGCACGATCGGGCCGGCGACCAGCTGCGGGAACATCGACACGAAACACAGGAAGTCGACCAGCGAACGGGTCGGCTTCACGTCGCCGCGGTACACGTCGATCGTGTAGCTCATCGACTGGAACGTGAAGAACGAGATGCCGACGGGCAGCAGGATCTGTTCCCACGCGACCGGCCACGGCGACAGCTCGTTCCACGTCCCGACGAACAGGTTCGCGTACTTGAACCAGCCGAGCAGGCCGAGGTTCGTCAGCAACGAGAACAGCAGCCACGCCTTGCGGTGCCGGCCGGTCGCCTTGTCACCCATGCAGCGGCCGACCGTGTAGTCGACCACGACGATCGCCAGCATCAGCAGCACGTAGTGCGGCCGCCACCAGCCGTAGAACACGAAGCTGCCGAGGGTCAGCGTCAGGTTGCGCCAGCGCTGTGGGGTCGCGAAGTACAGCGGCAGGAACGCCGGCAGGAACCAGAACAGGAACACGAACGACGCGAAGACCACGGCCGGCCGGTTCCTATCGCCCCTTGTCGGCCCCGGCCTTCACGCCTCGGCCTTGGGATCGCGTTCCATCAGCTCGCGCACCGCCTGCAGCGGCGGCAGGCCCGCGAACAGCACGCGCGCGACCGCGCTGGCGATCGGCATCTCGATGCCGAGTCGGGCCGCCTCGGCCGCGACGACCTGCGAGGTCCACACGCCCTCGGCCACCTTCGGCGACGCGCGCAGCGCCTGCTCGCGCGTCTCGCCACGGCCGATGCGTTCACCGAACGCGCGGTTGCGGCCGTGGCGCGAGAACGCGGTCACCGCGAGATCGCCGACGCCGGCGAGTCCGAAGAAGGTGCGCGGATCGGCGCCGGCAGCAGCGCCGTGGCGCATCATCTCGACCAGTCCGCGCGTCAGGATCGCCGCCTTGGCGTTGTCGCCGTAGCCGAGCCCGTCGGCGATGCCGGCAGCCAGCGCCATCACGTTCTTGAGCGCCCCGCACAGTTCGACGCCGAGCGTGTCGCGGTTGCGGTAGACGCGGAAGGTCCCGGTCTGCAACGCCGCTTGCAGCCCCTGCAGCGCCCGGTCGTCGGCGCCGGCGACCACCACCGTGGTCGGCAACCCGCGCGCGATCTCCTCCGCGTGGCTCGGGCCGCTCAACGCGAACACGCGTGCGGGCTGACCCAACACCTCGGCCAGCACCGCCGTCGGCCGCTTGCCGGTCGCCTGTTCGAGGCCTTTGGCCAGCGACACGACGGGCACGGTTGCCGGCACCGCCGCGGCGAGCCCCGTGACGACCGCCCGCAGGTGCTGCGTCGGCACCGCGGCCAGCACCAGTTCGCAGCGATCCAGCACCGCGACCCCGTCGTTGCTGACCCGGATGCCGTCGGGCAACACGATGCCCTCCAGGTAGCGCGGGTTCTGCCGCGACGCGGCGATGTGCGCGGTGTAGACGGCGTCGTGCCCCCACAGCGCCACCGCGTGGCCGGCGCGCGCGAGCGACACCGCCATCGCGGTGCCGAAGCCGCCGTTGCCGAGGATCGCGACCCTCATGCGGTCCCGGCCGCGCGCGCGGCGAAGTGCTTCTTCAGGTTGCCGCGGTGCGTCCACACCAGGAACGCCGCCAGCAGCAGGCACAGGATGGTCAGCGGCAACCGGGCCGCGAACGCGGAGTCCGGGTGCAGCGCGATCGCGGCCGCCGGCAAGGCCAGACCGAGCGCCAGGCTGCCGAAGAACACCTGCCCGGTGAGCAGGCGCACCGCGAAGAACACGCCGAGCGCGACCAGCGTCACCTGCCAGTCGAGCGCCAGCAGCACTCCGGTCGCGGTCGCGACGCCTTTGCCGCCGCGGAAGCCGAGGAACGGCGTGAACACGTGGCCGAGCACGGCACTCGCGCCGGCCAGCACTCCGGCGAGCAGCGGCGCCGCGTGTGATGCGAAGCCCGGACCGAACCAGGCGGGCACGAAGCCCTTGCCGGCGTCGAGCAGGTAGATCGCGAGGAACGCGGCGAGCCGGCCGCCCTTGCTCGCGAACGCGCGGCTGGCGTTGGTCGCGCCGACGTTGCCGCTGCCGAGGCTGCGCACGTCGACGCCCTTCACCAGCCGCACCACGAGCAGTGCGAACGGCACTGCCCCGAGCGCGAAAGCGACTGCACAGACGAGCCCGACGGCCATTCCCGCCAAAGCTACGGCGACGACCCGGTGGCCGCCAACGACGAAGCTGCGACCGCGCCACCGCGACGGATGCGTGCCCGGTGCGCGGCCCGCCGGTAGCGTGCGCGCCATGCTCCCGCGCCTCGGCATCGACACCGGCGGCACGTTCACCGACGTCGTGCGATGGGCGCCGAGCGGCATCACCGTGCACAAGCTGCCGTCGACGCCCGACGATCCGTCGCGCGCAGTGCTGGCCGGCATCGCCGCGGTGCGGCGATCGCCGGACGAAGCGGTCGACGTCGTGCACGGCACCACGGTCGGGCTCAACGCGGTGCTGACCGGCGAACTGGCGCGCACGGTGTTCGTGACCAACCGCGGCTGCGAGGACCTGATCGAGATCGGGCGCCAGGAACGCACCGACCTGTACGCGCTGGCGCCGTCGCGACCGGTGCCGCCGGTGCCG
>JBASWX010000432.1:0-2340 GCA_049276695.1 Planctomycetota bacterium
CGTCGCAGGTCCACCGCCATGTCGGCCATCCGCGGCCATCAGAGCGACGGCCTTTCCCGAAAGCCAGAAGAATCCGTACCTCCGCTGGCCTTCACAACTTCAACCCGTCCCGACGGGGCCCTGGGGAAGCCCCTGCGTCGACCACGAACGCCTCGTAGGAGTTCCACGCACTGTTGGCCCACGTCGCCAAAGGGACCTGGGAACTGCCACCGGCGAAGATCACCCGTTCTCTCGGCAGGCCGGGGGAGCCCACGGGGTTGCGCGTGATCCGCTTCGTCAGCGTCACCATTGGGTACCAGCGCGAGGCGCGGGTGTCGAGGCCGCGCACCCACAGGCCCTGCGGGTATGGGCCCGGAGACGAGCCGTAGAGTGGCTGTGTGTACGTTCCCCACGTGCCCGGCGGAAACGGTGCGTTGTCTGCAGCCGGGTTGAACACGTACGTCATGATCGGGCCGGTGTATGCGCCAGACGGTAGGAACGTCGTCCCACCAATCACCACGAGGTCACCAAACTGGGACCAGCAGTGGCCTGCTCAAAAGAGGTTGGACGCGTACGGATAGCCAGGAGTCTGGCCGAGGGGATCGACGCGTTCGATCGGCAGCAGGTAGTTCTGGAACTGAATCGTGGCCCCTGGGGTGAAGTCGACGATCGCGTAGGCCTGGCACGCCCACCACAGGTTGGCTGGCAGCGAGGAATCGTAGGTGGGTGCCTTGCAAAGCACGGGCGTGATGTTCCAGACGAGCACCTTTCCGCGATTCGGCCCCTTCGGGATCAGCGACATGTGCACCGCTTCGAAGCTCGTCCCGGCCGACGGTCCCGAAGCCACAGCCACCGGCCAGCCAAAGATGTACGTGGAGATGTTCGGGTTGGAGTAGAACGTCATCGCATCCAGTCCCCCCGGCTCGAAACCAGGGTCGGTGGCGCCGGCGTTGGGCGCGGAAACGGTGCTCACCCTGTGCTGGAACACCGCCCCCCAGGCACCTGCGTACGGGTTCTGGGCCAAGCACGGCCCGAGGAGCGCAGCGGAGATCAGCAGACTGCGCAGCGCGGCAGGCGCACCGCATTCGTTCCTTCCGTGGGTGAGCGCCGGAGCGCCCCGGGATCCCAGCTCGACGCGACGCGTCGAGCTAACTCTCTCTCTCTCTCTCTACTTGCGTTCATCGTCTCTGCTCCAGGTCGATTGGTTTCGTCGGGTCGAGACTCGATCCCGCGTTCCCGCGCGGGCTCGAACACGCGGACTGTACGCAGGTCGGAGCAAGCGACAAGCCCCCAGTTTCGACCCCGTTTGATCCCTGAACGGCGAACGCCCACGCCCTGCTCCCCGATCGCCGACACCGACTGTCCAACCGGCTACAGGTCAAGCGTCCTGGCCCTCGCCGCAACCAGCGGCGAACGCCGCTCTTCGAGCCGCGTCCACGCAGCCGCCACTGCGTCGGTCGTGTCCGCACGCGGCGAAACGCCCAGCACCCCGAGGTCGCCGAGCAACCGCTTCACCATCGCCGCCACCACCACCTTGCTCGCCGCCCCGTTCCCGGTCACGCAGCGCTTGATGCGCGCCGGTGCGAACTGGTGCACCGCGAGCCCCGCGGCCGCCGCTTCTGCCAGCACGACCCCGCGCGCTTCACCGATGCGCAGCGCCGCCTGCACGCTCTTGCCATGGAACGCCTGCTCGACCGCGACTTCGTGCGGCGCCCACTGCGCGATCAAGGCGCGGAACTGTTCGGCGAGCACCTGCAGCCGGCTCGGCAGACCAGTCGTGCGCTTGCCGAGGCGGAGGGCACCCGCCACGAGCAGCCGCACGCCGCCGGTCACCGTCGACGACGCTCGCACGACGTTGCTGGCGCGCAGCGCGATCGGCACGTTGTCGCCGCGCACGCGCACTTCGCCAACCGCGATCTCCAGGCACCCGAATCCGACGATCTGGGTGCCCGGGTCGATGCCCAGAATCCGCACCACCGCCACGCGACGCACTGTAAGGTCCGCGCCGTGAAGATCGCCATGCTGTTGCTGGCCGCCGGCCGCGGCGCGCGCTTCGGCGGTGCGGTCCCGAAAGCGTTCCTGCCGCTCGGCGGCCGCCCGCTGCTGCTGGCCAGCGCCGAACGGTTGGTCGCGGCGATGGGGCCCGGCGACTCCTGGGAACTGCTCGTGCTCGTCCATCCCGGCGACCGCGACACCCACGTCGCTGGCTGCCTGCCCGCGCTGCGCACGATCGTCGGCAACCGCGGCGCGATGCGCGTGATCGACGGCGGCGACACCCGGCAGGCGTCGGTGCAGCGCGGCCTCGCGGCGACTTCACCCGCCACCGAGCTGGTGTTGGTGCACGACGCCGCGCGCGCGTTG
>JBASWX010000433.1:0-3660 GCA_049276695.1 Planctomycetota bacterium
GGGCCCGTACGCCGAGCACCAGCCCGTACGCCGCGGCGACGCCGATCGCCGGGGCGCCGCGCACGCGCAGGTGGGCAATCGCTTCGATCACCGCGGCGACCGTGGCGAGTTGCAGCACCACGCGTTCTGCCGGCAGGCGCGTCTGGTCGAGCAGGTCGAGGTGGCCGTGCAGGTCGCCGCGCCACGCCAAGGTCGGTGGCAGCGGCGGCAACGGCGTGGTCGGCATTGCGGGAACGGGGCTTCAGCAGCCGAAACGGGCGCGCACTTCCTTGTCCTTTGCCAGCGTCTTGTCGCGCTCGGCCGCGCGCAGGGTCTCCAGCTGCTGCGCGATCGCCGCGTCGGACAGCGCCAGGATGCGCACCGCGAACAGCGCCGCGTTCTTGGCCGCGGCCTGGCCGATGCCGGTCGCGGCGACCGGGATGCCCGGCGGCATCATCACCGTCGACAACAGTGCGTCCTCGCCGCGCAGCGGCCCGCTGTCGATCGGCACGCCGATCACCGGCAGCAGCGAATGCGCAGCCAGCGCGCCGGCCAGGTGCGCAGCCATGCCGGCGACGCCGATCAGCACCTTGACGCCCTGTTCCTTCGCGGTGCGCGCGAAGTGACCCGCTTCCTCGGGCGTGCGGTGCGCGCTCAGGACGCGCACATGGAAGCCGATGCCGAGTTCCTGGAGCGTCTTGAACGCGCCTTCGAGGGTCGGCAGGTCGGAGTCGGAACCGAGCAGGAACGCGATCGGACGGGCAGTCGTCATGGCGGGGGAGTTCACGCGGTCAGTCGCTGCTGGATGTCGGCGTAGGTCGCTGCGGTCTTGGCGATCACTTCGGGCGGCAAGGTCGGTGGCGGCGGTGTCTTGTTCCAGCCCGTGGAAGTGAGCCAGTCGCGCAGGTACTGCTTGTCGAAGGAAGTCGGGTTGCCGCCCGGCTTCACTTCGCTCGCGGGCCAGAACCGGCTCGAGTCCGGGGTCAGGCACTCGTCGATCAGCAGCAGCTTGCCATCGCGCAGGCCGAACTCGAACTTGGTGTCCGCGATCACGATGCCGCGCTGCCGCGCGTACTCGCGCGCCTTGCGGTAGAGGGCGAGCGCGGCGTCGCGCGCCTGGATCGCGACCTTCTCGCCGACCATCTCGACCACGCGACCGAACGAGATCGGCTCGTCGTGGCCGGTCTCGGCCTTGGTCGACGGCGTCAGGATCGGCGGTTCGAGCTCGCTCGCGTGCAGCAGCCCCTTCTTCAGCACCACGCCGCTGACCGCGCCGTCCTTCTGGTAGTCCTTCCAGCCCGAGCCGGTCAGGTAGCCGCGCACGACCCACTCGACCGGCAGCGGCTGGCACCTCTTGCAGCGCATCGTGCGGCCGCGCAGCGCCGGCTTGTACTGCGCCGGCACGTCGGTCCACGCGTCGACGTCGGTCGACAGCATGTGGTTGGGAACGACGTCGCGCAGCAACGTCAGCCAGAACTTCGAGGTCTCGGTCAGCACCCGGCCCTTGCCGGGGATGCCCTCGTTCATCACCACGTCGTACGCGGAGATGCGGTCCGAGGCGACCAGCAGCAGGTCGCCGTTCAGTTCGAAGATCTCGCGGACCTTGCCGCGGCCGAGCCGTTTCGCGAACGGCAGATCGAGGGACAGGACGGGTTGGGTCACGGCGGCGATCATGCGCAGCGCCGGCGCCGGAGCAAGAGCGGACCGGGTCCGGGACCCGGGGTCAGCCGTCGCGGCGGCGCACCCCGAACCCGAGGTTGAGTTCCGGCAGGTTGTTGCTGCGCGACTCGACGAAATCGTCGACGAACACGAGGGTGTTGTAGCTCCGGTCGATCGCCGCGAACCAGGTCTCGTTGGTGCCATTGATCGCCAGCGTGATGCCGCCGTCGCTGGCCAGCGTCCAGGTGCCGGTGTAGGCGAAGTCCTGGCCCTGGTTGCCGACCGCATCGAGTCGGAAGCCGTTGTTGGCCGCCAGCGTCACGGTGCCGACGAACACGTCGCTGCCGCTGTTGGTGGGGTTCACGAAGATCGTCTGGCCGCCGACCAGGAAGGTGCCCGGCAGCCGCACGCTGTCGACCGGGGCCGCCGGCACGTCGAACTTGCGCACCATCACCACCAGGCCCGCTTCGCCGTCGCTCTCGTCGTCGTCGAGCGCCAGCACCAGCCGTTCGGTCGCCGCCGCGCGCAGCACGCGGCTGTCGAGCGGTGACCCCGCGACCGTGTAGTCGAGGGTGAAGTTGCAGGTGCCGTTGCCGGTGCCGTTGGTCAACAGGTTCTGGATCGAGCCGCCGAACGTGACGCCGGGGCTGCCCTGGAACCCGGTGCCGCTGACGGTGCGCACTTCACCGGGGGCACCGGCGCCGACGGTCACGCTGCCGCGCGCTGCACGGGCGACGTTGTCGGGGTCGAGCAGCAGCAGCGTGGAAGGCAGCACGACGTGCAGCGACAGCACGTGCCAGGCGCCGGCGAGTTCGACCTGGCCGGCGAGCAGCCGGGTGCCGACGTAGAAGCCGAGCTTCTCGCTCGCCGGCGTCGACACACGGTCGGTGAAGAAGAAGTCCGGGGTCACGCCGGGCGTGCCGTCGTCGCTGGCGCCGACGAGGCCATAACCGCCGAGGAACACCACCGAGGGCTCGGTGCGCCCGTTGCCGGTCACGAAGATCGACAGGTCGCCGGGCCGTTCCAGCGCGTAGCGGTCGGCGTTCGACGTGCCACCGCTGCGGGTCACCGTCCAGGTGCTGTCGTCGAACAGGTTCAGCGTGCCGCGATCGCTCTCGACCGCTTCCCCGGGCACCGGGAAGCTCTCGAAGCCGCGCAGGGTGCGGAAGCCGAACAGGTGGTGCTGGGCCGAGAAACTGACCTCGCTCTTTGGTCGGTCCTCCTCGCCGCCATCGGCGCACGCCGCGACACAGAAACACAGGAGGAACGACAGCGGAGTGGGTCGCATGCGAAGGGGTCGGGGCGGGCAGTCTAGTGCCGCCCGGTGGCGACGGCGACAGCAGAAGCCGGACTGCGGCGGGGGCGGCGTCCACCTTCGCGCGTGCTCGCCGCGCCGCGGCTCGCTAGCCTGCGCCGCCACATGGTGCGCAGCGTGGCGGGTGGGTGCCTGATCGTCGTCGTGGCGACGTCCGCCTGCGTGAACCGCCCGGCGTTCCAGGGCCCGCTGCCGGTGCGCAACCAACACCCCGCGCAGCTCACGGTGTTCCACCTGCCGCCCGCGAACGCGGCGATGCTGCCGGCCGGTGCGGTGACCGCGCGAACCGACGCCGCCTACTCGAGCCTGTTCCTGCTCGGCTCGGGGAACGGCGGCACCTGGTTCATGGACGGCGAGTACCTGCGTGTCGGTCTCGGTACCCGGATCGGGCTCGGCGGCGGCCTTGAAGTCGCCACCGAGATCCCGTTCGCGCACACGACCGGCGGCTTCCTCGACAGTCTGCTGATCGACTACCACCAGTGGTTCGGCCTGCCCGACCAGGACCGCGACGTCGCTCCGAAGGACCGCTACCGCGTCGACGCTTCCTGGGGCAACCAGGTCGTGTGGTCGGTCGAACGCGATTCGAGTGAGCTGCTCGACGTGCCGCTGTGGCTGTCGGCGCAGGTGCTGCCGCCGGGCCCCGGCCGGCTCGGCGTGGCGGTGCGCGCGGGCGTCGAACTGCCGACCGGCGACCAGGACCGCGGCTA
>JBASWX010000434.1:0-1649 GCA_049276695.1 Planctomycetota bacterium
CGCCGACGCCGCGCTGCGCGCGCTGCCGGAAGCCGACCTCGGCCTCGTCGCGACCGCCGACCAGAACGGCAACTGGGAACTGCACCACGTGCCGAGCCGGGCCGCGGTGCAGGTGTCGGCGGTGGCGAAGGGTTTCGCGCGGCAACAGCGGCCCAACATCGAACTGTCGCTCGAGCAGGCGGTGGTGGTGAACTTCGCGCTGCACCCGGGCACCGCGATCCGCGGCGAGGTGGTCGACGGCAACGGCCGGCCGATCGCCGGGGCCAGCGTCGAAGCGTGGCCGAGCCCGGCCACCGCGAGCGGACCTTTCCAGGGCCGCAGCGACGACGCCGGCGTGTTCGAAGTGCCGGGGCTCGGGCCCGGCAAGTACCGGGTCCGCATCGCCGCGCGTGGCTACGAGCGGTTCGAGGAGAAGGACGTCGCCGGCGACCGCGCCGACCTGCGCTGCGTGCTGCACGAACAGAGCCGCGTGCGCGTGCGGGTGCAGACCCCGACCGGCGCGGTGCTGCGCAGCTACCAGCTCGGTCTGCGCCGCATCTTCCCCGAACACGGCAACCAGCTCGCCGCGGTCAACGAAGTGCCCGAGCAGCGGGTGCGCCTGGACGGCCTCACCGACGCCTGCGAAGTGCGCGCGGTCCCGATCGGCGTGCTGGCGGTCCAGATCGAGGCCGACGGCTGGGCCAAGACGCTGTCCGAACCGTTCGACAACCGGCGCGAAGCGGGCAGCCCGCCGGGGCCGCGCGAGTTCGACGTGGTGGTCACGATGCGGGCCGGCGCGTCGTTGCGCGGTCGGGTGCTGGGCGAGAACGGCCAGGGCATCGCGGGCGCCACCGTCGTCACGCAGGCTGCCGACACGATCCCCGACAGCCCGCTGATGCGGCTGCTCGCCGGCGCCGTGCCGGACAAGGTCACGGTCACCAGTGCGGTGACCGGCGCCGACGGCTCGTTCGTGCTGAGCCGGCTGGCGCTGGCCGACTACCAGCTGATGGTCGAACACCCCGAGGCTTGCCGCCAGTTCGTGACCGGCGTGCGCGTCGAACGCGACGGCGAGATGCAACTGCCGCCGGTCCGGATGCGCAGCGGCGCGCTGATCAGCGGCCGCGCCACCGTGAACGGCCGCGTCGCCGGCCAGGTCAAGATCGTGTTGACCACGCCGCCCACCGTGGCGAACGCGCGCGACGCGGTGCGGCTGGAGACCACGACCGCCGCCGACGGCGCCTTCGCGTTCGCCCGCCGGGTGCCACCGGGCGATTACGAGCTGCGCGCCGCGGTCGTCGGCACCAGCGAACCCGAAGCCCAGATCTTCCAGCAGCTCTTGCAGCTGCAACGCTCGTCCCAGACCGTTTCCGTCCTGCCCGGCCAGCAGAAGGTCGAGGCCGACATCAACCTTCCCGACCACTGACCCTGCGATCCCCCGTGTCCAACGCCAGCAAGTTCGTCGTTCCCCTGTTGCTGCTCGCCGCCGTCGGCGGCGGTGTCGCCTGGTTCGCCCTGCAGGGCGGCCACGATGCGCCGCCAGCACCCGTCGCGCCGCCGACGCCGGTGCCGATCAAGCCCGAACCGGTCAGGGTCGAGCCGGCGCAGGCGCCGGTGCCGCAGGATCCGCCGCGCACCGCCGCGACCTCGCCGGCCACCGGCCAGGCGCACGC
>JBASWX010000435.1:0-1991 GCA_049276695.1 Planctomycetota bacterium
GGGCTGCGCCGGCTGGTAGGATCGCACCGTGCTGCGAACCTCCCGCGCGCTGGCTACCTCGGGCCCGCTGTGCTTCGTCGCGATGGCCGCGACGGCGTTGGGGCAACAGGCGCAGTGGGTGCTCGACCGGACCCTGCCCGGCGACTTCCAGGGCCAGCTCGCCTACGACGAAGCCCGCGAACGCGCGGTGCTGTTCGGCTGCGTGGACCTCGGCGACTGGCAGTTCACGCCGCGGTCGTTCACGTTCGAGTGGGACGGCGAACGCTGGGTGCACCGCCACACCCAGGACGTTCCGATCCGCAACGCTGCGCTGAGCTACGACCCGGTGCGCAAGCGGGTGGTGCGCACGTTCGGCGCCTACGATTCGATACTGAGCGCGCAGACCTGGGAGTGGGACGGCCAGACCTGGACGCCACGCGCGCCGGCGCCCGCGCCCGCGCGGTGCTTGCACGCTGCGACGTTCCATGCCGCAACCGGCACGGTGCTCGCCTTCGGCGGCGCGGGACCGCTGGCGCCCATCACCTGGCTCGGCGACACGCTGCGGCTCGTTGGCACGACCTGGACCGTCAGCACGCCAGCGGTCTCGCCGCCGCCCCGCTTCGGGCATGGCATGACCTACGATCGCGCACGCCAGCGTTCGGTGCTGTTCGGCGGCAACAACCAGGGCACGCTGCGCAACGACACCTGGGAGTGGGATGGAGCCGCGTGGTCGCCGCGCCCATCCGCCAACCAGCCGCCCGCGCGCTCCTCGCCAGCACTGGGCCACGATCCGCGGCGCGGACGCACGGTGCTGTTCGGCGGCGGCATCAACCTCGGCGCGCTCAACGACACCTGGGAGTGGGACGGCACCGACTGGCAGCAGGTGGTCACCGTGCACGCGCCGCCGCCGCGGATGCGGGCGGCGATGGTGTTCGACCGCGGCAGCGGCCGCATGCTGCTGTTCGGCGGCAACGACAATGCGTGGACGCGCTACAGCGACACCTGGTCCTACGACGGCGTGGACTGGCAGTTGGTGGCCGGGCCTGGCGCACCGAGCCGCCGCGTCAGCCCTGGTCTCGTCGCCGACACCGTGCGCGGGCGACTGGTGCAATTCACCGGCTACCCCGACGACGGCTTCACCTGGGAGTGGGACGGACGCAGGTGGCAGCGGCTGCAGCCGGTGCCGCCGCCGCTGGAACGCTACGCGCAGCACGCCGCGTTCGATCCGTGTCGCGGCGTCACGGTGCTGTTCGGCGGACGCAGTCCGAGCAACGTGCTCGGCGACACGTGGGAATGGAACGGTGCGACCTGGACACCGCGCACCGGCATGGCGACCCCGTCGCCGCGCTGGGGCGGCTGCATGGCGTTCGACACGGCACGCTGCGTCGCGGTGCTGTTCGGCGGTCAGGACTTCCAGGGCTGGTACGCGCAGACCTGGGAGTGGAACGGCACGGCCTGGTCGCAACGCGTGACCGCGACCACACCGGCCGTCGCCAACTTCGCGATGACCTACGACCTGGCCCTGAGTCGCATCGTGATGTTCGGCGGCAGCGACTCGCAGGGGCCGCGTTCCGACACCTGGCACTACGACGGCGTCGACTGGACCCTGATGGGCACCGCGGGACCTCTGGCCCCGCCGCCGCGCTACTGGCCGGCGATCGCGTTCGATGCATCGCGCGGGCGGACCGTGATGTTCGGCGGCGGCGTGTGGGGCGCCTTCCACGACGACCTGTGGGAATGGAACGGCAGTCAATGGACGCAGGTCGTGCTGCCGGTGCGTCCGGATCCGCAGACGCAGGTGACGCTGGCCTTCGACTTCACCACCAACCGCCTCGTGGCGACCGGCGGGCAGTTCGGCGACTTCGCCGACACCTGGGTGCTGGCCCCGCTCGGCCCCGCGACCGCGACCGCGTTCGGCACCGGCTGTGCCGCCGGCACGCCGCCGCTGCTGCGCAGCGCGGCGCCCTTCCTCGGTAACGAGCGCTGCGCCGTCGAGATCGCCGGTGCCGCGC
>JBASWX010000436.1:0-2586 GCA_049276695.1 Planctomycetota bacterium
GCGCTTCGTGGCGCGACGTCGCTGCGCGGGTGGCGCTGCCGGCACCGCCAGCACCGATCCTGGCGGTCGTGCCGGGCCCCGGCGAGACGCTGATCGCGCCGCGCGGCCCTGGCGAGTCGGTTGGCGCCGTGGTCGTGTTGACCCCCGATGGCTTCCCGCCCCCGGCCGACGCGCCGCTGTACGTGCGCGCCGGCCGCGAACTGCTCGCGATCGACATCCACGCGAACACGGCGCCGAAGCCGGTGCTGTTCGCACTGCCGGTCGACTACCTGGAGCACGCGCTGCTGTGCGGCCACACGCTGGTGGTGCCCGACATGGAGCGCGTGTTCGCGGTCGACTACCGCACCGGTGCGCCGGTGTGGGAACTGCCCAATCCGCGCGCGCGGCTGTTCGACAGCCTCGGCGTGACCGACGGCGTGCTGCACGTGTGGAGCCTGCCCAACACCGCCGAGGGCAGCAGCGAACTGCTCGGCGTCGAGCCATTGACCGGCGTGCGCCTGTTCACGCAGACCACCGGCGGTGCGGCGCTGAAGCCGAAGGCGAACGGGGCCTGCCTGCTGCGCATGACGATCGGCAAGGACGGCGGGGCGAGCATCGCGTGGATCGACCCGGTGACCGGCGAGAACCGGCACACGACCACGATCACCGGCACGGTGCTGAAGGCGCACGTCGAACTCGACGCCGACAGCCTGTCGGCGCGGCTGTTCCCGCAGGGCCTGTGCGCCGACGACCGCGCGGTGTTCGTGCCGATCGACAGCACCTCGTCGGGCAGCGCGCCGGCGCTGGTCGCGTTCGACCGCGACGGCCGGGTGCTGTGGCAATGGCGCGGCACCTCCGGCTGCCAGCTGCGCCTGGCGGCGTTGCGCGGGGGCACCATCGTGGTCGGCGAAGGCAGCGACCGGCACGCCGGCCGCGTGGTGCTGCTGGACAGCCGCGACGGCACCGTGCGCAACGAGCTCACGGTCGGCCATGACGCGGTCGCGCTCAACTGGGACCGTTCGTGGCTGCCGAATCCCGCCCCCGCGGTGCTGGCGTTCGATTCGTTCGCCGACGCCGACCGCACCCAGCACCAGTTCGTCTGCTGCAGCCTCGACCCCGCCCAGTCGGCGTTCGCCGTCAACCTCGGCCCCGAGGACGGCGAGGTGCTGCATGCGCCGGTGTTCGGCGCCGACTTCGTGCTGTTCCTGACGCGCAAGCCCGGCCAGCCGGCACGGCTGCACGCGCTGGCGCTGGCCGACCGCAGCGGGTTGCTGGAAGGCGGCAAGCGCCACCGGCTGCTGGCTGGTGCTGGCAAGTGCGAAGGCATGAGCCAGGCCGGCGCGCACCTCGTGATCTCGAGCACCCAGGGCCTGCTGCTGCTGGGCCCAAGGCAAGGCACCAAATGACCCGTTCCTCCCTGTTCCCGTTCCTGCTGTTGACGGCGCTGCTGCCGGCGCAGGAGACCCTGCGCCGCGGCACCAGCAACGAGCAGCTGATCGACGAGCGGCTGCGCGGGGCGGTCCAGAAGGGTCACGACTGGCTCGCCGCGCACCAGCACCAGGATGGCTACTGGGCCGAACTGGTCGGCTACAAGCTGAACACCAACTACGAGACCCTCGACGACCGGCCGCTGCCGCACGTCGGCGTCACCGCGCTGGCGTTGATGAGCTTCCTGGCCGGCGGCCACCTGCCCGACCGCGGCAAGTACGGGGCGGCGCTGAAGCGCGGGCTCGACTACGTGCTGACCTGCGCCCAGGACGACGGCCAGCTGACGCAGAACGGCACGCGCATGTACAGCCACGCGTTCGCGACGCTGTTCCTGGCCGAGGTCTACGGCATGGTGGAACGGCCGGACGTCAAGCGCGCGCTGCAGCGCGCGGTCGACCTGATCGTCGACTCGCAGAACGCCGAGGGCGGCTGGCGCTACCGGCCGTTCGCGCGCGAGTCGGACATGTCGATCACCGTCTGCCAGGTGCTGGCGCTGCGCTCGGCGCGCAACGTCGGCATCCACGTGCCGATCAACACCATCAAGAACGCGCAGAACTACGTCTACCGCAGCGCCGTGCGCAGCAACGACCGCACCTTCCGCGGCGGCTTCCGCGGCCCGCACGGCGACGACAGCGGCAGCTTCCGCTACCAGAACCGCGACCACACCCGGGCCACCTTCCCGCTGACCGCCGCCGGCGTCACCACGCTGTACGCAGCCGGCGAGTACGACAGCCCGGTGATCCGCGATGCGCTCGACTACATGGACCGCGAGGTCGCGAACTTCAGCAGCGAGTGGCAGGGCCACTACTTCTTCTTCTACGGCCACTACTATGCGGTGCAGGCCTACTACATCACCGGCGACCCGAAGTGGACCCAGTACTTCCGACTCATCAAGGGCATCCTGCTCGACCGCCAGCGCCAAGACGGCAGCTGGCAGTGCCACACCGGGCCGGGCGATGCCTTCGGCACCGCGGTGTCGACGCTGATCCTGCAGATCCCGCTCCAGTACCTGCCGATCTTCCAGCGATGACCAGCAACCGTGGCGGGCGGGCATGGGCATGAACGAGCCCGACGGCGCCGTGCACGACGACCGCAGCGCGGCCGCCGCCGGCGCGGGCC
>JBASWX010000437.1:0-8957 GCA_049276695.1 Planctomycetota bacterium
GCGCCCCGGAGCGGCAGTTCGAAGCGACCATCGCTGCCGGTGGTCACGCGCAGGTCGAAGCGCATGCCGCTGGTGCCGGGGGCGGCCGCGCATCCGGCGCGCTGTTCGGCGACGATGGCGCCAGCGACCGGTCGCCCGTCGCCGTCGCGCACGATGCCGCGCACCGTGGTCGCAGCCCGCGTCGCGGCAGTCAGGGTCACGTCGCCCTGGGCGGGCGACACCGTCGCACGCAGTCCTCCGTCGCCGGCGAACGCCCAGGCCTCGAGGGTGTAGGGGCGATCGAACACGCCAGCGATGGCGAAGCGTCCGGCGGCGTCGGTGACGGCGCGCAGCGGGCCGAGCTGGCCTTCGATGCAGTGGTTCGAGCCGTTGCTGGCGTCGAACGGCGTCGCATCGGCCAGCGTCACGATCCAGTCCGCGAGCGGCCTCGCGTCGGCATCGACGACGCGGCCGCGGATCACCGACGGTGCGCGCAGCAGCACGGTCAGCGGCGCACCCGCCCTGCCATCGGGCAGTCGCCATTCGTCGACCTTCGCGGGGGCGAGCTCCGGCGCCATGACGAACAGGCTGGCGTCGGTTGCCGCCGCGGCGGGCACCGCGAGCGCGAAGTCACCGTTGCTGTCGGTCTGCGTGCAGGCAGCCCCGACGCGCACCGAGGCGTTCGCCACCGGGGAGCCGTCGGGGCCGAACACCGTGCCGCGCACCGGTTCGCCGCTCGGTTCGTCCTGCAACTGGACCAGGATGCCGTGCGACGCCGCGATCGGCAGCGCACGTTCGTCGGGTTGCTTGCTGAGGTGCCAGGTCAGGAGCCGGGTACCGGCGAGCGCGGGGGCATTCTCGAAGCGGAACGCGCCGTCGCTGTCCGACTTCGTCAGCCACCGGCGTTGCACCGTCGCACCGGCGGCCTTGCCCGCACCCTCCGGCACTTCGATCGCGAGCAGCGCCTCGGCGACGGGCAATCCGGCGGCATCGACGACCGTGCCGGTCACTTCGATGCGGAGAGTGGGATCGCTGGCGCAATCGTGAACCGTGGCAGCGGAGCGTGGGGCCGGCGCACCAGGTTCGAGCGGCACCAGGCTGGAGTTGGTGGGCTCGGCGGTGAGTGCCACGGCGGACCGTGCGATCGACACGGGGCTCGCGTCCTGCGGAGTGCGCGGCGCCATGCTCTCGTCGGCGGCGGACAACGACAGCGCGACCGCGGCCAGCAAGCCGACTCCGACGAGCAGCAGCACGATCCTGGTCGATCTGCTCGCCGGTCCGCCGACCCTCGCGCGAGGCCTCGGGGCGTTCGCGCGGCGGCCGGGGAAGGTGTCCCGTCGGTGCTGGCTGGCCATGGGGACTTGCTGCCGCACTACTTCGCGGCGAACTGCGACTTCAGCTTCGCGACCTCTTCGGCGAGGGCTTCGAGACTCGCGAGGCGGGCCTTCAGCTCGGCGTTCTCGGTGGCGAGCGCCTCGACGCGGCGCGCCAGTTCCTGCGTCGCCGAGACGTTCAGCATCGATACGCCCTCGTAGTCGACGGTGCGGAAGTCCTTCACTTCGCGGCCATAGACGAAGATCTCCGCTTCGTCCGCGGCGAAGTCGGTGCGGAACCTGCCCTGCTCGATCTCCAGCACTTCACAGATGCGCTCCTTCTTCTCGCCGATGAGGCGGACGCGTTCGCCCTGCTGCAGATCCGTCGCGAGCGTCACCCAACCGTCCTTGACCGGCGCCATCTGGTAGATGTCGGGCACCACGTCGGTGCTGCGTCCGACGGCTTGCGGGAACACGCCTTCCACCTGCTGGGCGATCAGCTTCTTCTGCGCGCGCTTGCCCTTGGCCACCTCGTCGATGAAGTGGTAGTCGGTCACTTCAAGTCCCTGCAATGTCGCGAGGTCGCGGGCGCCATCCGAGCGCCCATCGATGCGCTTGGTGCGCGCATCCGAGAACGCCAGGAATGCGTCGGCCCAGACGAAGTTGGTGGCGTAGATGGAACCATTGGGGTCGGTGCCCGTGGTCGAAGACGACGTTGCCCCGCTGAAATTCAGGATGCCGCGCTGCCCGTAGCTGTAGCTCCCTGCCACGCCGACCACTTCCAGCTTGGCGCGCGTCGGGTTCGTCGTGCCGATGCCGACCGCGCCGCTCGACACGAAGGTGGCGAACGCCGTGAATCCCGAGGCGCCGGTCGCGGTGCCGATCTCGAACCGATCGGCGAGGCTCGTGGTCGGGTTGTCGCCAATGGCGAGGCGCAGGTGGCTCACGTCCGTACCAGGATTGGTGCGATCGAAGTAGATCGGGTCGCCGAAGTTCTCGCCCGGATCACCGAAGTAGAACCTGCCCTGGCCGGTCGTGGTGTCGAGCCGCATGTTGCCGGTCACGTGCAGGCGCTGGGTCGGACTGACCTGCCCGATGCCGACGTTGCCGGTGCCCGTGATGCGCATCAGTTCGTTCGACGCCGTCGCCGAAGTCGCGGCCTTGAACACGTGGCTGTCGCCGGTGGCGTTGAGTTGGTAGAGCAGCGTGCTGTTGTTGATGCCGAACCCGAAGTACTGATGGTCGTTGTCAGTGCCCTCGAACAGCACGATCTTGCGACCCGAGGCGGCCGCCGGATCGAAGTTCAGCCGGCGGCTGTTGACGCTGACCTTGTTCGCGTCGGCGGTCAGCGCCGTGGACAGGGTGCCCATGGGCGCGATCGCGTCCTTCAGGGCCGTGAAGTTGGCGTTGACGTCGGTGGCGTTGGCGACCTGACCGTTCGTGAACGTCTTCAGGGTCGGGCCCTGGGCGAGGCCGGGTGCGGCCAGCACGACGGGGATCAGGAGCGAGCGGAAGGCGATCATGGTCGAGAGCGGGCGGTTCATCGGGAGTTCTCCGTCGGGTTGATGGCGGTCGAGGATGGGGAAGCAGTGGTGGTCGGGTCGGGTTCGAGGCGCGCGGGAGCGGTGGCGCTCCATTCGTTGGTGCCCCAGATGCCGGTGCCCCAGACCAGCGCCTTGCTGGTCGGCGTGGGCGTGACGGGCGGCGTCGAACCGCCGCCACCACCGCCACCACCACAGGCGGCGAGCAGCAGGCCAAGGAGTGCCACGACCCATGGTCGTGGCGGGGAACGAAGCAGGTCGGGACGTGGCATCGAGGTCTCCGGCGGGAGTAGGGAGGGCTCTCGCGGCTCGCCCATCGGGTCGCGCCGCGGGATCGCCGCACGGAGGTGGTTGCGCCAGCACTGGCCGAGGAGGCCGGGTTTTCCGAGACTGCTTGCGATTCCGGCGCCGGTGCGTTCAGCCACGCGGGGGCAGGCGCTACCGACGGGTCACCGGATACCCTGGCTCGGCGTTCACCCGGACGCTTCGCTTCGCGCGCCATGCTTCGCCACCTCGCCGCGTCCCTGCCTTGCCTCGCGTTCGCAGCGGCGGCGGATGCCCAGGACCCGCCGACCCGGGCGCCCGCAGTCGAGTTCGCCGGGCGAGCGTCGGGCCCGGCGGTGGACGAACTCGCGTTGTGGAGCCGGCGGCCGGCGCAGTCGTTCGTCGAAGCGTTCCCGCTCGGCGACGGCACCCATGGTGCCTGCTGGTTCGGCGGCGTCGGCCAGGATCGTGTCGTGCTCAACTACGGCGCGATGTGGTCGGGCAGTCCGCAGGACGCGGATCGCAAGGACGCGGCGAAGGAGCTGCCGGCGATCGTCGAGCTGTTGCGCGCCGGCAAGAACGTCGAAGCGGAGCGGCTCGTCAACCGCACGTTCACGTGTGCCGGGGCGGGCAGCAGCGGTGGCAATGGCAAGGACGTGCCGTACGGCTGCTACCAGACGCTCGGTGACCTCGAACTCGTCGTCTTCGACCGCGACGGGGCCCCGCTCGGCGGCGAGGTGCGCGACTACGAGCGCGTGCTGGCGTTCGCCGAACATGGAACGCAGCAGCGCGTGCGCTTCGTCGACCGGCACGGTCGCCGCCACGAACGGCGGCTGCAGTGCGACGGCGGCGTCGAGCTCGAACTGACGGCGGGCGGTGAGCTGCTCGACCTGCGCGTCGACCTGCGGCGCCGCGAACGGGCGCGGTTCACGGTCGAGAACAAGAACCAGATCGTGATGCGCGGCGCGCTCACCGATGGCAAGGGCGGCGACGGCGTGCGCTTCTCCGCGGTGGCTCGCGTCGACACCGACGGCGGGACCGTGGCGAAGGACGGCGACGGGTTGCTCGTGCGCGGCGCCAAGAAGGTGTGGATCGGACTTGCAGCGATGACCGACTTCCGGGGACTCGGGCGGCACGAAGCTGCGGTCGCCGACTGGTTCGACCGCGTATTGCCGGCGCCGCCGACCGGTCTGCGGACGGAGCTGGTGCGCGGGTTCGCCCTGCAGCCGAGCCTGCAGCTCGAACTCGGCGACCGCGAGCGCCGGGGCCTGCCGACGAGCGATCGCCTCGCTGCGATGGCGCGCGGGGCCAGCGATCCCGACCTGTTCGCACAGTACTTCCTGTACGGCGACCACCTGCTGCGCGGCTGCTCGCGTTCCAGCGGCCTGCCGGCGAACCTGCAGGGTCTGTGGGCCGACCAGTACCAGACGCCGTGGAACGGCGACTGGCACCTGAACGTCAACGTGCAGATGAACTACTGGCCGGCGCTGGTCACCGGCCGCTGCGACGAGCACCTGCCGCTGCTCGACCTCGTCGAGTCGCTGGTGGCGCCGGGCAGCAAGACCGCCGCCGCGTACTACGGCGCCCCGGGCTGGGTCGCGCACACGATCACCAACCCGTGGGGCTTCACGTCGCCGGGCGAGCACGCGAGCTGGGGCAGCGCCAACACCGCGAGCGGCTGGCTGTGCCGGCACCTGTACGAAGCGTGGGCGTTCACGCAGGACAGCGAACTGCTGGTGCGCGTCTACCCGATCCTGTGCTCTGCGGCGCGCTTCTACCGCCACATCCTGGTCGAGGATGGCGAGCACGGCTGGCTGGTCACGCCGGTGTCGAACTCGCCGGAGAACTCGTTCCGGCTGCCGGACGGCAGCGTCGCCAGCGTGTGCATGGGGCCGACGATCGACCAGCAGATCGTGCGCGAGCTGTTCGGCCACGTGATCGAGATCGCGGACCTGCTCGACGTCGACCGCGAGCTGGCGAAGGACCTCGCCGCAGCACGGGCGAAACTGGCGCCGCACCAGATCGGCAGGCACGGGCAGCTGCAGGAATGGCTCGCCGACCATGACGAGCCCGAGCCGCACCACCGCCACGTCTCGCACCTGTACGGGCTGTTCCCTGGCGACCAGATCACGCCGGCCGGCACGCCCGAGCTGGCGAAGGCGGCGCGCGTGACGTTGGAACGGCGCGGCGACGACGGCACCGGTTGGTCACTCGCGCACAAGGCCAACCTGTGGGCGCGCCTGCACGACGGCGACCGCGCGCTCGCCCTGCTGACGAAGCTGCTGTACCCGGTGGGCGCGCCCGGCTTCGACGCCGCACGCGGCGGCAGCTACCCGAACCTGTGGTGCGCGCACCCGCCGTTCCAGATCGACGGCAACTTCGGGGGCCAGTCGGCGATCGCCGAGATGCTGCTGCAGAGCCACCGCGAACGGCCCGGCGAGGACTTCACGATCCACCTGCTGCCGGCGCTGCCGAAGGCCTGGCCAGAAGGTCGCGTCGCCGGGCTGCGGGCGCGCGGCAACGTCGAGCTGGTCGAGTTGACCTGGAAGGATGGGCGCCTCGCCAACGCCGTGCTGCGCAACCCGGGGGAACGGCCGCGACCAGTGCGGCTGCGGGCGCGCATGCCGGTGGCGGTGAAGGTCGGGAACGAGACGCTGCCGACGGCGGACGGCGGCGACGGCGTGGTCACGTTCACGTTGCCGCGCGGTGCCCTGGCCGGGATCGAAGCGGTGCACTGACGCGTCCGGCTTTGCCAGCCGGTTGCTCCGTTGCTCCGTCGACACTTCTCCCTCCGCCCGACCTGAGGTGTTACCATGCCCACAGCCATGCCGCGCGAGTTCGACGTTGTCATCGAGAAGGACGAGGAAGGCTTCTTCGTGGGCACGGTGCCAGCACTGCCGGGCTGCCATACGCAGGCACGTTCTCTCGACGAGCTGATGACGAGGATCAAGGAAGCAATCGCGCTGTGCCTCGAGGTCGAGGGCTCGCCGCCCAAGGCGCTGGACTTCGTCGGCGTGCAGCGCATCCGAGTTGCGTGAGCGCGAAGCGTCCGGTCATGTCCGGGCAGGCCGCTTCGAGTTGCCCCGGCATGCCACGTCGATCCGCTCGCTCCGGCTCCCTGCGTTCACCGCCGCGAAGAGGGCGGTGCGCGAAGTGTGCGGACCCGTTCCACGGGTCGCCGCTTCTGAACATCCGCAGTCCGCGCTGGGGCGACGACGACTTCCTGCAATGAGAGGTCCGGCCTTTTCGCGCCGGGCCGCGCGCTCCCTTCGCCGCACCGTCGGCTGCAGCTACCATGCCGCCGGTGACCGCGACCGACGCCACGCTGCAGTACGACCCGCCGCGCGCGGACTGTCCGCTGTGCGGTGGTGGGCCGGTCGCGCTGCGCCTCACCGACTTCCGCGGCCACGGCATCCACGGCTGCCGCGCCTGTGGCGTCGAGTTCATGAATCCGCAGTACAGCGACGCGGCGCTGCACCACTTCTACGCCGGCTACATCAACCTGCACCCTGGCGCGGGCGAGCAGAGTTTCCGCAGCCGGCTCGACGTGCGCACGACTGGCAAGGAACGTTCGCTGGCGCTGCTCGCGACGTTCGCGCCGGGCCGGCGCATCCTGATGGTCGGTTGCGGCGATGGCCTCGAACTGCGCGCGGCCAAGGCCGGCGGTTGGAAACCGGAAGGCTACGACGTCGACGCCGCGACCACTGCGAAGGTCGCCGCGAGCGAGGGTGTTCCCGTGCACTGCGGCGACTTCCACGCGCTGCCGGGCCGCGTGGCGCCGTTCGACGCGCTGTTCCTCGACCAGGTGATCGAGCATCCCAAGGAACCGGGCCGCTACCTCGACAGCTGCGTGGCGCTGCTGCGTCCGGCTGGCGTGCTGTTCCTCGGCATGCCCAACCTCGGCTCGCTCAGCAACCGGCTGAAGACGTTGGCCGACCGCCTGCGCCTGCGCAGCCGCATGGGCCGCCACTACAACACGCGCCACCACCTGACCTTCTTCCGCCCCGACGTGATGGTGCGGCAGCTGGAGCGGCGCGGGCTCGAGGTGCTGTGCGTGCGCGGTTCGCTGAAGCCGCAGCAGAACCCGCTGGTCGCGGTCCTGAACCGCATGGGGGCGCTGCTCGACAGTTCCTTCCTGGTGGTCGCGCGCCGGCCAGCCGCGGCAGGGTCGTGAAGAACGGCGATCGCGGAGCGTTCGTTCGCAATGCGCGTCGGCGGGCGCCATGAACCCTCGCCGCGATCGTCGCCGCTGGCTGCTCGCCGGTGCGGTGCTGGTCGGCGCGATTGCGGGTGCGTGGTTGGCGTTCGGGATGGGCGCCGCGCCGCCGCCCGCGGCGATGGGCGCGGATCCAATGGTCAGCCCGGCGGTGGAACGAGATGCCGGATCGCCAGCGGTCGCCGCGGTGACCACTGCGCCCGACGCCGCGAACGGTGAGCGCATCGCGCGCGTGGGCGCCGGTGCGAACATCCGCGGTCATCTGCGCGACGCCGTCAGCCAACCGATGGCCGGCTTCGTCGTGCAGTTGTGGCCGCACGACCGGAGTGCGTGGCCGCCCCCGCCGGGCAGCAGTGGCACGTGGCAGGAAGGCAGCCCCCAGGCGGAGCGGGAGAAGGCGAGGTTGCGCGGCATGTCGCCAGCCCAGTCGACGAACACCGACGCTCGCGGTGCGTTCGCGTTCGTCGACCTGCCGCCCGGCTCCTACGACGTGCGTTGTGCCATTCGGCCCGAGACCGCGGCGACCGGTCACCTCGAACCTGCGGCCAGCTTGGAGGTCGTCCTGCAACTGCCGCCCGACGTCGCGATCGTCACCGGCACACTGTTCGGCGAAGGCGCCGACGAACCGGGCAACGACGTGGCGTTCTATCGCGACAACCGCGAACTGTTCCGGCGGCCGCCGAAGGACGGCGAGGTGCGCTGCGTGCTGGCCGCCGGCCGCTACGAGTTGCGCGCTGGCGCCGAATGGGTGCGCAAGCACGAGCTCTGGTTCAGCCGGCACGAACTGGTCGTGCCGCCCGGCGTCGCCCGGGTGTCGTGGCGCCACGAGTTTGGCGGCACGCCGTGCGAGGTGATCGTTCGCGCACCGCCGGGCGGCGATCGCTCGGGCATCGGCGTCGACGTCAACAGCAAGGAGAGCGCCGACCGGAGTCGCGACCCGGCCTACACCGCCAAGGCCGGGCGCGTCGGCAAGCCGGTGCGATTGCTGCTGCCGCCGGGGACCTGGCGCATCCACGTGCACGGCGACGAGCTGACCGCGATGCCGGAGCGCGAAGTCGTCGTCCAGCGCGACTCCCCGCTGCTGCGCGTGGAGTTCGACGCCGAGCCGGCGGCAGCCGTGTCGCTCGCGCTCCGTGATGGGCGCGGCGCGAGCATCTCGATCGCGCCCGAGCTCATGCCCCCGGTCGTCGCTGCTGGCCGCGAGTGCCCATGCCTGCAGGCGAAGGAGGGCACCCGCACGCCGAAGCTGCGTTTTCCGCACGTGCCGCTCGGTGCCGGCGAACTGCGCCTCGAGGACCGCCTGCTCGACGGCGTGCACACGTTCCTGCCGTTCGAGCCGCTGCCGCCGGTGGCGCTCCTGGTGCAAGCCGGCCAGCCGAACGCGCTCGAGCTGGCGGTGCAGCGCCGGCCGCTCGTCGACCTGCGCGCCTGCGACGCGTCGGGGCGCGAGGACGGCAACGCCTGCATCGCGGTGTTCCTCGGCGAACGGCGGGTGCGCGGCCGCGACGAGGTGTTCGCGCAGCGCTTCGCGGCGTGGCTGCCGCCGGGCGACTACCGGGTCGTCGTCGACCGCAACGGCGCGCTGCGCGAGCACCCGCTGGCCGTCGCGCGGACCGACGTCACGGTCCGCTATCGGCCGTAGCC
>JBASWX010000438.1:0-1582 GCA_049276695.1 Planctomycetota bacterium
GGCCCGCGCAGCGCGGCGGCGAACCGGCGCTGCAATTCGCGCAGCGGATCCTGGTGGCGGTTCACACGCCGACTCCCGGCCGCGCCCGGGGCGCGCGCCGTGTCGCCGCGGCCCGTTGCAGTTCGCCGACCAGTTCGCCGAACGCCGGGATCGCGTCGTCGCGTTCGAGCACGGTCGGCAAGCCGCCGGCGAGCCGTTGCGCGAGGTCGTGCAGGCGCCAGGCCTGCGCGCCGACCGGCTGGTCGTGGGTGTCGAGGCGATGCGTCGGCAGGATGCTGTGACCGGCGACGTGCAGGTACTGCACGCTCGACCACGGGATCGTGCGCAGCCACTGCTCCGGATCGAAGCCGTGGTTGTGCCCGCTGACGACGACGTTGTTGACGTCGACGAGCAGGCGGCAGCCGGTGCGCTCGGCCAGCGCCGCGAGGAACGCCGCCTCGTCGAAGTCCGCGGCCGCGAACTGCACGTAGGTGCTCGGGTTCTCGAGCACCAGCGGCTGGCCGAGCTCGTGTTGGATCGCCGCCACCCGCGCCGCGACGTGGCGCAGCACCGCTTCGCTGTACGGGATCGGCAGCAGGTCGTGCAGGTGCACGCCATCGACGGCGGTCCAGCACAGATGGTCGCTGATCCAGCGCGCGCCGGTGCGGCGCTGCAGGCCCAGCAGATCGCGCAGGTAGCTGCGATCGAGGCGGTCGGTGCCGGCGACGTTCATCGCCACGCCGTGCAGCACGACGGGGAACCGCTCGGCGATGCGGTCCAGCCACTGCAGCGGGCGACCGCCGGTGTGCAGGTAGTTGTCCGACAGCACTTCGAAGAAGTCGACCGCGGGCGCGCTGGCGAGGATCGCCTCGTAGTGCACGGGCCGCAGCCCGAGCCCGAGCGCCCGCAGCGGCAGCCTGGTGGTCGTGTCCATGGTCGTCGCGTCCGGAGGGCGGCGCCGCGGCGAGCGCGGCGCCGCGCCGCGGTTCACTTCCTGGTCTTGCAGCCGCCCTGACCCTTGCAGGCGTTCTTGCCCGCGCAGGCGTTCTTGTCGGTCTTGCAGCCGCCCTGGCCCTTGCACGCGTTCTGGCCCTTGCAAGCGTGCTTCTGCGCGCAGGAGTTCGCGGCGGCCTTGCAGCCGCCCTGGCCTTTGCACGCGTTCTTGCCGGCGCAGGCGTTGGCTTCGGTCTTGCAGCCGCCCTGGCCCTTGCAGGCGTTCTGGCCCTTGCAGGCGTGGCGTTCCATCGCCGGCTGGTCGCCGGTCGACGAACAGGATGTGAGTGAGGTTGCCGCCGTGCCGAACAGGAGGCCCGAGACAGCGGCGGACAGGAGGATCGATCTGCGGTTCTTCATGGTTGGTTCCTTGGTCCCACCAGAAGGTCGAAGCCGCCACCGCGATGTCACCGCCGCCGAGCCGATCGATGCCGCCCGGCAGGTCGGGGCGCTGGCGGCGCCATCCAGGACCAGCGCGTGACGAACGCCGCGCCCGGCGACCTGGACCGCGGCTACCGCAGATCGGCCAGCAACGACGCGCCCGCGACGCCGACACTCAGGCCGAGGGTCGCGGCGGCGTGGTCGAGGTCGCCCGCGGTCAGCAGTGCGC
>JBASWX010000439.1:0-4315 GCA_049276695.1 Planctomycetota bacterium
GGCTCGCGCCGCCGCTGCCCGCGCCGGCCGGAGCCACCAGCGGTGCCGCGACGGCACCGGCGGGCAGGAACGGATTGCCGGCGCACAAAGCACCGAACAGCACCAGGAGGCACAGCCACAAGCACAGCTTCTGCTGCATTCGAGGGTCGAACAGGATACGCGCCCGACGGGCGCGGACGGTCGGAATTTCGTCGCCCATGGCATCGGCACGATCGCTGTCTTTCCCGAGCCGAGTTGCCTGCCTAGGATCGGTCCCCGCATGACCAGCCGAGGAACGAGTTGACCGAAGGCATCGCCAACGACCGCCTCGACAAGCTGCGCGCGATGCAGGCAGCGGGACAGGACCCGTTCCCGGCACGGGTTGCGCGCGGCCAGCCGATCGCCGGTCTGCTGTCGGATTTCACGACTCGGCACGGCCAGACCGCCACCATCGCCGGCCGGCTCGGCGTCGTGCGCGACTTCGGCAAGCTGCGCTTCGCGCACGTCGCCGACCGCACCGGGTCGCTGCAGGTCGGCTTCCAGCGCGACCGCCTGCCGCCGGCGTTCTGGGCGAACCGCCGCTGGATCGAAGGCAACGACCTGGTCAGCGTGACCGGCGAGCTCGGCACCACGCAGAAGGGCGAACCGACCCTGTGGGCGACCGAGGTCGTGCTGGCCAGCAAGGCGCTGCGCGCAGCCCCCGAGAAGTGGCACGGGCTCACCGACACCGAGCAGCGCTACCGGATGCGCTACGTCGACCTGTTCGCCAACCCGGAGGTGCGCGCGGCGTTCGCGACCCGCAGCAAGATCGTGCGCGAGGTGCGGCGCTACTTCGATTCGCTCGACTACCTCGAGGTCGAGACGCCGATCCTGCAGCCGATCTTCGGCGGGGCGGCGGCGCGGCCGTTCGTGACCCACCACAACACGCTCGACATGCAGCTCTACCTGCGCATCGCGCCGGAGCTGTACCTGAAGCGACTGATCGTCGGCGGCATGGAACGCGTCTACGAGATCGGCCGCGTGTTCCGCAACGAGGGCGTGAGCACGCGCCACAACCCCGAGTTCACGATGCTCGAGAGCTACGAGGCGTGGGCCGACTACCGCGACATCATGGCGCGGGTCGAGGGCTTGTTCACCCACCTGGTGACGGCCGTGCTCGGCGGCAACGGCGAGGTGACCTTCCGCGAACGCCGCTACGACCTGCAGCCGCCGTTCCAGAAGGCGCGCTACCTCGACCTGTTCGCGCAGCAGAACCCCGGCGTCGACTGGTTCGACGACGCCGCCTGCCGCCGCCGCGCCCGCGAGCTGGGCCTCGCGACCGACGGCATCGCGCCGAGCAAGCTCGCCAACGACGTGTTCGAGGCGACGGTCGAGGACACGCTGGCTGGCCCGATCTTCGTGCACGACTATCCGGTCGCGATCAGCCCGCTGGCCAAGCGGCTGCGCGAGGATCCGCGCGTGACCGAGCGCTTCGAACTGTTCGTCGCCGGCATGGAACTCGGCAACGCCTTCAGCGAGCTGAACGACCCGATCGACCAGGAGCAGCGCTTCGCCGAGCAGGTCGCGCACAAGGACGAAGAGACGCCGGGCGAGGTCGACGTCGACTACGTGACGGCGCTCGAGTTCGGCATGCCACCGGCCGGCGGGCTGGGCATCGGCATCGACCGGCTGTGCATGCTGCTGACCGGATCGACGTCGATCCGCGACGTCGTGCTGTTCCCGCTGTTGCGCCGGCTCGACGGCCCGGCTGGTCCCGAGGCTCCAGGCACCCCGCCGGCCGCGACCGCGCCGTGATCGCCGCGTTCAGCCCGTTCGTCGCGCTGCGTTACCTGGTGACGCGGCGCATCAACCTGCTGGCCGCGCTCGGCGTGATGTTCGCGGTGTGGGCGATCCTGGTCGTCGACAGCGTGTTCACCGGCTTCGTCGCCGAGATCCGCACCGACGTCAGACACAGCGCACCGGACCTGCTGGTCACCGGCCTGCCGCACGACACCAGCTACGAGCTGGTGCGCCAGGCGATCGCCGCGGCCGGCGCCGAGGTCGTGGCACAAGCTCCGCGGCTGCGCCACCACGGCATGTTCCAGCCGCTGCGGCAGGGGCCGCGCGGCGTGCGGTCCTTCGGCAGCAGCCAGGTCGACTTCGACCACACCGAGAACGGCTTCGCGCAGCTGCTGGGCATCGATCCGTTGGCCGAGGAAGCGGTCACCGGGCTGCGTTCGTGGCTCGTGCGCGCGCCCGAGGAGTTCGCGCTGCGGCCGCTCGCCGCGTTGCCGAGCACGCACGGGGTCTCGCCGGTGCTGGACGAACGCGACCCCGCGCAGAAGAGCCGGCTGCGGCTGCCGCCCGAGGTCGAATGGCAGGCGCGCCGCCGCGCCGGGCTGCCGGTCGAACCACAGGTCGCCGACCACCGCGCGTCGTGGCCCGGCATGCTGCTCGGCTGGCGCCGCATCCGCAACGCACCGGGCGTGCAGGCGGGCGATCCGTTCGACCTGGTGTGCGCGTCGTTCCCGCGCGATGCCAAGGGCGAGGTGCAACTGCACACGCACTCGCTGCGGGTCGCGTTCGCCGGCTGGTTCGCCAGCGGCCACCGCATGTTCGACGAGACCGAGGTGCTGGTGCCGATCGAGACGCTGCGCACGCTGCTCGGCCACGATGCCACCGACCCGCTGGCGATCGATCTGGTCACCGACGTCGCGGTGCGGTTGCGCGCGGACCTGCTGCCGGCGCAACGTGCCGCGGTCGCGCCGCGGTTGCAGGCAGCGGTGCAGGCGGTGTTGCCCGCGGGCAGCGCGCCGTGCCTCGTCGTCGACTGGGAGGGACAGAACACCGTGTTCCTGTCGGCGGTCGCGCACGAGCAGGGCATGATGCAGTTCGTGCTGTTCGTCGTGATGCTGGTCGCCGCGTTCGTGATCTACGCGACGCTGCACATGATGGTGACGCAGAAGATCAAGGACATCGGCATCCTGGCGGCGATCGGCGGCACGCCGCGCGGCATCGGCGCCGTGTTCCTGATCGGCGGCCTGTGCGTGGCGCTGGTCGGCACCGCACTCGGCACCGGGCTCGGCATCGCGTCGGCGATCCACTTGAACGGCGCCAACGAGTGGTTCTTCGCGCACACCGGGCTCGAACTGTTCCCGCGCCGGTTGTTCGACCTGCGCGCGGTGCCGTGCCACCTCGAACCGTCGTGGATCGCCCAGGTCGCGGTGCTCGCCGTCGTGCTGGCCCTGCTGGTCGCCGTGCTGCCGGCGCGCAAGGCCGCGCGCCTCCACCCCGTCGAAGCGTTGTCCTACGAATGAGCCAACCCGTCTTGCAGGCCGCCGGCGTGCACAAGCACTACCGGCTCGCGAAGACCGCCATCCCGGTGCTGCGCGGCGTCGATCTCTCGGTCGCCGCCGGCGAAACCGTCGCGCTGCTCGGCGCGTCGGGCGCCGGCAAGTCGACGCTGCTGCACGTGCTCGGCCTGCTCGATGCGCCTTCCCAAGGCGAGGTGCGTTACGACGGCCGCCGCGTCGACGATCTCGGTGTCGCCGAACGGGCGCGCCTGCGGCACTCGCAGGTGGGCTTCGTGTTCCAGTTCTACCATCTGATCCCGGAGCTCACCGCGCTGCAGAACGTGCTGCTCGCCGGGATGATGACGACCTCGGTGTTCGCCTGGTGGTCGCAGCGAAGCGCGGCGCGCGCGGCCGCGACCGCGATGCTCGAGCGCGTCGGCCTCGGTGACCGGTTGCGGCACCGGCCGGCCGAACTGTCGGGCGGCGAACGGCAGCGCGTTGCGATCGCACGCGCGCTGCTGGGCAGGCCCAAGGTCGTGCTCGCCGACGAACCGACCGGCAACCTCGACTCCACCACCGCTCGCGGCGTGATCGACCTGATGTTCGACATCCAGGCCAACGAGGGGCTGGCGGTGGTGCTGGTCACCCACGACGAACGGCTGGCGCAGCGCTGCCACCGCGTCGTGCGGTTGCAGGACGGCGTCGTGGTGCGCTGATGGCGATCCCGCTGCTGCGCCGCTGCATACCCGGGCTCGGCCAGCGCGCCTACGGCCCGTTCCTGGCGACGCGCTACCTGCTGACGCGGCCGATCAACCTGCTCGGCATGGGCGGAATCGCGATCAGCGTGTGGGCGCTGGTCGTCGTGGTGTCGCTGTTCACCGGCTTCCTCGAAGTGATCGAAGAGCACGTGCACGCGGCCAGCTCCGACCTGATCGCCAGCGACCTGCCGGCGTGGGCGCAGTGGCCGAAGCTGCGGGCAGCCCTCGCCGACGATCCGCAGGTCGCCGCCACCGCCCCGCGCCTCTTGCACTACGGCCTGCTGCTGCGGCCCGGCCACCGGCCGC
>JBASWX010000440.1:0-3657 GCA_049276695.1 Planctomycetota bacterium
GGTCGCAGCCGCGCGACGGTGGGGGCGCGCGTTGGGCGGCCCGCGACGACGGATTGGCTGCAGCCTGTCGCCGCCCGCCGTCAACCGTGCGACGATGCCGCGCGCCATGTCCGACCGGGACGTCGCCGACACCGTTTCGCCCGACGACGAGGAGATCACCAACCTCGTCGACGCGGCGATGCAGGCGCACCTCGAAGGCGGCGACTCCGGCCTCGAGCAGTTCTGCCAGCGCCTCGACCGCCACCGCGACGCGGTGCTGCGGCGGCTGTCGGCGCTGTGCCGCGTCGGACTCTTCGGCGATGCCGCGCCAGCCGCAACACCGCTGCCGGAGCGCCTCGGCGACTTCGAACTGCTCGAGCCGCTCGGCCGCGGCGGCATGGGCGTCGTCTATCGGGCGCGGCAGGTGTCGCTCGACCGCGAAGTCGCGGTGAAGCTGATCCGCCCCGAACAGATCTGGTTCCCCGGCGTGCGCGAACGCTTCCGCCGCGAGATCGGGATCGTCGCGAAGTTGCAGAACGAAGGCGTCGTGCGGCTGTACGAGTTCGGCGAGGACCGCAGCATCCCGTGGTTCGCGATGGAACTGATCCGCGGCGCGTCGCTGGCGCACCTCATCGAGACGCTGGCGAAGAAGCAGGGTCAGCCGACCGCCGCCGACCTCGCGCAGTGCCTCGGTACACCGCCCGGTGGGTTGACCGGCCAGTTGTTCGTGGGCGGGTGGGCCGACGTCGCCGTCCGGATCGTCGAGCGCGTGGCGCAAGCGCTCGACGAGGCGCACCAGCAGGGCGTGCTGCACCGGGACATCAAGCCGTCGAACATCATGATCACGGCCAGTGGCCGCGTCGTGCTGCTCGACTTCGGGCTCGCGTGGTCGCACGACGCCGACCGGCTGACGCGGTCGGGCAGCGAACTCGGCACCATCCACTACATGGCGCCCGAGCAGTTCGCGGGGGCCAAGGCGCGGGTCGACGAGCGCACCGACATCTATTCGCTGGGCGTCGTGCTGCGCGAACTGGTCACGCTGCGTTCGGTGTTCACCGGCTCGACCGTCGACGAAGTCGCGCGGCAGGTGCGCGAAGGCCGACACTCGCCGTTCGCGGGCCGCCGGTCGTCGGTCGCCCGCGACGTCGAGACCGTCTGCCTCGTCGCGATGGACCGCGACCCGCAGCGGCGCTACCCGTCGGCGCGGCTGTTCGCGCGCGACCTGCGCTGCGTGCTGGAACGGCGGCCGATCGAAGCAGTCCGGCCGGGGCTCGGGCTGCGGCTGCGGCGCTTCGCGCAGCGCCATCGCACGGTGTCCATCGCGATCGCCGTCGCCGTTGTCGCCCTGCTGTTCACGCCGTTGGCGGTGGCGCTGCACGAGCGTGAACTGCGCCAGCAGCTCGAGGCCACCAACCAGTCGCTGGTCGCGGAAGTGGCGCGCGCCGACCGCAACCTCGGGCTGGCGACGGGCGCAATCGAGGAGACCCTGACGCGTCTCGGCGAGGAGCGCGTCTCGGTGGTGCCGGACCTGCGTGCGTTCGTGAATCGCGCACTGGCCAGCTCGGCGACGTTCATCGATGGCCTCGCCTCGGGCAACCCCGCCGATCCGGCGGCGAGGTTGCGGCTGGCGCAGTCGCTGGCGAAGGTGGCGTTCGTGCAGTGGTCGTTCTTCAACCTCGAGCGCACGGAGCCGTTGTTCCTCCGCACGCTGCAGCTGTTGCAGGGAGCGGAGGCGACGACCGACGCCGCTGCCGAGCTCGAACTGCAGGTGCGACTCGCGCTCGTCTACGTGCAGCGTCTGGATCCGGTCGCCTCGATCGGCGCGTATCGGGAAGCGCTCGCGCGCGCGCGCGCCGCCGGTCCGGTCGAAGGCAGATCGCTGCAGTTGCGCACGCTCGTGGCGCAGTGCCTCGATCGCTGCGGCGGCATCCTGCGTCGGCGCGGCGACGGTGCCGGCACGCCGATGATCGAGGAGGCGGCGCGGCTGCGCGAGGGTGTCGCGCAGGTCGCACCCAGTGCCGAAGCCTGGGTCGAAGTCGCCCTCAGTGCGTCCACGCTGGCCGGGGAGTGCCACAAGGCTGGCGATGCCCAAGGCGCCGCCAGGCACGAAGGCCGCCTCGACGATGCGCTCGCCGCCGTCGGCAAGCTGGCGGCCACGCTGTCGTTGGACGACGGCGAGCGGTTCCTGTCGGTCCTGGTGCAGCGCGCCAATGCGCTGACGTCGCAGCCCGCACGCCGCATCGAACTGCTTGAACGGGCGGAGCGGCTGCTGCACGAGAGTCTCGTGCGGCGGCCATCGCGCCTGTCGGAGCTCTACAGCTGGATCGGAGTCGCGTGGCGACTCGTCGAAGCCTACGAGCAGGTCGGCCGCGTTCCCGAGGCGTTCGCGGTGGCCAGGCAGGCGAACCGGCGTGCGCGCGCGGCCCTGGTGATGTGGTCGCAGGAGTTCGGGACGATGCGGTGCAGCATGCAGAACCTGCGCTGGCTCGCGCAGATGGCGCGGCGGCATCCTGGCGCCGCCGGCGAGCTCGACGTCGATCAGTTGCTCGACGAGGCAGTCGCCATCACGGCGCAGGCCGAGTTCGCCGAGCCGCGACGCACGGTCACGTTCGACGAGTGCAACCGGGTGCTCGCCGAACGCGCCAGGCACCGGCTGCAAAGCGGCCGGGTCGAGGCGGCGCTGGCCGACGCGGTCGAAGCGGAGCGGTTCTACGCGCTGGCTGGCCAGCGGGCCCAGGACGAGAAGGTCGGGCTCGGCGAGGACTTCGTGCCGTGCCTGTTGCAAGGCGAAGCGTTGCTCCGTCTGCAGCGCGACGACGAAGCGCTGGCGCGGCTGCACAGGGTCGGCAGGTTCCCGCGTGGGGTGCTCGAGCTCGTGCCGACGTTGGCGACTCGGGAACGGGACCCGCGATTCGCGCCGTTGGTCGAACGCGCCCGCCGCGAGAACTGATTCGCTCGGCGGCGGCTGGCTCAGCGCCGCCCTTGCCGCCAGCGGTCGAGGGCGACCGCGCCGACGATGATCGCGCCGGTCGCGACTTCCTGGACCCAGTTGTGGAGGCCGAGCTTGGTGCAACCGTTGTCGACGATCGTCATCACGAACGCGCCGACCAGCGTGCCGAGGATCGAGCCCTCGCCGCCGGCCAGCGAAGCGCCGCCGATCACCGCGGCCGCGATCGCCTTCAGCTCGTGGCCCTGCGCCGTCGTCGGATCGCCCATCGACAGGTAGGCGAGCTGCAGCACCGCGGCGAGTCCGGTGCAGGCGCCGGCCAGCAGGTAGACGGCCCGTTCGGTGCGCGCGACGTCGACGCCCGACAACCGCGCTGCCTCGCGGTTCCGGCCGAGCGCGAAGACATGGCGGCCGAACACGGATCCGCGCGCGACCACGAACATCGCGAGGCCGAGCACGAACATCAGCCAGACGCCGGGCGGCAGCAGCCACGAGCCGGGCAGCATCAGCGAAGCGAGCGCGTCGTTGCGATCGAAGTAGATGGGCTGGTTGCCGCCGAGCCCCTTGGCGAGACCGCGCAGCGTGCCCCAGAGACCCAGCGTCACCAGGAACGGCGACAGCGGCAGCCGCCACGACAGGCGCCGGGTCGCGGCGAAGGCACAACCGGCCACGGCGACGCCCAGCCCGATGCGCGGCAGCGCCGCGAAACGGGGCGTGCCGTCGCCGTCGCT
>JBASWX010000441.1:0-6312 GCA_049276695.1 Planctomycetota bacterium
GCGTCGTGGTGTCGGCCGGTAGCGGGCTTGGCGGCGCCAGCGGCTCGGTGGCCGCGACGGTTGGCTGGGGCGCCGGCACCGGCGGCACCGCGACGACGATGCGCACCTGCGGTCGTTCGACGACTGCCTGCTCGACACCCGCCGTCGGCAGCGTCAGGCCCAGCCATTCCGGCCGCAACACCACCGCGGTGGCGCCGACGAGCAGCAGCAGCGCCGCGGCGATCGAAGCGAACCGGTGCCACGGCCCGGCACCTGCCGGGCGCCGCGTCCGCACCAGCGTCGGTGCCGGCCCCTCGGCGTAGATCTCGGCGCCGACGTCGACGGTCGGCTCGTAGGCAGCGACTCCGGCCGCGACCAGTTCGTGGTCCGCCGCGGCGGCTTCGCTGCCGTCGTCGTCGACGCGCTCGAGGTCACCGACTTCGGCCAACTGGTCGACCGTGGTGCCCGGCAACGGCTCCCAACCCGGCTCGATGGGCGTCTCGCCCTCGAGCAGGGTCGGCTCCGCGTACGCTGGCTCGGCCGGATCGCTCGCGGCTGCGGCGGCCGCGGGCGCTTGCACGGCGTCGTCCGCGTCGACGGCTTCCGCCTGCCAGACGCCATCGCCATCGTCGAGCACGAACGGACCGGACTGCTCGATCTCGCTGATGCCGTCGAGCGGCGAATCGACCAGTTCCAGTTCCCGTTCGCCGTCGTCCGTGGCCCCGTCCTCCTTGTGCAGCAAGGCATCGAGTTCCTTGGTGAACGACGCCTCGGCGGCGGCCAGCGACGGGTCCGGAACTCCAGCGTCGGCCGGCGGCACGCCGACCTCACCCAGGTCGAGATCGTCGCCACGCCACTCCGACCGGCCGTCCTCGGCGAAGCCGGGGCCGGCGCCGAACTGCTCGCTGGGCTCGAGGCCCTGGGAATGGTCCTGGAACAGCAGGTCGTCGGTGTCGTCGGCGCCGGCCGGGCGCGGCGCCGCCGGATCCACACCGGGTTCGAACAGCCGGCCGAGGTCGTCGCCCTTGCTGCCGAGATCCTCGATGACGAAGTCGTCGTCGAGGAAGTCAGGATCGTCGTCGCGTTGGCGGTCGCCGCTCATGCCATCTCCGGTTGCGGTCGGGGGATGCCACTCTATCGGCAGCGGTGCGGCGCCGCCTGAGGCCCCGGTGACCGCCAGCGTGCAGCCGATGGCAACGGGCGATCGCGCGCGGCGCCGGTCAGGACGCTTCGTTGGCCAGCTCGCGACTGATGTCCGACGACGGCAGCAGCCGGCGCACGCCACCGCGCAGCACCGTGAGACCCGCGGCATCGACGTACTCCAGCAGCGGGATCAGGTACTTGCGGCTGGTGTCGAGTTCGTCGCGCAGCGCCGGGATGTCGAGGACCTCGCCGTGCCCGAGGCAGTTCCGGCGGATCGCGCGCATCACGGTGCGCACCGTCGCGGCGCCATAGTAGTGGTCGCCGACCTTGTCGATGCGCCCCTCGTCCTGCGCGCGATCGAGCAGCGACAGCAGCGCATCGCCATCGCGGCCCACGATCGCGGCGAGTTCGTGCAACTCCGGCGGCCGGAAGCCGCGCTGCGCGCATTCGTTCACGATGCGATCGAACACCTGCTGCTCGGCCGGCGGCAACGGCTGCAGGCGCGCCAGGAACAGCACCTGCCCCTGCCGGCCGGTGCGCACTGCGCCGCGGCCGTGCAAGCGGTCGAACACGCACTCGATCAACGGCTGCGGCAGCGTCTTGGTCGACCGGATCGCGGCGCGTTTCACCGACGCCGCGGCGGCGCGCTTGCTCAGCATCTTGTCGACCGACTGCAGCAATTCCTGTTCGCCGGCGTCGACGTGGGCGCGCAGGAACACGCGCATCGCCCGCTGGTGCAGTTCGGCGTGCGGCATCGCCGCCACCGCCGCCAGCACCTCGCTGTCCGGGCGCTCGACCGCCCGCGACAGATCGTCGACGGCGCGACCCTCCGGTCCCGCCTGCTGCAGTTCGTGCTCGATGCGCGCCTCCGGCCGATCGCCGGCGACCAGGATGCCGACCAGTTCGGTGCCGAGGTCCTTGCGGCGATAACGGCCCGAACGCGACAGCCGCAGCACCTTGCCGCCGCCGATGGTGACCGCCGGATTCTGCAGCCGCAGCAGGAAGCGGTCGTTGTGCGCACAGCAGACCTCGTCGTCGAGTTCGAGGCGCGCGACGACGGTGTGCTTCGGGCCCGCGGTTTCGCGGTCGAGCAGCAGCAGCTGGCCACGCACTTCGATGGTGCCGGTGTGGAAACGGATCGGCGCCCGGTGCGCGAGCTGCGGCGAGCGGGCGGTGAACGTCAGGTCGACGTCGACGGCGTCGCCGACGACGAACGCCCCCGGTTCCCCCAGCACCATGCCGCGGTGCACGCCGGACTCCTTCGCCTCGGGCACCGACAGCGCGGTGCTGTGGCCGGCGACCGCTTCCTCGACCTTGCCGCCGTAGGCATGGATGCCGCGCACGCGGACCTTGTCGCCGAGCGGCAGGATCTCGACCTCGGCCCCGGGCCGGATCGCCCCCGACACCGGGATGCCGGTCACCACCGTGCCGATGCCGGGCAGCGAGAACACGCGCTGGATCGGCATCCGGAACGGGCCGTGCGCGGTGCGCGGTTCGATCTGCAGCGCCATCGCCTCGAGCTTCTGCCGCAGTTCGGGGATGCCCTCGCCGGTCAGCGCGCTGACCCGCACGACGTCGGCAGCGGCCAGCACGGTGCCAGCCACCGCCTTCCTCGCCTCGTCGGCGGCGACGTCGGCGAGGGCCGGATCGACCATGTCGCACTTGTTCAGCACGATCAGGCCGTTGCGCACCTGCAGCAGGTCGATGATGTCGATGTGTTCGATCGTCTGCGGCATCACGCCGTCGTCGGCGGCGACCACCAGCAGCGCGAGATCGAGACCGGTGCAGCCGGCGACCATGTTGCGGACGAAGCGTTCGTGCCCGGGAACGTCGACGAGGCCGAGCCAGCGGCCGTCGGCGAGCTTCAGCCGGGCGAAGCCGAGGTCGATCGTCAGCCCGCGCTCCTTCTCCTCCTTGAGGCGATCCGGATCGATCCCGGTCAACGCCTTGACCAGGCTGCTCTTGCCATGGTCGATGTGGCCAGCGGTGCCGACGACGATCGGGTGGATCGAGCGGGCCATGCGTACTGGCGGGCGGTTCCCCGTTTCACCGCGTGAGGTACAGGATGCGCTGGCAGCTGCCGCAGCGCACGACCACCGACAGCCCCATCAGCTTCGCGGTGTCGTTCATCGTGATCTTGTTGTAGCAACCCTGGCAGTAGCTGTTCTCGACGGGGCTCACCGCCATGCGGTCGCGGGTCTTGTACAGCCCCTCGTACTCGCGCAGCAGGTCGTCGGGGATGCCTTCGGTCAGCGGCTTGCGGCGCTCCCGGGCGGCAGCGATCCCGCCGGCGCGCGATGCGCGCAGCTTGTCGGCCTCGGCCAGGAAGGCGTCGAACACCTTCTTCTCCTCGGACCACGCCGCCTCCGCCGCGGTCATTTCGCCCTTCTGCGCCTCGACCGACTCGAGCAGCTTGATGCACTCGTCCTGGGTCACGTCGCGGTCCTTGCGCACCGCCTCGATCTGGAACAGGGTCGCCTGGTACTCGGCGTTGTTGCGCACCAGGTTCAACCGCTCGTTCAGCCGCTTGATCTCGTCGTCGTTGCCGCGCACCGCCTTGTCGAGCGCGCGCGAGTCGAGTTCGGTCTTCAGCAGCCGGGCCTTGCGTTCGCTCATCGTGCGCTCGAGTTCGTCGAGCCGCTTCTTCCGCTTCTGTTCCTCGGCCGGCAGCGCGTCGATGTCCTTGGTCAGCGACGAGATCTCCAGGTCGACCTTCTGCAGCTCCAGCAGCTTCTTGACGTGTGGGTGCACCATGTCTCTCGGGGTCCGGCCGCGGGCTGCGGGGCCGCGGAGTGTAGCCATGAAGGCAGCCCGCTCAAGCCGCTTGCCGGCCCCCGGGGACGCGTCCTGGACATCGCCGGGACGATCCCGACCGGGGCGCGCCCGGAACCCCCGTGGACGCACGGCGCCGCGGACCACGAGACGTGGCTCACGATCGGCGTGCTGCGGCTCACCCCTGTTCGCCGACCGCGCTGTCGAAGAAGCCGCCGAGCCGGCGGGCGCGCACCGGGTGCTGCAGCTTGCGCACCGCCTTGGCCTCGATCTGGCGCACGCGTTCGCGGGTGACGCGGAAGATGCGGCCGACCTCCTCGAGCGTGTAGGTGTAGCCGTCGCCGATGCCGTACCGCAGCTTGATGATCTCGCGTTCGCGGAAGGTCAGCGTGCTGAGCACCGACTCGATGCGCTCCTTCAGCATCTCGCGGCTCGCCGACTGCACCGGGCTCTCGACCGACTCGTCCTCGATGAAGTCGCCGAAGTAGCTGTCCTCGGAATCGCCGATCGGACGGTCGAGCGAGATCGGGTGCTTGCTGATCTTCATCACCCGCTTGGCCTCGTCGACCGAGACCTGCGCCGCTTCCGCGACCTCCTCGATCGACGGCTCGCGCCCCTTCAGCTGGGTCAGCTTCTTGCTGACGTTGCGCAGCTTCGACATCGTCTCGATCATGTGCACCGGGATGCGGATCGTGCGCGCCTGGTCGGCGATCGAGCGGGTGATCGCCTGCCGGATCCACCACGTCGCGTAGGTCGAGAACTTGTAGCCGCGCCGGTACTCGTACTTCTCGACCGCCTTCATCAGGCCGGTGTTGCCCTCCTGGATCAGGTCGAGGAACGACAGGCCGCGGTTGCGGTACTTCTTCGCGATCGAGACCACCAGACGCAGGTTGCCCGACGACAGCTTGCGTTTGGCGTCCTCGTAGTTGGCGTACGCCTGGCGCAGGAACTCGAGCCGCCGCGTCAGCCGTTCGACCGACTCGAGGCCGTCGATCTGCATCTCGTCGAGTCGCCGCTTGGTCTCCACCGCGTCCGGGTTCGACAGCTGGGCGCCGCGGTAGCGCAGCAGGCGCGCCTGCAGCCGGTTCATCTCGGCGATCCGGCTCTCGACCAGGTCGATCATCGGCCGGACCTTCTTGCCCTGCAGGTTCAGCTCCTCGATCAGCGCGACCGCCTTGCGCCGGCGCGAGAAGATGCGCTTCTTGAGCCGGAGCTGATCGTCGGCGGGCATCCCGGCATCGGCGAGCTGCGCGAAGTCGCCGCGCGCCGCCTCGTAGATGCGCCGCAGCGTCGCGATGTTGCCGGGCAAGCGATCCGACAGGTCGGCCTTGCCGACCTCGGGGTCCTGCTGGTTGACCTTCAGCGTGCGGTCGAACGCCAGCTCGCCCTTCAGCACGTCCTCGAGGATCTCGATCGCGTTCTGCATGCCGAAGCCCGACGACAGCACCTCCTTGCGGAACTGCTTGCGGGTCAGCTCGATCTTGCGCGCCAGCGAGATCTCCTCCTCGCGGGTCAGCAGCGGGATCTCGCCCATCTGCGTCAGGTACATGCGCACCGGGTCGTCGATCTTCTCGGTGATGTCGACCATCGGCGCCTGCAGCTCGGCCTCGGTCGGCTCGGCGATGTCGATCTCCGGGCCCATGTCGGCGTCGTCGCCACCGGCCTCCTCGCCGCCTTCCTCGTCCTTGCGGGCGCCGCCCTTCTTGCCCTTCGCCTTGTCGTCCTCGACGACGTCGAGGCCCGCTTCTTCGATCATCGCGATCGCGGCCTCGATCTTCTCCGGCGACGACATGTCGTCGGGCAGCACGCCGTTCAGCTGCGCCAGCGTGATGGCGCCGCTCTTGCGATGGGCCTTGATCAGGGCCTTGATCTTCTTGTCGAACTCGGTCGGTGCGGACATTCGGTGCTCTGCGGGGCTGGTTGGTGGGGTGCGCGGCGGTCGCCGGGGACTGCCTTGCTCAGGAGGAAGGAGAAGGTCGCGGTCGGTCGGTGCGCAACCGCGTCAGCAGGAGGTGTTGCAGTTCGCTGGCCCGGGCCTGGTCGCCATCGGCCAGCGCCTGCTGCAGCTGCAGCCGCACGGCGCGGCGTTCGGTCTCGCCAGTCAGGCGTCGGCGGCCGGCCAGCAGGCCGGCGAAAACGTTCGCCGGCTCCGGCATCTTCAATGCGCGCTGGTGGCAGGTGCCGAGCAGCGCCTGCAGCGCCGGCTGCTCGGCAGCGCGCGCCATCAGGTAACGCAGCGCGTCGGCGGTGGTCTGCCGGCCGAGCGCGACCGCGTCGACCGTCCAGGCCAGCAACGTCGCGACGTCGACCCCGAGGTCGGGCAACGCCGCCAGATCGAGCGTCTCGGCGAGGCGCGGCGACGCCAGCACCGCCATCAGGACCGCCTGCTGCACCGGTCAGTCCGGCCGCGTCCAGAGG
>JBASWX010000442.1:0-11174 GCA_049276695.1 Planctomycetota bacterium
GCGCCGCCTCGAGCGCGGTCGCGGCGTCGGTGCGTTCGTCGCGGTACTTGACGATCAGCGGGGCTGTGACGTGCAGGCCCTGGGACTTCGCCCAGTCGCCGGCCGCCGGTCTCGAGCCGGGGACCACGACGGCTCCCGCCGGCACCTCGCCGCGCCAGGTCCGGCCGTGCACGAGGTCGTGCACGATGGTCGCGCGCGTCAGCACGACGCCAGCCGCCAGCACCGCGCGTTCGCGCACCACGAAGCCCTCGAACACGCCGCACAGCGCGCCGACGAACGCGCCGTCCTCGACGACCACCGGGCTCGCGTTCGCCGGTTCGAGCACGCCGCCGATCTGCGCGCCAGCCGACAGGTGCACGTTCTTGCCGACTTGCGCGCACGAACCGACGAGTGCATGGCTGTCGACCATCGTGCCGCCGTCGACGAAGGCGCCGACGTTGACGTAGGCTGGCGGCATCACGACCACGCCGGGAGCGACGTAGGCGCCGCGGCGCACCGCTGAACCGCCCGGCACGAGGCGAACGCGGTCGGCGAGCGTCAGCACGCGCGGTGGATACGCGGCCTTGTCGAAGAACGGCGGCGCGTCGCCAGCGGGCATCGGCACCATCTCCGTGCGGCGGAAGCCGAGCAGGATCGCGCGCTTGACCCACGGCACGGCCTGCCAGGTGCCGTCGGCGGCGCACACCGCGGCGCGCACGCGCCCGGCCTCGAGCGCATCGAGCAGGCAGCGGTGGGCGGCCGGCCAATCCGGATCGGCGGCGATCACCTGGTCGTCGCGGCCGTGGAACGCGGCGAGCTGGTCGTCACGCATGGGCGACCTCGGCGATTGCGGTCAGCGCCGCGCGCAGCCGTTCCGTCGTGGTTGCGGCGGCCGGCAGCAGGGGCAGGCGCAGCATTGGTCCGGCGATGCCGGCGACTGCGAGCGCCGCCTTGATCGGAATCGGGTTGGGCTCCGTGGAGAGCGCGTCGAACAGCGGCAGCAGGCGCGCGTGCAGGGCCCCGGCGCGGGCGAAGTCGCCGGCGCGGGCCGCCGCCAGCAATGCCGCCATCGCCGCCGGTACGACGTTGCCGGCGACCGACACGATGCCCTCGGCACCCGCCTCGACCGTCGAAACCAGCAGCGCGTCGTCGCCGGCGAGCAGGACCTTGCCGGGCGGCAGCTCGGCGGCGACCTGGCTGATCTGCTGCAGGTCGCCAGAGGATTCCTTCAGCGCGACGATGGACGGCAGCGACCACAGTTCGCGCACCGTGTCCGGACGCAGGTTGCAGCCGGTGCGGGACGGCACGTTGTAGGCGATCAGCGGCAGCTTCGGTGTCGCGCGCGCGATCGCGGTGAAGTGGGCGACGATGCCGGCGGGCGTCGGCTTCACGTACGGAGGCACGACGACGAGCGCGCAATCGGCGCCGAGTTCGGCGGCACGCGCGGTCCACGTCGTGGACTGTGCCGTCGACATCGCACCAGTGCCGACGACGAGACGCGCGTTGCCGCGATGCGCCGTGGCCGTCGCGATCACTTCGTCGCGTTCGCGTTCCTCGAGCATCGCCGCCTCGCCGGTCGAACCCAGTGCGACGACGAAATCGGCGCCACCACCGACGACGTGCTGGACCAGGCGGGCGAAGGCGGGCAGATCGAGGCGCCCGGCCGGCGTGAACGGGGTTGCGAGGGCGACGCCGAGACCTTCGAAGCGGTTCATGCCCGACCTGCTGTTGCTGAGGTTCCGGTGGTGAACAGCGGATCGAGCACTGACGCGGCGACGTCGTCCATCGTGAACACGCCCTTGCGCCCGTGGAGCCAGTGCGCCGCCGCCACCGCACCATCGGCGAACGCGGCCGCGCTGCGGGCGGTGTGCACCAGCTCGAGTACCTCGTCGGGAGCGTCCATGCCGACCCGGTGTTCGCTGTAGGTCGAGCCAGCGCGCACGACCCCGACGCTGAGCTGGTCGGGGCGCAGCGGGCCGCCGATTGCCCACGACTTCTTGCGCGGGCAGCCAGCGAGCAGCGTCGCAGCGAGCAGCTTCGCGGTGCCGGACGGCGCGTCGTGCTTCTTCTGCTGGTGGTGTTCGATCACGTACGGATCGAGGCGTTCGTCGCTGGCGCAGAAGCGCGCCAGCACCAACGACAGGCGCCGCAGCAGGGCGACGCCGAGCGAGAAGTTCGGGGCGACGACGACGCCGAGCCGTGCTCCGACGCGGTTGGCGAGGTCGGGCAGTTCCCAGCCGGTGCTGCCGATCACCAACGGCGTCCGCGAAGTGAGTGCCCATTCGAGCCGGGCGGGAACGGTCGCCCCGCTCGATGCTTCGATCGCGACGTCGGCCGGCCCGGGCGGCGCTTCGCGCGTGACCTGCCACGCCAGCGCGCCGCCGAGGCGCTGTGCGATCGCGGTGCCGAGCCGGCCGCGGCCGAAGACGCCGATGCGCAGCGGCGCGGTCATGACCGAGCCTCCGCCGCCGCGGCCGGTGTTCCCGTTCCGTTGGCGCCGTTCGCACCGAAGAACTCGCGGTGCAATCGCTGCATCGCCTGCGCGACCTCGGCCTGCCGCACGACGAACGACAGGTTGCGGTCGTTGCCGCCGACGGTGACCACTTCGGGCACGATCGGGTGCAGCGCTTCGGCCGCGCGGCTCAGCAGCTTCGGCGCGCGCGCCAGCCCGTCGCCGACCGCGGCGACGATCGCGCGGTCGGTGGCGACCTCGATCGTCGCCAGCCCCGCCAGCGCCTTGGCCAGCCGTTCGATCGGCGCGTCGGGCTCGACGGTGCAGGTCACCGAGACCTCGGCGGTGGCAACGAGATCGACGCAGATGCCGAGTTCGCCGAACGCCGCGAACAGCCGCGCCAGGTAACCGCTCGCCGCCAGCATGCGGGTGCTGGTCATCGTCAGCACCGTGACCGGTCCGCGGCACGCCAGCGCCGCGACCGCGCCGCGGTTGCCATGGCCCGCTCGTGGATCGATCGTCGTGAACGCGCCGTAGGGCCGCAGCGTGTGGCGCACGGTGACCGGGATGCCGGCGTCGACCGCGGGCTGGATCGTCGCCGGGTGCAGCACCTTGGCGCCGAAGGCCGCGAGCTCGGCAGCTTCCGCCGGGCTGAGCACGGGGATCGGCAACGGCTCCGGCACGACGCGTGGATCGGCCGACAGCACGCCCTCGACGTCGGTCCAGATCTGCACCTCGTCGGCGACGACCGCTTCGCCGAGCAGTGCTGCCGACCAGTCGCTGCCGCCGCGGCCGAGCGTCGTCGTGGTGCCGGTTGCGGTGGCGCCGACGTAGCCCTGCGTGACCACGACATCGTGAATCCCCAGCGCGGGCAGCACCGTGCGTACCACCAGCGTCTTGATCTCGGCGCGCTGCGGATTGGCGCCACCGTGGGTGTCGTCCGTGCGCAACCAGTCGCGGGCGTCGATGTGGGCGACTGCGAGTCCGCGTTCGGCGAGCACCGCCGCGAACACGGTCGTCGCCAGCCGTTCACCGTGCGCGACCACCGCGTCGCGGGTCCGTGGAGTGAGTTCGCGCAGCAGCGCCACGCCGCGCAGCAGGGTCGCGAGGTCGTCCCGCATCGCCGCCAGCGTCGCGCGAGTCGGTTCTGGCGCGGTCAGCAGTTCGTCGACCGCAGCGGTCGCCGTCGCGATCACCGCGTCGACGTGCACCAGCGCTGCGACCAGTTCGCCGCGGCACGCCGCCGTCGTCGCCGCGAACAGTGCATCCGTGGACTTGCCCATCGCCGACAGCACGACGCACGGTCGGCGAGCCTTCGCCGCGGTCACCAGTTCGGCGACCTGCCGCAACCGCGTCGCGGTCGCCACCGACGAGCCGCCGAACTTCATCACGATGCTCATGCGCCCGCTCCGAGCAGCGTCTCGGCGACGGCGACCAGGCGATCGACGCCGTCGGCGAGCTCGCTGCCGGTCACGCGTTCGTCGAGCGTGTGCGCGACCTTGATGCTGCCCGGCCCGACCAGCGCCACGCGCTTGCCGCCGACCAGGGCCCGCACCCGCGGCGCGTCGCTGCCGAACGTCACCGTCACGTGTTCGAAGCCGGGCACCGGCGCGTAGCGTTCCGGCGGCGTGTACGACAGCTGCTCGACGACGCCGTCGGCGGGCGCCAGCTCGCGCAGCCGCGTCAGGAAGGCCGAGTCGGGCAGCGCGCGCACGAACAGCACGGCCTCGGCGTCCGCCGGCACCACGTTCGGCGCGCTGCCGCCGCGGATCGTGCCGACGTTCCAGATCTCGGCGCCGAGTTCGCGGTCGGTCGCCGCCGGCAGCGCGCGCAGCCGCTCGAGCCATTCGAGCAGCGGCCAGATCGCCGAGCGGCCGAGTTCGGGCGTGCCCGAGTGCGCGGCGACGCCGCGGGTCGCGAGGCGCAGTTGCAGGGCGCCGCGCTGGCCGGTCGCCAGGCGGTTCTCGGTCGGCTCGCCGTTGATCGCGGCGACGCAACCCTGCAGCCGCGGCGCGAGATCCGCCGCCGCGACCGCGCCGCACGAGTCGGTCTCCTCGCCGACGAGGCCGAGCCAAGCGAAGCCGCCCTTGCCGCGCGCGAGCAGTTCCTTGATCGCCGCGAGCTGCACCGCGATCTGGCCCTTGGCGTCGCAAGTGCCGCGCCCGCTCAGCAGGTCGCCATTGCGCTTGGGCGGCAGGAACGGTGGCACGGTGTCGAGGTGCGTCGAGAACAGCAGCCGCGGCACGCCCCACGTCGCCAGCACGTTGTGGCGGCCCGGTTCGACCTGCTGCAGTTCGATCGAACCGCCGAGTTCGCGCAGCAGGCTGCGCAAGGCAGGCAGGCCGTGGTCTTCACGACCAGTCGTGGTGTCGGCGCGGCAGAGCGCCTCGGTGCGATCGAGCAGCCAGGCGGCGGTGGTGGCGCGCTGCGGCGCCGGAAGGGTGGACACGGGAATCAGCTCCTGAAGGACGAACCACCGCCGGCGGAGCCGATTGCACCACGCGACTGGCTCTCCGCACCGGGGGACCGGTGCGACAGCCGTGGGGTATTCAACCCAGCGGCCAACCGCGGGGGCGGACGGCGCCCACGCGGTTTCGGCGGCCGTCGCCTTTCGCCGGCGCTGCGTGCGGGCTCGTCGCCCTCGCGCCGGGTACTGATCGCGGCCGCTCCTCCAGCGGTGGGAGGACGATGCGGGGCGGGACTCGGTCCGTCAAGGGTGCGCTGGCGGTTGGGCGGTTGGCCCGCTCAACCCCTTCGCTTGGGCCGTTTCCTCGGCTCGTCGGGCAGCCTGGCCACGAGTTTCGCCAGCACCACCTCACCTGCAGCGTCGGCATCCCACGCGATTCCGGTCCGGAGCAGCGGCGAGAGGTCGGCGCGGAAGACCGGGTCGGCGAGCTTGGCCGTGAGGTTTTGCCCGAACTCGGCCCGGGTGACCGCGCGGTTCGCCTCCTGCATGTAGCGAGCGAAGCACGTGACGATCTTCTGCGGGTCCGCTCCGTTCTGCAGCGCGTACCAGAGGTCGAACAGATCGCGCCCCTTCCTCCGTTGGAACAGCGCCCGCAGCTTCGTGCCCAGGAGTTCCTCGAGCGAGAACGTGGTGATGTCGGCGCGTCCGCTCCACCAGCGCGACCGCAGCTCGAATCGGTGGTGCACGTGGCCATGCTCGGTGAAGTGCTCGCGCGAGTTGATCTCGACCTTGAGCCGCATCGGCTTCGGCGGCACTTCCTCCGACGTGAAGCGGTAGACGAGGCTCACGCTCGCTTCCTTGATGGTCCGCCTCGGTTCGCCGAGCCAGGGATCGAGCACGGCGCGGATCGCGGCGAACGTCTGGCCGATCGGCTCTGGCGCCACTTGCACGAGATCGATGTCCTCGGAGTAGCGCGCTGCCTGGAGATGGAGTTTGAACAACGCGGTTCCACCACGGAACGCCAGCTTCGTCGCGAGTTGCGGCTCTCGGAAGATCTCGACGAGCGCCCGGCTGATGACCAGATCCTGTTCGACCTGCGCGTCGGTCACCCACGGCGCTTGCGATCGCCATTCGGTGATGAAGTCCTTCGGGATCACAGGTCGGGCTCCACCGTGGCGTTGACCGCGATCCTCCAGCGCTCCACTCGAACGGCGCCGGCGGCCGACCTGCTGCGGACCAACGGTGCGACTGCCGCGGCGTGGTCGTGCACATACTCAGCGAGGGCGTCAGCGACCGTTCCGCGATCGACCACGTCGAGCAGGTAGCCAAGCCGCTGGACCCAGGCGATCGGGCAGAGCTTCGCGGCTGCGACCAGCCTCGGGAGATCGATGGCCTCGACGAGTTCGGCGAGCACCGACGCGACGTTGTCGAGACCACCACACTGATCGGCGTAGCCGACGAGTTCGAGGGCGGTGGCCTCGGCGGAGGCGACGCGCAATCGGCCGCGCGCCGTGTTCTGTTCGATGACCGGCGTGCGGCCGAGGTCCTTGCGTGCGACGAACTGGACGCGCACTTCCCCGCAGGAGATCGGCCGGCGGTTCTTCGCGACCATCACCTGGAAGCTCTGCGGGCGGTGATGGGCGGCGCCGTGGACCTCGGCGGCGCTCAGCAAGGCCACGTAGTAGCGCTCGCCCAGGTGGTCCATGAGCTGCGGCACGAACTGCTCGGCGGGCAGGCAGCCGAGGCGCCGGTACTCGGGCGGCAGGAGCACGTGGAAGCCGCGGTGCGGGTCGGCGATCTCGTGGCGTGCCTTCAGCCGGCGGAGAGCGGCCCGCACGGCGACCGCCGAGATCTGCCAGGCCTGCTGCGCGTCCGCGGTCGTGAAGTGGTGTCGGCCGCGGGAGGCTAGGTCGGCGAGGTAGGCGGCGGTGGCTCTCATGGATTCAACGCGCGCACAAAGTAACGGATAACGATACTTTGCGCAAGTATCGACTCTGGCAGGCGCCATCCTGGAGCGTCCGCCCGCGGGAGGTCGCCCGAGGTGGATTCCGAGCTCCAACCTGCGGAACCACGGCACTCGTCTAGGCTGCCGGTCTCGGAGCGCACCTCGTGCCCGCAACCTCGCCTCGCCGTTCCGTTCGCGCGCCAGCGTTCTGCCTGTTGGTCGCGTCCTTCGCTGCGCCGTCGCTCAGCGCGCAGCGCCCGGTCTTCACCGTCGGCGGTGCCAACCCGAGCTTCGGTTCGCTGCCGGTCGCGGTGGCGACCGTGCCGCCCGGTTCGATCCTGGTCGTGCGACCGGGCGTGCACACCGGCTTCACCACGAACAAGCCGCTGCGCGTGCTGCTCGACTTCGATGCCGCCGGCGGCTCGATCATCCCGGCAGCGGGCGCGGCGTACGCGATTGCGATCGTCGGACTGCCCGCCGGCGACGACTTCGTGCTGGTCGGGCGCGGCAGCCTCGTCGCACCGGGCGCGATCGGCGCGATCCGCGTCGCGAACGGGGCGGCGCCGGTGGTGATCGAAGGCGTCACCATCACGTCGACGACCACGCGCACCGGCCTCGAGATCGGGAACGTGCCCGCCGCGCACGTGCGCCGCAGCGTGCTGAGCGGCGCGCCCGGCCTGCAGGTCGAGACCACGAACTGCTCGCTCAGCGAGTGCGTCGTGCTCGGCCCCGCCGGCGTTGCGGCGGTCGCCTACGACGCGCGACTCGAAGTCGTGCGCACGTTCCTGACCGGGACCAACCAGCCGGCGCTGCGCCTGTTCGGTTGCGTCGCGCGGTTGGCGAGCGACGGCACGACCGCGATCAACGTCGCCGCACCCGCGACCCTGCCGGTGTCGCCGCTGGAAGCATTCGATTGCCAGTTGCAGTTCGACCCGGCGCGCGTCGGCCTCGTGCCGGTCGGCACGGCGCCGGCACTGACCGCCCTGAACTGCGTGGTGGTGCCCGAGGAAGTGCCCGCGCTGATGGCGTCGACGGCGCCGCCGGGTCAGCCAGCGACCGTGCGCATGACTTCCGGCGTGCCGCGGCCCGGCGCGATCGTGCTGGGCGAGACGCTGCTGTCGCCGCTCCCGTTCGGCAACGCGAACATCTGGGTGAACACGGTCACGGCGCCGTTGGTGGCGGCGGTCGGCATCTGCGATCCGCTCGGACTCGCGGCAGCGGTCGCGATCCCGACGACGCCGGCACTGCGCGGAGCGGTGTTCTGCCTGCAGGGCGTGGTGTGGCTGCCGAACGGCGCGCCGGTGCTCAGCGGGCCCGGCCTGTGGATCACGCTGTAACGGGACGACGCGTCACGCGCGGTGCAGCGTGCCCTGCCGCCAGCGGTCGGCGAGCGCGTTGATCGGTTCGCACAGCAGGTCGACCACCGGCATCGTCGCCAGCAGCGCCTCGTCGAACGACGGCTCGGTCTCGGTGACCGCGTCGCTGAGCGCCTGGTAGCGGTTGCGGTAGCCACCGAGCACCGAACGCAGCGTCGTCGCCGGCAGTTGGCCGTGGAACGTCACGTGCAGCAGCGTGATGCCGATGGTGCGGTTCTGCTCGACCTCCGGCACCAGCACCACCGTGCGCTCGTCGCTGCGGCCGCGCGCGACGAAACACTGCTTCTCCATCGCGACCGTGTGCTTGGTGCCGCGCAGCACCGGGTTGCCGGCCGTGCGCGAACGCAGCGAGGTGGCGATTCCGCGCTGGTCGATCACCTGGATGCGGGCCTTCTCCGTCTCGACGTCGCCGTCGATCCGGTAGCGCGTGCTGCCGAGCACGTCGACGACCGCCGGGTCGAGGCAGGCGAGGGAGCGCAGGTCGCGGTAGCTCAGTCGGTCGCGCGAAGCGCCAGCGGCGAGCACCGCGCGCACCAGCGGGGCGGTGAGCAACGCCTCGTCGGAACGGGAGATGCCGACCGTCACGGTCTTGGCCTGGTGCTTGATCGCGTCGACCGGCCGCGTCAGCTGGTCGATCGCGGTGGTCAGTTCCTCGGTCAGCCGGTCGACGACGACGCCGGGCGCACCCGGTTCGCCGAACTCGATCGCGAACACGTCGAGCGGTACGAAGCCGAGCGCGTAGTTGCACAGCGACACCAGCCGCGCCGCGGTGCGCGCTTCGAGCGTGCCGTCGTGGCGGCCGAGCAGCAGGTCCTTGCGGAACTCGAGCCAGCCCGGCTGCAGGTGGGGACGCAGCGCGCCGAGCACGTCGCCATTGCCGCCGCCCTCGGCGAACATCGCCTCGATCGCGCCGCGCATGCGCCGCAGCGGCAGCGCCAGCGCGTCGATCGCCAGGGCCACGCGGTAGCCGAACAGGTGGCCGGCCATCGTCGACAACACGTAGGCCAGCGCCGGGTGCGCGGCGGGAACGTGGATCGTCGCCGCGGCAGCGGTGAAGCGGGCTTCGCCGGCGGTCGCGATCACGATCGGGCAGGCCTTGTGCGCCTTGTAGATCGCCACTTCCTTGGCGACATCGTCGGCGGTCGAGCCCGACAAGCCGGCGGCGCACACCAGGATCAGCGGCTCGGCCGACAGGTCGATGTGCTTCTTGTCCTCGGTCGCGTCGCAGGCGATCGACTTGTAGCAGAGCTCGCTGAGCTTGATCCGGATCTCGGCCGCGGCGACGCGGTTCTTGCCGTTGCCGACCAGCGCCCAGTAGCGGCGCTGTGGTGCCAGCGCGCGCGCGATCTCACCAATGGCCTGGTCCTGGCTCAGCACGGCGCGCATCGCGACCGGCAGGTCGAGCAGTGCCTGCAGCAGTTCGTGTTCGTGCTGGTCGTCGGCGACGCCGGCGTGGCGCGCGAGCGCCAGCGCCAACAGCTGCCCGGCGGCGCACTGCGCGTAGAAGGCCTTGGTGCTGGCGACGCTCATCTCGATGTCGCGGCCGTCGCTGGTGTAGAGCACACCGTCGGCCTTGTCGGTGAGGTCGCTGCCGCGGCGGTTCACGATCGCCAGCACCGCGGCACCGCGGCCGCGCACCAGGTCGACGGTGCGGTTGGTGTCGGTGGTGGTACCCGACTGCGAGATCGCGACCACCAGCGTGTCGCGCATGTCGTCGCGCAAGGCGAAGCCGCTGAGTTCGGTCGCGGGCAGCGCCTGCACCGCGATCGTGGTGCGAGCCAGCGCGTCGGTGATCGCGGCGGCAACGGCCTGGCCGGCGACCGCGGCGGTGCCCTGACCGATCACCAGGATGCGGCGCGTCGTGCCCGTGCGCAGCGCGTTCGCGACCGCCGTCGGCAGCGACGCCGGCGGCAACGCCACCTGCAGCCGGTCAGCGACCCGCACGATCCGGCCACGCAGCGTCTTCTGCAGCGACAGCGGAGCCTCGGCGATCTCCTTGGCGAGGAAGTGGCGGAACTCGCCGCGGTCGATGTCGCGCGTGGTGACGGTGCCGCGGGTGAGACTGCCGTCGGCGACCGGCAGCGCCGTGCCGTCGTAGGCGACGCGCTGGATGCCGCTGAGTTCGCCGGCCTGCGCCTGGTCGAGCACGACGACCTGGCCGCGCGACGCGGTCGGGTTCTGCGGGTTGCCGGGCGTCTCGCCATCGAGGCGCAGGTAGCGGTCGCACTGTTCGATCAGCCCGTACGGTTCGCTGGCGACCACGAACGCGTCGGCGGTGGTGCCGACGTAGAGCGCCTGGCCGGAGCCGCGCAAGGCCAGCGCCAGCCGCTTCGGTTCGCGCGTCGTCGCCGCGGCGATCGCGACCGAGCCCTCGAAGGTCGCGACCGTGCGCCGGAACGCCTCCGCCAGCGGCAAGCCGGAGCGCATCGCGCGCGCCACCAGCACCGGGATCACCTTGGCGTCGGTGGTGATCGGATCGTGGATCGCCAACCGGTGCCGCGCGACCAGGTCGTGGTGGTTGTCGACGTCGCCGTTCAGCACGCCGAGCACGTACGGGCCGGCCACGTCGCCGAGCTCTTCCTGGTTGAGCGGGTGCGCGTTCGGTTCGCTGATGATGCCGACGCTGGCCCAGCGCGTGTGTCCGAGCACCAGCGCTTCGGCGGTCGGCACGCGCAGCGCCTGCTGCAGCAGCCGGTCGGCGCGGATCGCGGCGCGCAGCGCGCGCACGTTGTCGCCGAGTTCGCCGATCTCGGCCGCGTGCTTCCACACGAAACCCAGGCAGCCGTCGGCGACGCGGACCGAGCCGTCCTGGAACAGCGGGTCGTCGCCACGCTGCTGCCGCAACGCCCGCAAGGACGGCTCCTCGACGTCGATGCCGCTGATCAGCACCGAGAGGCCGGCACTGTCGCGGCCGCGTACCTCCAGCCGATCGAGCGCGCCGAGCGCGACCTGCAGGCTCGAGAACGCCGCGGCGCACGCGGCGTGCGGCACGTTGCCGCCAGCGAGGTCACGGAC
>JBASWX010000443.1:0-10361 GCA_049276695.1 Planctomycetota bacterium
GCCCCCGCCGCCGAGGAGAAGACGGAGTTCACCGTCGTGCTCAAGGAAGGCGGCGCCAACAAGATCAACGTCATCAAGGTGGTCCGCGAGATCACCGGTCTCGGCCTCAAGGAGGCGAAGGCCCTGGTCGACGAAGCGCCGAAGCCGGTCAAGGAAGGCGTCAACAAGGACGAGGCCAACGAGCTCAAGAAGAAGCTCACCGAGGCCGGCGCCACCGTCGAGCTCAAGTAGTGCATTCGGGCCGCGCCGTCCGGCGCGATCGCCGCAGCCGGGACGGAGCCATCCGCCCCAACGGTGGTCGATGCCTGCCAGCGACCCGCCGCTCCCTGCAGTTTTGTGTTGCGGGTGGGTGAGCGGGCCGCCTACGCTTGCATCGGCTCGCCCGGATCACTTTTTGCACTGCTCCATCGTGTCGTCGCGCGTCGGCGGCTGGGGTGGGGCGTCGGTCGCGCTGCGCGGCGTCGCCGCAGCGGGTGGAGCCCGTCCAGGGTCCGTTTCGTTTCAGCTCACTGGCCGCTGGCCTTAGGTCGCAGAACAGCCCCTGCTCGGGGTGCTCAGGTGGAACCGCATGGAGACCGTAGTCTACGGGCGATACAGGTCCGTTGCCGAGATCCCCGACCTCGTCGAGATGCAGACGAAGTCGTACCTCAACTTCCTGCAGCCGGAGGTGGCGCCCAACCGGCGCAAGGTCGAGGGGCTCGAAGCGTTGCTGCGCGAGATCTTCCCGATCTGGTCGTACGACAAGACGCTGAGCCTCGAGTACGTCAGCTATGAACTTGGTCGTCCGCGCTACACGGTCGAGGAGTGCCGCAAGCTGCGGGTGACGTTCGGCTACCCGTTCAAGATCCGCGTGCGCCTGGTCAAGCCGGAGCCGGTCGAGGAGGAGATCTACCTCGGCGAGATCCCGATCATGATCGGCGGCGGCGAGTTCATCGTGAACGGCAGCGAACGCGTCACCGTGAGCCAGTTGCACCGTTCGCCGGGCGTCGACTTCTCGGTCGAACTGCACACCGGCGAGAAGAAGCTGCACAGCTGCTGGATCATCCCGGAGCGCGGCTCCTGGATCGAACTGAACGTCACCAAGAAGGATGCGGTCGCGATCCGCATCGACCAGTCGGGCAAGTTCTCCTGCACCACGCTGCTGCGGGCGATGGACCAGAAGTACTCGACCGACGCTGCGATCCTGCGCGAGTTCTACGACGTCGAGAAGGTGGCGCGGAAGAAGAGCGACCCCGAGGCGAAGTTCGCCAAAGCGCTGGTCGGCACCTACGCCGTCGGCGACATCGTCGACGCCGCGAGCGGCGATCCGTTCGTGCGCAGCGGCGAGGAGATCACCGAGGAGGCGGCGCGCGCGGTCGCCGCCAGCGAGATCAAGGAGATCGAGGTGCTGCGCGAGCCGGAGGACTTCCTGATCCTCAATACGCTGCGCGAGGACACCACCAACAGCCACGAGGAGGCGCTGCTGAAGATCTACCAGCGCCTGCGCCCCGGCAACCCGCCGCAGATCGAGAAGGCGCGCGAGCTGTTCCACGAGAAGTTCTTCGACGAGACGCGCTACCGGCTCGGCCGCGTCGGCCGCTTCCGCCTGAACCGCAAGTTCGGGACGACGACGCCGGAGACGCAGCAGACCCTGGGCGCCGCTGACTTCGTGCAGGCGATCAAGTACATCCTCGGGCTGCGCGGCGGCGAGGGCGAGATCGACGACATCGACCACCTCGGCAACCGCCGCGTGCGCACGATCCAGGAGTTGGCGGGCGACGAGTTCCGCAAGGGGTTCCTGAAGCTGCGGCGCACCGCGCAGGAGCGCATGAACCTCGAGAACGTCGACACGGTGACGCCGCGCAACCTGATCAACTCGAAGACGTTCTCTTCGGCGATCGAGTACTTCTTCGCGCGCGGCGAGCTGAGCCAGGTCGTCGACCAGACCAATCCGCTGTCGCAGCTGACCCACGAACGCCGCCTGTCGGCGCTCGGCCCGGGCGGCCTCAACCGCAAGCGCGCCGGCTTCGAGGTGCGCGACGTGCACATCTCGCACTACGGCCGCCTGTGCCCGATCGAGACGCCGGAAGGCACCAACATCGGCCTGATCTCCAGCCTCGCGATCTACAGCGCGCTCGACGACTACGGCTTCCTGACCACGCCGTACGTGGTGGTCAAGAACGGCAAGGTCACCGACCAGGTGGTGCGGTTGCGCGCCGACGAGGAGAACAACTCGATCCTGGCGCCGGCCGACACCGAAGTCGACAAGACCGGCAAGCTGGTCGGCGACGACCAGAGTCGGGTGATCGCGCGCGTCAAGGGCGACCCGGCGTTGGTCGACGGCAAGGACGTCCAGTACATGGACGTCAGCACCAAGCAGGTGGTCGGCGTGTCGGCGTCGCTGATCCCGTTCCTCGAGCACGACGACGCCAACCGCGCGTTGATGGGCTCGAACATGCAACGCCAGGCGGTGCCGCTGCTGGTCAGCGACGCGCCCGTGGTGATGACCGGCATGGAAGAGGTCGTCGCGCGCAACTCGAGCATGGTGGTCAAGGCGCGCAAGGGCGGCGCCGTGACCGCGGTCGACGCCGCGCGCATCGTGGTCGGCGACGACGTCTACAAGCTGCGCAAGTACGAGGCGCTCAACGAGCGCACGTGCCAGAACCAGGTGCCGATCGTCAAGCTCGGCCAGAAGGTGAAGGCCGGCGAGGTGATCGCCGATGGTGCGGCGACCAAGTACGGCGTGCTCGCACTCGGCAAGAACGTCACCGTCGCCTTCATGCCGTGGGACGGCTACAACTACGAAGACGCGATCCTGCTGAGCCAGAACCTGGTCAAGGACGACGTCTACACGTCGATCCACATCGACGAGTTCGAGATCGAGATCCGCGAGACCAAGCTCGGCCGCGAGGAGTTCTCGCGCGACATCCCGAACGTCTCCGAGAAGGCGCTGCGCCACCTCGACGAGGCCGGCATCGTGCGCGTCGGCACCCGCGTCAAGCCTGGCGACATCCTGGTCGGCAAGGTCGCGCCGAAGAGCAAGAGCGAGCTGACACCCGAGGAGAAGCTGCTGCACGCCATCTTCGGCCGCGCCGGCGAGGACGTGAAGAACGCGTCGCTCGAGGTGCCAACGGGCGTCGAAGGCATCGTGATCGGCGCCGAGAAGTACAGCCGCAAGGTCAACCTCACCGAGAACGAGCGCACCCGCAACCTCGAGGAGATCAAGAACGCCGAGATCGAGTTCTTGAAGCAGTTCCGGGCCAGCACCAAGAAGCTGCTGGAGAGCAGCAAGGAGATCCTCGGCGACGCGGTGAAGTCGGCCGAGGGCAAGAAGCTGGCGGTCGGCGAGGACATGCTGATCCTCGACCTGCGCACGATTCGCGACCGCGTGCGTCAGGTCGCCGAGGAGCTCACCGATGCGAAGCAGAAGCAGGCGCTGATGCAGGTGCTGCAGGAGTTCGGCGAACGCGTCGAGGAGTCGGAGGCCGACAAGAACAAGCTGGTCAACCGGCTGTCGCGCGGCGACGAACTGCCGCAGGGCGTGCTCGAGATGGTCAAGGTCTACGTGTCGACCAAACGCCGCATCTCGGTCGGCGACAAGATGGCCGGCCGGCACGGCAACAAGGGCGTGATCAGCAAGATCCTGCCGGTGGAAGACATGCCGTTCCTCGCCGACGGCACCGCGGTCGACATCGTGCTCAACCCGCTCGGCGTGCCGAGCCGCATGAACGTTGGCCAGATCCTGGAGACACACCTCGGCTGGGCGGCCAGGAAGCTCGGTTGGAAGGTGATGTCGCCGGTGTTCGACGGCGCCTCCGAAGGCGACATCGAACTGGCGCTGGCGAAGGCCGGCTTCGCCAAGGACGGCAAGTCAGTGTTGTACGACGGCCGCACCGGTGAGCAGTTCACGCAGCGGGTCACCGTCGGCACGCTCTACATGCTGAAGCTGCACCACCTGGTCGACGACAAGGTGCACGCGCGCGCGACCGGCCCGTACTCGCTGATCACGCAGCAGCCGCTCGGTGGCAAGGCCCGCTTCGGCGGCCAGCGCTTCGGCGAGATGGAAGTGTGGGCGCTCGAAGCCTACGGCGCGGCCAACATCCTGCAGGAGCTGTTGACCGTGAAGTCCGACGACGTCGACGGCCGCACCAAGATCTACGAGGCGATGGTCAAGAACGAGAACATCCTCGAGCCCGGCACGCCGGTCTCGTTCGGGGTGCTCTGCAACGAGATCAAGGGCCTCGGCCTCAACATCGAACTGCACAAACGCGGTGCCGCCGAGTCGGTCCTCCCGGGCTGAACCGCCGCACCGTTCCCTCCCGCTTTCTTCAGCATCTGGCATCCGAGATTCTGGCGCCGCGGTGACGCGACGCCGGCCCCACAAGCAGGCGCACGATGGTCGAACCCATCTACGACAAGATCAACGACTACGCTTCGGTGACGATCCGTCTGGCCTCGCCCGAGGACATCCGGGCCTGGTCGTTCGGCGAGGTCAAGAAGCCGGAGACGATCAACTACCGCACCTACCGGCCCGAGCGCGACGGCCTGTTCTGCGAGCGCATCTTCGGCCCGGAGAAGGACTGGGAGTGCTCGTGCGGCAAGTACAAGGGCATCAAGCACAAGAACATCACCTGCGACAAGTGCGGCGTGATGATCACGCACAGCCGCGTGCGCCGGAAGCGCATGGGCCACATCAACCTGGCGGCCCCGGTTGCGCACATCTGGTTCTTCAAGGCGATGCCGTCGCGCCTCGGCACGCTGCTCGGGCTGAAGACCGCGAGCCTCGAGAAGGTCATCTACTTCCAGGACTACATCGTCATCGAGGCCGGCGACACGCCACTGAAGGCGCAGCAGCTGCTGTCGGAGGACGAGTTCCGGCAGGCGCGCCAGAAGTACGGGATGGCGTTCCAGGCGGCGATGGGCGCCGAGGCGATCCGCGAACTGCTGCGCCGCCTCGACCTGCCGACGCTGTCGGAGACGCTGCGTGAGGACCTCAAGCGCACCGAGTCCAAGCAGAAGATCAAGGACATCATCAAGCGGCTGAAGACCGTCGAGATGCTGCGCGACTCCGGCAACAAGTCGGAGTGGATGATCCTCGACGCGATCCCGGTGATCCCGCCGGACCTGCGCCCGCTGGTGCCGCTCGATTCCGGCAACTTCGCGACTTCGGACCTCAACGACCTCTACCGCCGCCTGATCAACCGCAACAACCGGTTGAAGAAGCTGCTCGACCTCAACGCGCCCGAGGTCATCATCCGCAACGAGAAGCGCATGCTGCAGCAGTCGGTCGACGCGCTGTTCGACAACAACCGCTGCCGTCGCCCGGTGCTCGGTTCGAGCAACCGCCCGCTCAAGTCGCTGACCGACATGATCAAGGGCAAGCAGGGCCGCTTCCGCGAGAACCTGCTCGGCAAGCGCGTCGATTACTCGGCGCGCTCGGTGATCGTCGTCGGGCCCGATCTCAAGCTGCACCAGTGCGGCTTGCCCAAGATCATCGCGCTGGAACTGTTCCAGCCGTTCATCATCCGCCGGCTGAAGGAGCTCGGCCACGCCGACACCATCAAGTCGGCGAAGAAGATGCTCGAGCGCAAGGACGAGGAGGTGTGGGACATCCTGGAAGAGGTGATCCAGAACCACCCGGTGCTGCTCAACCGCGCACCGACGCTGCACCGCGTCGGCATCCAGGCGTTCGAGCCGGTGCTGGTCGAGGGCAACGCGATCCGCATCCACCCGCTGGTCTGCTCCGGCTACAACGCCGACTTCGACGGCGACCAGATGGCGGTGCACCTGCCGCTGTCGTTCGAGGCGCAGATCGAGGCGTCGACACTGATGCTGTCGACCAACAACATCTTCTCACCCGCGCACGGCGGCCCGATCATCGCGCCGAACCAGGACATCGTGCTCGGCTGCTACTGGCAGAGCCTGTCCCGGCAGAACGAGCTCGGCGAAGGCAAGACGTTCGCCAGCCGCGACGAGGTGTGGATGGCCTACTCGATGGGCAAGATCCACATCCATGCCCGCATCAAGGTGCAGTTCGCGGCGGGCGTCGAGATCCGCAACCAGGGCAACACCACGCGCACCGACGGCAAGACGATGGTCGAGACCACCGCCGGCCGCATCATGTTCAACGAGATCCTCGAACCGGGGATGCCGTTCTACAACCACGACCTCGACAAGAAGGGGCTCGCGAACATCATCGCCGACTGCCACCTGCTGCTCGGCCGCGACGCGACGCTGCGCCTGCTCGACAACCTGAAGGAGACCGGGTTCAAGGCGGCGACGCGCGCCGGGTTGTCGTTCGGCAAGGACGACATGGTGGTGCCGCCGACCAAGGACAAGATCATCGCGGCGACGCAGAAGGACGTCGAAAAGATCCACGTCGCGCACAGCCGCGGCATCATCACCGAGGGCGAACGGTACCTGAAGGTGATCGACGCCTGGACGCACGCGCGCGAACGCATCGGTGAGGACATGCTGCACGAGCTGCGCAACGACACGCGCGACGGGCGGCTGTACGTCAACCCGATCTTCTGCATGGTGATGTCGAAGGCGCGCGGCTCGGTCGAGCAGATCCGCCAGCTCGCCGGCATGCGCGGCCTGATGGCGAAGCCGTCGGGCAAGATCATCGAGCAGCCGATCAAGGCCAACTTCCGCGAAGGCCTACGCGTGCTCGAGTACTTCTCGTCGACGCACGGCGCCCGCAAGGGCCTCGCCGACACGGCGCTGAAGACCGCCGACTCGGGCTACCTGACGCGCAAGCTCGCCGACGTCGCGCAGAACGTCGTCATCGGCGTCGACGACTGCGGCACCGAGAACGGCATGGAGAAGGGCACCGTCTACCAGGGCGACAAGGTCGCGGTGACCTTCGTCGACGCGGTGCGCGGTCGCGTCGCGCTGCACGCGATCGTCGATCCGATGACCGAGGAGGTCATCGTCGAGAAGAACGGACTGATCACGATCGACATCGCCAAGCGCGTCGAACGCATCGTCGCCAGCGAGAGCATCCGCGTGCGCTCGCCGCTGACCTGTGAGACGCCGATCGGGGTCTGCGCGAAGTGCTACGGCATGGACCTGTCGCGCAACGCGGTCGCCGAGCCGGGCCTCGCGGTCGGCATCATCAGTGCACAGTCGATCGGCGAACCGGGCACGCAGCTGACGATGCGCACGTTCCACATCGGCGGCACCGCGTCGAAGAAGGTCGAGGAGTCCGAGATCAAGAACAAGCGCGCCGGCCGCGTGCAGTTCGCCAACCTGACCACGGTCGAGGTCGCCGCCGACGAGCAGAAGGGCAAGGCGACGAAGCAGAACATCGTGCTGAAGCGCAAGGGCGAGCTGCTGATCGTCGACCAGAAGGAACGCGAGCTCGAGCGGCATGCGGTGCCGCTCGGCGCCGTCGTGCACGTGACCGATGGACAGGAGGTCAAGGAACACACCGTGCTGTGCTCGTGGGATCCGCACCACAACCCGATCCTCGCCGAGGTCACCGGCCTCATCCGCTACGAGGACATCCTCGAAGGCAAGACGTTCCGGACCGAGCGCGACGCCGAGACCAAGGTGATCCGCAAGGTGCTGATCGAGCACAAGGGCGACCTGCACCCGCAACTGATCATCGAGGACGACGCCGGCAACCGGCTGGCGATCAACCCGGTGCCGGAGAAGGCCTACATCGAGGTCGAGAACGGCCAGCGGGTCACGGCCGGCATGCTGCTGGCGAAGACGCCGCGCGAGATCCAGGGCACCCAGGACATCACCGGCGGTCTGCCGCGCGTGACGGAACTGTTCGAGGCGCGCCGGCCGAAGGACCCCGCGGTGCTGTCCGAGATCGACGGCATGGTCGAACTCGGCGACAAGCGGCGCGGCAAGCGCACGATCATCGTCAAGGGCGAAGGCGGCCTCGAGCGCGAGCACCTGGTGCCGCAGGGCAAGAACCTGCGCGTGCACCGCGGTGACCACGTCAAGGCCGGCGAAGCGCTGGTCGACGGTCCGCTGGTGCCGCACGACATCCTGGCGATCCAGGGCGAGAAGCCGGTGCAGAACTACCTGCTGCGCGAAGTGCAGACCGTGTATCGCGCGCAGGGTGTGGCGATCGACGACAAGCACATCGAGATCATCCTGGCGCAGATGATGCGCAAGGTGCAGGTCGAGGATCCGGGTGACAGCGACTTCCTGCCCGGCGCGGTCGTCGACAAGTTCCGCTTCCGCGAATCGAACGCGGACATGCGCAAGGAACGCAAGAAGCCGGCGACTGCGTCGCCGCTGCTGCTCGGCATCACCAAGGCCTCGTTGCAGTCCGACTCGTTCATCTCGGCAGCGTCGTTCCAGGAGACGACCAAGGTGCTGACCGAGGCGGCGCTGGCCGGCAAGCGCGACGAACTGGTCGGCCTCAAGGAGAACGTGATCCTCGGCCACCTGGTGCCGACCGGCACCGGCTTCCGCAACCACCAGAAGACGCGCGTGCGCAAGAACGTCGACCTGCACGCCGCCGCCGAGGAGATCGGGCGGCTCAGCAAGCAGAGCTTCCTCGACGAGGGTGGTCCGGTCATCCGCCTCGAGGGCATCGACCCGCCGCCGATGCCGAAGAGCCAGGAGGCCGACAAGGCCTGATCCTCGCGGCTCCGCCGGCCCGCGGCACCCACCGGGTGCCCTTGGGCCGGTTGCATTCACCGCCGCGTTCCCTATCCTCTCGCGCCCGCAATCCCGGACCGCCAGCACCAACAGCCCTGCATGCCCACGATCAACCAGCTCATCCGCAAGGGTCGGAAGAAGATCAAGTACAAGAGCAAGTCGCCGATCCTCGATGCCTGCCCGCAGAAGCGCGGTGTGTGTCTGCAGGTCAAGACGATGACGCCGAAGAAGCCGAACTCGGCGTTGCGCAAGATCGCGCGCGTGCGGCTGTCCAACGGCAAGGAGACGACGGTCTACATCCCGGGCGAGGGCCACAACCTGCAGGAGCACTCGATCGTGCTGATCCGCGGCGGTCGCGTTCGCGACCTGCCCGGCGTGCGCTACCACGTGCTGCGCGGTTGCCTCGACGCATCGGGCGTCGAGAACCGCCGCCGCAGCCGCAGCAAGTACGGCACCAAGAGGCCGAAGAAGTAGTGAGGCCGAAGAAGTGATTGCACCGAGAGTCGCGATGACCACGCCAACCCGCATCCCCGCCGTCTGAGCCATGCCCCGCTCCTACAAGTCCACCGAAGTCTTCCTGCAGGGCGATCCCCGCTACAACAACAAGCTCGCCAGCAAGATCATCAACAAGATCATGCTGCAGGGCAAGAAGACCACAGCGCAGCGCCTGTTCTACGAAGCGGTCGACGCGGTCTGCAAGAAGGTCGAGGGCGCCCAGCCGGTCGACGTCTTCACCAAGGCGATCGAGAACATCAAGCCGCGGGTCGAGGTGCGCAGCAAGCGCGTCGGCGGCGCCACCTACCAGGTGCCGCGCGAAGTGAACAAGCGCCGCCAGCAGAGCCTGGCGATCCGGTGGTTGGTCGACGCCGCGCGCGCCAAGCGCGGCAAGCCCATGGGCAAGTCGATGGCCGAGGAACTGTTCGACGCGTTCAACAACCAGGGTGCTGCGGTCACCAAGAAGGAGAACGTGCACAAGATGGCCGAGGCGAACAGCGCCTACAGCCACTTCGCCTGGTAGCAGCTAGCCCGGCGCTCGTCGCGCTGGCCAGCGCTCGGCGCCGTCCGCTGCGGGCTCCGCGCCGTTGGCAGCGAGGCGTGGCCGCCTGCGGTAGCCAGTCCCGACGGGGCGACCGGGAATAGCGGTTGGCCGATGGCGTCGAACTGCTGCCGAGCCCGGACCTGGCGTGTCCGCCGGGGCAACCATCCGCTACGCTGCGGCATCGCCGATGAAGCTGCCCATCCCGTTCGTGCTGTACGTCCTGGCCTGCGGCTTGTTCGGGCTGGCCGGCTGGACGGTCTACCAGACGCTGCCGTTGCTGAAGAAGGAGACCAAGCAGGATGCCTCGCAGCGGGGCATGAATGCCGCGACCGACCTGACCGCCAAGGGTCGCGGCCAGGAGAACTCGTTGCTGGCGTGGCGCTACACCGTCGATTCGGCGCCGTGGTGGGCGAGCTTCAAGTCGGTCAACCTGACCGGCAAGCTGCCGCCGCCGCCGCCGGACCAGAAGACCGGTGAGAACCAGGCTGAAGCACCGGTCGTCGTCGACGTGCGGCCGCTTGCGGACCTGATCGAACTGGTGTCGCTGGTCTACGACGGTCAGGCCGGGGGCCGCGGCGGTGACAGCCACGTCATCGTCCGCTTCAAGACCGAAGCCAATGCCGAGCCGGCGGAGTGGTACGTGCGCGAAAACGCGGCGCCAGTGCCGGGTGCGGTGCAACCGGCCCCCACGGCGCCGGGTCGCGATACGACTCCGAAC
>JBASWX010000444.1:0-3931 GCA_049276695.1 Planctomycetota bacterium
GCCTGACCCGACCCCGGGCCGCCGCGGCCGAGCTTGCCGAGCGCTGACACGCGGGTCCGGGCCCCGGGCGACACTCACGAACGTGCCGCCCCTGCCCTCGACGTGCGTCGGGACGCCGGGGCCCGCACGCCGGTGTCGCCGTTGCGGATGCCGCGATCCCCGACCTGCCCCTTCCAACCACGATTCATGCGCTCCACCCTCTTCGCCGCTGTTCTCGCCGCGTTCCCGTTCGTCGTCAGCCTGCCGGCACAGCGTGCCGCCGCCGGCCTGGATGCCGATCGCAAAGTGTCCACGTTCGTGGTGTACGAGGATGGCCAACCGCCGCTGGCCGCCGTCGCGATCGCCTACACGCCGGCTGCGTGGCGCGCCGGCTACGACGAAGTGGTCGCGCAGATGTCCGCGGCCAACTACACGCGGCTCGGCAAGGGCTGGTGGGCCACGCTGGAAGTGGCCGGCGCGATCACGATCGGCGGCACGCGGGTCGCAGCCGGGACCTACTACCTCGGGCTGCAGGTGGATCAGGCCGGCGTCCTCCACCTGCTGTTGTTCGAGAGCAAGCGCATGCTGCAGCAGCGGGTGATGTCGGCGGCGACGCCGCTCTACCGGGGTGACGTGAAGGCGGATCTGGTGGCGCCGCTGGTGCTGGTGAAGGACGCGCGCAAGGAGAGCGCGGCGAACCTGGTGATCGAGGTCGTTGCCGGGGAGAAGGAGCCGGCGAAGGGCACGTTCGTGATCCGGTGGGGGACGCACGAGGCGACGGCGGCGCTGACGTTCGATCTCGGGGTGGGCAAGGAGGGGGCTGGCGGCAAGAAGTGAGGTGGGGCTCCGGCGTCGACCCCGGTTCGCCTGACCCGACCCCGCGCGGCGGCGTGAACGGAAGGCGGCGGCCCACGGCGGGCCGACCGTGGTTACCATGCGGCCACTCGTCGGCTCGGTCATGCCCCAACATGCCGTCGTCCTCGTCCTGGTCCTCACGCTGATCCTCGCGGCAGTCGTCGCCGGGGCGTGGTGGTCACCACAACGGCGCCGGTTGTCCGCGGCCGGAGCTTGCGCGTTGCTGGCGGTCGTCGGTGTGGCGACGGCGTTGCGGCCCGCCGGCGGCGTCGCCGAAGGCGCAGTGCTGGGACGACCGATCGAAGTCGCCGCCGATGGCTACGTGTCGTCGTCGACGTGCCGCGCGTGCCATCCGCGCGAACACGCGACGTGGCACGATTCGTACCACCGGAGCATGACGCAGCGCGCGACGCCGCAGGCGGTGCAGGCCGACTGGCACGGCGTGCAGCTGGCGGCGCAGGGCAAGACCTGGAACCTCGAACGCGTTGGCGACGAGTTCTGGATCGAGATGCTCGATCCGGTGGTGCTGCCGAACAGCACGCCGGGCCGCGTGCGCCGCAAGGTCGCGCTGACCACCGGTTCGCACCACATGCAGGCGTACTGGTACGAGAGCGGCTACGGCCGGGTGCTCGGCATGCTGCCGTTCTCGTGGCAGATCGCCGAGCGGCGCTGGATCACGCGGCTGGAGTCGTTCGTGCAGCCGACCGAGGATCCGGTGATGGATGGGCTCGGCGCCTGGAACCTGATGTGCACGAAGTGTCACGTCACGCACGCGCGGCCGCGGCTCGACATGGCGGCCGATGGTCGGCAATTGCACGGCGCCGACACCGAGGTCGGCGAGTTCGGCATCGCCTGCGAAGCGTGCCACGGTCCCGGCGAAGCGCACGTCGAAGCGCACCACAACCCGGCGCACCGCTACGCGCAGCGACTGGGTGGCGGCCCCGACCCGACGATCGTCGATCCGCGCGACCTGCCGCACGACCGTGCGACGATGGTGTGCGGGCAGTGCCACGGCCAGTTCGACTACCTGATCAGCGGCACCGAGTGGTTCGCGCGCGGTTTCCGCTACCGGCCGGGCGGCGACCTGGGGCAGGACCGCAAGCTGAAGGCCGGCGGCGACGACCAGTTCTGGTCCGATGGCGAGATCCGCGTCGCCGGCCGCGAGTTCAACGCGCTGGTCGGTTCGGCCTGCTACGAGAAGGGCAAGATGACCTGCCTGTCGTGCCATGCGCTGCACCAGGCGGATGGCGATCTCCGACCGCGGGCGCAGTGGGCCGACGACCAGTTGCACGCCGACAGCGGCGACCGTTCGTGCCTGCAGTGCCACGCTGCGTTCGGCGGCGACGTGCCAGCGCACACGCACCACCGCGCCGACTCGGCCGGCAGCCGCTGCATGAACTGCCACATGCCGCACACGACCTACGGGCTGATGAAGGGCGTGCGCACGCACCGGATCGCGAGCCCTGGCGTCGCGGTGACGTTGCAGACCGGCCGGCCGAACGCGTGCAACCAGTGCCACCTCGACCAGACGCTGGCGTGGACCGCTTCGCACCTGAAGACGTGGTACGGGATCGACTCGCCCGCAACGGGTGGCGACGCCGCGACGGTCGCCGCCGGCGTGTCGTGGGCGCTGCAGGGCAACGCCGCGCAGCGGGCGCTGGTCGCCTGGAACCTCGGCTGGTCGCCGGCGCACGCCATCAGCGGAACCGATTGGATGGTGCCGCTGCTGGCGCAACTGATCGACGACCCGTACGGCTCGGTCCGGATCATCGCCGGCCGTTCGCTGGCGAAGCTCGACGGTTTCACCGACATGCGCTACGAACCGCGGCTGACTGCCGCCGAACGAGCGACCCTGCAGCGGGACGTGCTGGAGCGCTGGCGCGCCCGCAGCCAGCCGACCGGCAGCGCACGGCCCGCGGTGCTGCTCGCCGCCGACGGCTCGCTGCAGATCGACGAGGTCCGACGGTTGCTCGCGCGTCGCGACCTCCGTGTAATCCGGCTCGTCGAGTAGGCACCCTTCACGAGACAGCCATGGATCCACTGCAGCGCGCGCGACGGTTCGGTTGGTGGTCGCTGTTGCTCTGGCTGTCGCTCGGGCTCGTGCTCGAGGCGCTGCACGGCTTCAAGGTGGGCTGGTACCTCGACGTCGCCAACGAGGCGCGGCAGCTGATGCTGAGGCTGGCGCACGCGCACGGCACGTTGATCGCGCTGGTCAACCTCGCGTTCGCGGCGACGATCCGGCCGGACGAGGCCAGCCGCGCGCTGGCGCGCGGTGCCCTGTGCCTGCGTTGGGCCGGCGTGCTGATGCCGCTCGGCTTCCTCGGCGGCGGCATCCAGATCCTCGGCGCCGATCCCGGCTTCGCGATCGTGCTGGTGCCGGTCGGCGGCGTGTTGTTGTTCTTCGGCGTGCTCGCCGCCGCGCGCGCCACGCGCGACCTGCCGGCGGAGCCACCGTCGGCACCGCCGTCGGGCGCCAGGCCGGGCCCCGCGAAGCGCTGAACGCCGGCGACGATGAAGATCCGGTTGCTCACCGTGTCGCACAAGCAACCGGCGTGGGTGCTGGCCGCGTGCGACGAGTACGGGCGGCGGCTGCCGCGCGAGTGGGGGTTCCAGATCGTCGAGATCAAGCCCGCCCCGCGCACCGGCGGCGCGCTGACCGATCGCGTACACGCCGCGGAGGCCGAACGGTTGCTGGCGGCAGCGCCCAAGGGCGCCCGGCTGGTTGCGCTCGACGAGCGCGGCGAGCCGTGGACGACCGCACAGCTGGCGCAAGCACTGGCACGCTGGCAGCAGGAGGGGCGCGATGTCGCGCTGCTGGTCGGCGGTGCTGATGGGCTCGCGCCGGAGCTGCGGGCGCGGGCTTCGCCGTGCGTGTCGCTGTCGGCGCTGACGCTGCCGCACGGGCTGGTGCGCGTGGTCGTGGTCGAGCAGCTGTACCGCGCGGCGACGATCCTGCAGGGGCATCCGTACCACCGATGAACGGGTCGGTGCGCGACGAGATCGCGGCGGCGATCGAGGTGGTCGAGGCGTTCGTCGCGCGCGGGCAGGCGCTGCGCGACGCGATGGCGGCCATGCCGGCGCTGCGCAGCGCGGCGGC
>JBASWX010000445.1:0-2630 GCA_049276695.1 Planctomycetota bacterium
GCGATCGTGCTCGGCAACCGCGGCGACGACGCGGCGCTGCCGGCGCTGGCGACCGCGCTGCAGGACGAGGACCCGGTCGTGCGCGGCCACGCCGCGTGGGCAATCGGCCGGATCGAGCCGCACCACCCGGCCCTGGTGACGGCGCAAGCCCACGAGGCCGACGAACGCGTGTTGCGCGAACTGGCCGCCGCACGCAGCAACGGTTGACGGCTCGCACGGTCGTGGCGCCGGTTCGACCGTCGCACCGTCCCGACGATGCTGGCTCGCGCCCGTGGCAGTGGGTGCTGCGCGGACAGCTGACGCGGGAGGTGGCGCGCGCCGTCGCGCACGCTCGACGGACGATCTCCGTGGCGCCCGCCGACCGAATCGACGGGTCGGCCGCCTCGCCGCGCTGCCACCGGCACTGCCGCCCGCCGCGCGCGCGCATGCGGCGCCTGGCATGTCGCTTGCTCTTCTGCGTGCGTGACCACCGACCGCCGCAACCCGCACCTCTCGACCACCAACAACACCGAGTTCTACGACGAGGTGAAGTGGTGCGAGCAGTGCAGCAACTACGTGCGCTTCCTGATGAGCGTGAACCACAGCTACTGCGTGCAGTGCGGCGGCCGCGTCCGCCTGTTCAGCCGCGACGACCGCAACCGCTTCTCCGAGACCGTGCAGCGCCACAAGTGGCAAGCCTCCTGATCCCGTCCCTCCTCCCCGCCCGCTGATCCGAGCCCGACCCGCCCGCAATCCCTGATCCTCGCGAACGACCTGCCGGCCACCTCCCGGCAGGTCGCTTGCGTTCCTGTCGGGCGCTCCGCATCCTCCGGGTTCCCCCGACTGCGAGGCGAGCCCGTGCAGCTGCCAGAATTCCGCAACGAACCGTTCACCGACTTCTCCCGCCCCGACCAGCAGCAGGCCTTCCAGCAGGCGCTGCAGAAGATCCAGCGCGAAGTGCTGGGCAAGACCTGGACCTGCTGGATCGACGGCGAACAGGTGCGCGGCAAGGAGACGTTCGACGTCTTCGATCCCGGTGAGACGACGCGGCGCATCGGCCGCTTCCAGAAGCTGAGTGCCAGCGACGCGGCGCTGGCCGTCGAGAGGGCGCACGCGGCGTTCCCGGCGTGGGCGGACACGCCGGTCGGCGACCGCGTCGGCATCTTCCTGAAGGCGGCGGCTGCGCTGCGCGAGCGCAAGCACGAGTTCTCGGCGCTGTTGTGCTACGAGGTCGGCAAGTCGTGGGCCGAGGCCGACGCCGACACCGCCGAAGCGATCGACTTCCTCGAGTACTACGCCGGCCAGATGCTGCGCCTCGCCGAGCCGCAGCCGGTGACGCCGGTGGCGGGCGAGAAGAACCAGATGATCTACATCCCGCTCGGCGTGGGCGTGGTGATCCCGCCGTGGAACTTCCCGCTCGCGATCATGGCGGGCATGGCGTCGGCGGCGCTGCTGGCCGGCAACACCGTGGTGCTGAAGCCGGCGAGCCAGTCGCCGGCGACCGCCGCGATGTGGGTCGAACTGATGCACGCGGCGGGCCTGCCGAAGAACGTGCTCAACTTCATCACCGGCCCCGGCAGCGACGTCGGCGGCGCCTGTGTGCAGCACAAGCTGACGCGCTTCATCTCGTTCACCGGCAGCCGCGACGTCGGGCTGTGGATCTTCGAGAAGTCGTCGAAGACGGCGTCGGGCCAGATCTGGATGAAGCGGCTGATCGCCGAGATGGGCGGCAAGGACAGCATCCTCATCGACAAGGACTGCGACCTCGACAAGGCGGTCGACGCCGTGGTCGCCTCGGCGTTCGGCTACCAGGGCCAGAAGTGCTCGGCGTGCAGCCGGGCGATCGTGCACACGGCCGTCTACGACGAGTTCTGCCGCCGCCTCGCGCCGAAGGTCGAAGCGCTGCGCATCGGCCACCCGAGCGAACGCAGCAACGCGTTCGGGCCGGTGGTCGACGGCGCCGCCAAACGCAAGACGCTCGAGTACATCGAGGCCGGCAAGAAGGAAGGACGCCTGCTGGTCGGCGGCGGCGAAGGACCGAAGGGCGGCCACTACGTGCTGCCGACGGTGTTCGCCGACGTGCCGCCGACCGCGAAGATCGCGCTCGAGGAGATCTTCGGCCCGGTGCTCGCGATCATCCGGGTCAAGGACTTCGAGGAAGGCCTCGCGGTCGCCAACAACACCGAGTACGGGTTGACCGGCTCGGTGTTCACCAAGAACGAGCGGCACAAGGACGAGGCGCGCCGCCGCTTCCACGTCGGCAACTTCTACATCAACCGCAAGTGCACCGGCGCGCTGGTCGGCGCCCACCCGTTCGGCGGCTTCAACATGTCGGGCACCGACAGCAAGGCCGGCGGCCCCGACTACCTGCTGCAGTTCCTGCAGGCGAAGACGATCAGCGAGAAGGTCGGCTGAGAGCCCGGCAGCCGCGGCACCGCGGCTCTTCGCCACCCACCGTGGACCGCCGCCACTTCGCCGCCGAGCACGCCCGCCTGCTGCAGATCGAACGGCAGGCCGAGATCGCCGAGGCGGAGCGGCTGCTGCGCCAACGCAGCGACGCCGAACTCGTCGCCCGCGGCATCTCACTGGTGCGGCTCGAGGTCGCCGACCTGGAGCCCGGCTTCGGCGGGCGCCTGCACGCGATCCTGAGG
>JBASWX010000446.1:0-1605 GCA_049276695.1 Planctomycetota bacterium
GCGCGAACGCGCGCGACCCGCTTGCACACCTCGAGCGGCAGCAGCCGGTAGGTGTGCGTCGCGGCCGGCCCGGCGCGCACCACGCACAACTGGCCGGCGCGCACTTCCTGCGCCTCGCGCGGCGACAGTTCGAGCCACGGCAACTCGCCGTCCGCGGTCGCGAAGTAGAACTTGACCATGCCCGGCCCGGGCTTCTTCGCCTCGGCCAGCAGTGCCTGCACCGCCGCCACTTCCTCGGCCTGCTTGCGCAGCCGCTCCGCGGCCTCCTGCTCGCGCCGCGTCCGGTCGCGTTCGCCCGCAGTCAGCGCCGCCAGTTCCTGGCCACGCGCTGCCGCCTCGGCTTCCAGTTCCTCGCGGCCCTTGTCCTTGCGCTCGACCCGCGCCTCGTGCGCCAGCCGCTTGTGGTCCTTGTCCGACAGCAGGTTCGCCTTCTTCAGCTGGTCGCGCAGGCTCATGGTCGTAGCGGGATCCTACCGCGGTGCCGCCGGAGTGCCGGCGCGGGGCTGCAGAAGATTCCGGTGCGTGCAGCCGCGCGTCGCGTTCCTGGTCGATGACCTGACGGGCAGCTCGGAGGCCGACCTGCAGCGGCCCGGCATGACCGCGCTCGCCCAACTGACCCTGCTGTGCCTGCGCTTCCTGCGCCGACTGCCGCCGGCCGAGGTTCTCGCGGCGCTGACGCGCTGGGCCGGACTGCTGCGCGCAGTCGACCGCGACGCGGGCCCACCGGCCGGTGCTGCCGCCATCGAGAAGCTCGCATGGTATTGTCTGTGCGTGACCGAGGTCCCGGCCGAGGAACTCCACGTGCACATCCAGCGCCACCTGCAACGACCCGAGGAGACGATCATGAGCACTGCCGAGAAGCTGCGACGCGAAGGCCGCGTCGAAGGCCGCGTCGAAGGGCGCGTCGAGACCCTGCTGCGTCAGATGGCGAGGCGCTTCGGGCCGCTGCCAGCAACCGTCACCGCACGCGTGCAGGCGGGGACCAACGCGGAACTCGACCAGTGGACCGACCGCGTGCTCGATGCCCCATCGCTGGGTGAGCTGTTCGCCACGCGTTGAGCCGGCGCCGCCCGCCCCGGCTCAGGTCGCTGGCACCAACGACGGGGCGTCGGCGTCGAAGCGCACCGCGACACCGAAGCGCCCGTCGCCGAGCGACTCGAGCCGCACGACGTGCCCACGCACCTCGCCCTTGCCGGCGATCGCCATCGTCACCGGCAGTGAACCGTCGGCGGTGAAGAAGACACCCTGCGCGGAGATGTTCTGGCCGGACCCCGAGATCGCGCCGGCCTCGAACCGGATGGTCACCGGCTCGTCGATCTCCACCCGCTGCAGCCGCCGCCCTTCGATGCTGGTCCTGCGCTCCTGGTCGTGCATGGTTCGCTCCGTGCCCTGGCATCGGCCACGCGCCGCGACGAACTGAACCCGCGCTGCCCACCTGCTATCGTCGCGCCGTGCGCGAAACCCCGTACGAACGCGAGCCGGGTTACGCCGAACGTTACCGCGACCGCCGCTTCGCGACCGGCTCCGGCCAGCACACCGACCACGCCGAACGGCGGGCGCTGCGCGCGTTGCTGGCCCGGGCGGGCCCCGTGGACGGCCCGTGGC
>JBASWX010000447.1:0-4576 GCA_049276695.1 Planctomycetota bacterium
GCGCCGCCGGCCGCCGTAGGCGCAGCCCGGATCAACGATGCCAGCGGCGGCGCACGCGGGGTCAGTACGACGCGAAGCAACGCCCTTGGCCCCGCGGCGCCGCCGGCCGCCGTAGGCGCAGCCCGGATCAACGATGCCAGCGGCGGCGCACGCGGGGTCAGTACGACGCGAAGCAACGCCCTTGGCCCCCGGCGCCGCCGGCGGAGACCCGCTGCCCCGGTCCGGCCTCGCGGATGGGCCGCACGCACCCTACTGTGCTGGGCAGACCATGCCCGACAGCAAGCAGCCCGCCCTCGAACCGCCGCGCCAGATCAAGCGCATCCTGCTGAAGCTCAGCGGCGAGAGCCTGGGCGAGGACGGGGCCGGGGTGTCGCCGCCGGTGGTTGCCCAGTTGGCGATCCAGGTCGCGCGCGTGCACCGGCTCGGCGTCGAGGTGGCGGTCGTGGTCGGGGGCGGCAATCTGCTGCGCGGCGCCGAGTTCGCGCAAGCGGGCACCAACCGTGCGACCGCCGACCACATGGGCATGCTGGCGACCGCGATCAACGCGCTGGCGCTGCAGGACGCGCTCGAACGCGCGGGGGTCGAGACCCGGGCGGCGTGCGCGGTCGAGATGAAGACGGTGATGGAGCCGTACATCCGGCGGCGCGTGATCCGCCACCTGGAGAAGGGGCGCGTGGTGATCCTCGCCGGCGGCACCGGCAATCCGTACTTCACCACCGACACCGCCGCCGCGCTGCGGGCGACCGAGCTCGGCGTCGACGCGATCTTCAAGGCGACCAAGGTCGACGGCGTCTACACCGCCGATCCGAACAAGGACAAGACCGCGACCCGTTTCGCGCAGCTGTCGTTCCAGGAGGCGCTGGCTCGCGACCTGCGGGTGATGGACCGCACCGCGTTCACGCTGTGCATGGAGAACCGGATGCCGATCATGGTGTTCGACATGTTCGTAGAGGGCAACATGGAACGTGCGGTGCGCGGCGAGAACATCGGCACCTGGGTGTGCTGACGCCGGCGGCGCGGTACAGTCGGCGGCTCTCCGCGCCTGACGCGCGCAAGGTGAACGCATGGACCCCTGGGCATCGATCCTCGCCGACCTGAAGCAGAAGACCGACAAGACGCAGAAGCACCTGAAGGAGCAGTTCGGCAGCATCCGGACCGGCCGGGCGTCGCCGACGCTGGTCGACACGATCCGCGTCGACTACTACGGCACCTCGACGCCGCTGCAGCAGATCGCGCACATCTCGGTGCCGGAGCCGCGGCAGTTGCTGATCAAGCCGTTCGACGTCTCCGGCCAGGTGGTCAAGGACATCGAGAAGGCGATCCACAAGTCCGACCTCGGCCTCAACCCGCAGTCCGACGGCAAGCAGCTGCGGTTGATCATGCCGCCGCTGTCGGGCGAGCAGCGGCAGAAGCTGGTCGGCAAGATCAAGGACCTGGTCGAACAGAACCGCGTCGCGCTGCGCAACGAACGGCGCGACGCCAACAAGCTCGCCGACCAGATGAAGAAGGACGGCAAGCTGACCGAGGACCAGTGCAAGAAGGCGCACGAGGCGATCGACCGCGACCTCAAGGTTGTCGAGCACCGGCTCGAAGAGATGCTGCGCACCAAGACCAAGGAGATCCTCGAGGAGTGACCGGAGTGACCACGCTGCTTGCGTGCTGGCGCCGCGCGCGGTTTCATCCCTGGCCCTGCGCAACCGGGGGCGTAGCTCAGCCGGTAGAGCAGCGGCCTTTTAAGCCGTAGGTCGCAGGTTCGACTCCTGCCGCCCTCACCACTTCGACCCGCGCGCGAGGCCACCATGATCGATCCCGACTTCCTCGCCATGCTCGTCTGCCCGGCCTCCCGCAAGCCGCTGCGGCTGGCGACCGCTGCCGAGCTGGCCACGGTCAACCAGGCGATCGCCGGCGGCGAGGCGAAGAACCGCGGCGGCACGGCAGTCACGGTGCCATGGGCAGCGGCGCTGGCGACCGCGGACGGCGAGGCCATGTATCCGATCCAGGACGGCATCCCGATCCTGCTGACGGCCGAGGCGATCGTGCGTCCTGCCACCCGCTGACCGTTTTCGCGCCCCGGACGATCGCATCGCCGTGGTGCCAACCGCTATCCTGTTCGACCCTCATGGCGACGACTCCTGGTCCTGTCCACCCTCCTGCTCCGACCACGCCACCGGCGGACCACCACTACGACGAACACAGTGGCGTCTACGGCTTCTTCCGTCGCCACCAGAAGAAGCTGCTCTACACCGCCGGCATGTTCACGCTGCTGACGTTCTCGATCAGCGGTCCGATGATGGCCTGGGCGGGTGAACTGTTCGGCGGTGCGCGGGAGATGCCGACGATCCTGGTCAACGGCAAGCGCGTGCCGATCCAGCTCGAGGACGAGAACTACGGGCGCCTGCTCGCCAACTACGTGTTCACTGCGGTGCCGCCAGGAGTGCTGCCGTACCTCGACGCCGGCGACGGCAACCAGAGCCAGCTCGGCGACGTCTACGCGATCCTGCGCCGCGCCGCGATCGAGGAGGGTTTCGAGTTCTCGTATGCCGAGGTCGACCGGGCCATCGACGCGCGGCGCGAACTGGCGAAGGCGCCGTCGGCCGCCAAGATGGCGCGCGACATGGGCTTTGCGTCGCTGGCCCACTACCGCACGCTGGTCGGCGAGGCGATGCGCATCGGCACCTACGTGAAGCTGCAGACGCTGGCACTCGATGCGACCGAGGCGCGCGTGCTGCAGCAGGTCACCAGCGACCGCGAGAAGATCACGCTGCGCGTCGCGAGCTTCGACGAGAAGAAGCTCGAGGAGCAGTTGAAGGCGGCCAGCACGCTGAGCGAAGAGGACCTGCGCAAGTGGTTCGACGGCAAGAGCGAGCCGGAGAAGCGCATGATGCAGGCCTTCGACCCGCCGCTGGTCGAGCTGAAGTTCGCGGCGCTGCTGCTGGCCGAGGGCCAGTTCGATCCGGAGCAGTGGAAGGACGGCTACCTGAAGGACTTCACGGTCGGCGACGACCAGCTGAAGGGCCTCTACGAGCAGGAGAAGGAGCACCGCTTCAAGCTCGAGACCGGCGAGTTCAAGCCGGCCGACGACGCGGCGGTGAAGACCGAGCTGACGCGCCTGTGCCAGGCCGAGCACGTGATGAACCAGCTGATGGCGGCAGTGCGCACCAGGCAGATCGAGGGGCTGAAGAAGGAGACCGACGAGGTCGCGCGCACGCAGGGCGAACTCGGCACGCGCCAGCAGGCGCTGCAGGAGGCCGAAGCGCGGCTCGCGACCTGGCAGGCCGAACTGCCGGGCAAGCAGAAGGCGCTCGCCGACAAGCCCGACGATGCGACGCTGAAGGAAGCGGTCAGCAAGCTCGCGGAGACGATCGCCGCGACCGAGAACGAGGTGTTCGCGGCCAAGGACGTGGTGCCGGCGGCGAAGGAAGCGGTCAAGGTGGCCGAGGCGGCGCTGCAGGCGGCGCGGTCGGCGTTCGACTTCGAGAAGGCGGTCCGGGAGCTGGCGGTGGACAAGGCCGGCTTCGTGTTCAAGGCGACCGCCGGCAAGAAGACCGGCGAGGAGATGAAGGACCTCGAGGCGCTCGAGCTCGGCAAGTGGCCGCTGGCGATCCAGGGTGCCGGCCTGCGTTCCAAGGGCGACCTCGGCTACATGCCGGCGCGCACCACCAAGGCGGTCGCGATCTACCAGGCCGTCGACGTCGACACCACGCCGCTGAAGCCGTGGGACAAGCTGAAGCCGTTGGCCGAAGGCGCGTACTGGACCGAGACGGCCAAGAAGCAGGCCGAGGACAAGAAGAAGGCGATGGACGAGGCGTTGCTGCGCCTCGCCAAGGCCGCGATCCCCGACAAGGTCACCGAGATCGAAGGCAAGAAGCAGGCGCGCATCGACGAGAAGCTGACCGCGTGGGAAACCGCGACGCAGGCGGCGCTCACCAAGGCCGAGAAGCAGCTGACGGACCTCGCACCGGGCACCCAGATGCACACCGCCTGGCAGCAGGAGGCCGAACGCAAGCGCGCCGAGCTGGCGCGCAAGGACGCGCAGCGCACGCTGTTCGAGAGCGAGGTGACCAAGCTGGTCGAGACCGAGGTCGCCGCCGAAGCGAAGAAGGTCTACAAGGATGTGCTCGACCAGGCTGCAGCCGAAGTCGGCTTCACGGCCGCCCCCGTCGGACCGTTCGCGCGCGACCTGCTCGAACGCGAGCCGCGCGCCGACAAGAAGTACGATCCCGACGTCGTGTTCCTGTGGCGCAGCCATGGCAAGCTGAAGGAGGGCGAGGCGACGGTGGTCGGCACCGACTTTGCCAACCGGCGCCACCACGCCGCCGTGTGCGCCAAGGTCGAACCGCTGGCGCCGACCGACGTCTCGCGGCGCGACTTCGAGTCGCTGCGCACCGGCGACGGCGGCGTGAGCTTCGCGTCGCAGCAGGCCGACCTGGCCTACCGCCAGGCGTTCACGGTGGAGGCGGTCGAGACCCGCTACCAGCTGCAACGGCCGGTCGGCCTGCAACGGCAGGAAGCCAGCAGCGGCGCACCCGGCGGCAAGTAGCCCGCGCCTGGCTGGCGAGCGCGGTCCGGGCTAGCG
>JBASWX010000448.1:0-1533 GCA_049276695.1 Planctomycetota bacterium
CAGGTGCTCGCCGCCGGGCTGCTGGTCGCCGGCGCCTGGCGACTCGCCACCGCGCAACGCCCCCACCGGCCGGCGATGCTGGTCCTGGTCGGTGCTTGCGCGTTGCCGCTGTTCCTGTTCGCCTGCGCGCTCGGCGGCTTCGAACGCACCTACATCGAACGTACGATGATCCCGGCGCTGCCGTTCGTGCTGCTGCTGGCCGGCAACGGCCTGACGGCACTGAGCGGTCGGCTCGGCAAGGTCGCCGGTGCGCTGGTGCTGGCCCACGCCGCAGCGGCGCTGGCAAGCCTGTTCGCGTTCGGCGACTCGCACTGGACCGTCTACAAGCCGAACTCCGACTGGCGCGCCGCCACGGCGTGGCTGGCGCGCGAGATCGACGGCGACGGTGCCGGGCGCGCGGTGTTCACCTCGACGCCGAACCCGCGCCCGCTGTCGTACTACAACTTCCGCATCCAGGACGTGAAGAACCTCGCCGTCGCCGTCGATCCGCAGCAACTCGGCGCGTCGGTGCGGAAACGGCTCGGCGCCTTCTGCGGCGACTTCGCCGAACGCACGTTCCGCGGGTTCGCGGCCCACAACCAGGCGCTGCTCGCAGGCGCCCAGCTGCGCGTGTACCGCAGCGCCAGTGATCCCGCGCGGCTCGAACTCGGCAGCCGCAGCAAGGACGACGTCTGCTACCTGCTGCAGGACGAATGGCACCCGCACCGCAGCGTCGACAGCTCGGTGTGGGACCTGCTCGCCAATGCCCGCGTGCAGGTGCTGGCGACCGAGCGCTTCCCCGGCATCTTCGTGCACAAGGTGCGCATCGCGCCATGACCGCGCCGATCTCGACTGCCCCACCGGACCTGTCGGTGGTCATCGCGTGCTACCAGGAGGAAGGGCACCTCGTGGAATCGGTGCGTCAGCTGACCGCGACGCTGGATGCGACCGGGCGCACGTACGAGCTGATCTTCGTCGAGGACAAGAGCCGCGACCGCACCGCGGCGATCATCGCCGAGCTGGTGCGTGGCCACGCCAACCGCCGCGCCGTCTACCACGCGCAGAACGTCGGCCGCGGCGGCACCGTGACCGAGGGTTTCCTGCTGGCGACCGGGCGCATCGTCGGCTTCCTCGACATCGACCTCGAGGTGCACTGCCGGTTCCTGCCGGCGGTGCTGGCGGCGATCGACGCCGGCGCCGACGGCGCCACCGCGTTCCGTCACTACTCGGTCGGGCTGCGGCCGACCGCGGTGATCCGGCACGTGCTGAGCCGCGGCTACCGCTGGCTGTTCCGGCGCACCTTCGACGTGCCGTTCCGCGATCCGGAGACCGGCTTCAAGTTCTTCGTGCGCGACCGGATCGTGCCGGTGGTGAAGCGCACCCGCGACGTCGGCTGGTTCTGGGACAGCGAGGTCATGATCCTCGCGCACCAGGCCGGCCTGCGCGTAGTCGAGGTGCCGTGCCGCTTCGAGCGACGGTTCGACAAGCAGACCACCGTGCGCATCTGCCGCGACGTGTGGCGCTATCTGGTCGCGATGCGCGCCTTCCGGGCCC
>JBASWX010000449.1:0-3177 GCA_049276695.1 Planctomycetota bacterium
ACGAAGCACCAGAGCTTGCTCGGCCTTGGTCCGGGCGCCGCAGGGCATCATCACGAAGCCGTGCGGTCGCCCTCAACAGTTCTTTCCTGACCAAGCCCGCGTCGCGCGGGTACTGCCGCTCAGGACCGGTTTGCCCCGGATCTCGGTGATGCGATCCCCGGGCTGGAGCCCGGCTTCGGCCGCAGGGCCGCCCGCCGCGACCTCATGGACGCGCACCCCAGGTTCCGCCGACTGGTAGTCCGGCATGAAGCCGAGAGCCGGGCGGGAGCCGGGCGGGTTGACGCCATCCTCCGCCTTCTTGGCGAGCATCGCCGCCGAGGCCTGGAACGCAGTCACCCACTCGTTCACCGTGATCGAGTAGGCGTCGGTCGTCATCTGCGATTCCATCTTCACCAGGAACCCGGGAACCTGGGCGCTGCTCCACTGCCGCTTGACGATGGTGCCGTCCGCCAGGTGCTTCTTCGTCACGGTGACGACGCAAGGCATCGCCTCCGCGCCCACCTTCACCGGGTCCGCCAGGCTCACGATCTCCGACTCGGATCGCACCTTGCCGTCCACGGTCAACGTCGTTCGGACCGGCAACTCGAATCCGTCGACCAGCCAGGCCGTGAGCGCGTAGTCCTGCGTCGCGTCCCCGGTGGTCGCCTTCCACGCGCGCTCGACGACCTTCGCGGTGTGCGGGCGTCCGGCGACCTCGACGGCTTCCTCGCGGGCAGTCCGGGTCTTCAGCTCCCGAGGCGCAGGCTGCTTGTCCTTGGGCGTCACCCCGGACTTGCGCTCCGGGCCGAACGGGAAGATGTCGTGCGGCCATTGCCCCAACGCTCGCACGCCGGGGAACTCATCGACCGCGGGAATCACCAGGGACGCGTCCTCCGCCACGTTCACCTTCGGGTTCTCGTGCCGGATCAGGACCGAGTCCGGCCCGATCGCCACGACCGTCATGCGCGAATCGGAGTCCCATTCCGTGGGCGTCGCCCCGCTGCCCGAAGTCATCGAATGGTGCGTGTGCACGTCCACCCACGCTCCCGCCGGAAAGGACGCCCAGGGGTGCGTGCGCAGCGCCGGCGACGCGAGCGTGCGCAGGTAGTTGACGAGATGCCACGTCGACTCCTCCGTCTGGGTCCGTGCCGCCGGGGGCATGACCGCGTTGCCGGTGCGCACCTTCCAGAAGATCTCCCCGTCGGACTGCCGCGGCAGCGCCGCCGCGAAGTCCAGCGGCTGGATCTTCAGCATGCCCGCGAGCGGGCCGTCGCCGCGGCCGGCGGCGCCATGGCACGCCACGCAGGTCGCCTTGTAGAGCGCTTCGCCAGCGAGGATCGATTCCTTCGCGGCAGGGACGGGATTCGGCTGCGAGGCGGCCGTCGCCGGGGCTTGCCAGCTGCTGTTGCGCGCGACGGCGTCTGGCGGATCCTGGAACGTCGGGACAACCAGGCAGACCAGCAGGATGGAGGGGTCCATTCGTGGGCGAAGAGGAGGAGGAGGAGGAGGAGGAGGAGGAATCGGGCCAGCGGCCGGAACAGCGCCGGCGGATCACCGCGGCTTGCGCGCGCGCAGCGATTCCAGTTGCTCGGGCGTGAGAACGTCGCGAACGACCAGGATCGCGCCGACCCAGGCCATGAACTGCTTGGACCGCAGGTCGGTCACCAGGTTCGCGGCGCGGAGGACCTCGGCGGCGTCGACGGTGACCTCGGCGAGCAGTCGGTCCAACTCCGCAGCGGCTTCCTCGATCTGCAGTGCCAATCCGGCCCGGTCATCGAGGCTGGTGAGGGTGCACTTGCGGATCCGTTCGCGCTGCTCCGCCGTGAGGCCCAGGCGGGCCATGGTCGGGCAGCGCTCCCCGGCAGCTTGGGGAGCGACGTGGGCGGCAAGCAGCGCGTCGGTGTGGGAGGTGGTCGGCAATGCGGGAGACCTCGCCTCGGCCCGCAACCGGAAGAACATCGCCTGGTTGGCGAAGAGACTCGCCAGCAACGCGCCGGCGAGCACCCAGGGCAGCAGGTTGCGCCAGTTCATCTGGCGACTCCGACCAGCTCGGCGAGCAGTTGGCCCTCGGGATGTCCAGTCAGCCGCGCCAGGTCGCCGGCAAAGGAGCCATGGAGCTCGACGTCGAAGTGGGCGTCGGACACGAGCGCCGCCAACGGCAGGGCCTCGCGGCCGGTCGGGGACGGCAGGCCGGTGATCGGCGCCATCGCAATCGCCACCAGCGCGGCGCCGGCGAGCAGCCCGGCCAGGCGCGGCCCCACGGTGTGCAGAACCGGCCAGCGGGCACTGCGTCGCACGAGCGCAGCCGTGCCCGCCGCCGCCACGACACGCGCTGCCAGGCCGCCAGGAACGTCGGTCGCACCGATCGAACGAATGCCGTCGCCAATGGCACGCAGCGCAGCCAGTTCGCGGCGACAGGAATCGCACTGGCGCAAGTGCCCGAGCACTTCCCTGACCAGGCCGACCGGCAACTCGCCGTCGGCCAGCGGACTCAGGCATTCACGGGCACGCTGGCAGTCCATCGGGCGGGAGGACAACCGCCGGCCCGGCTTTCATCCCGATTCTGGCGGATTCATCCCGCGGCCCGCCATCAGGGCCCGCAACTGCTCGCGACCGCGGATCAGCCGCGAGGTGACGGTGCCGATCGGGACTTGCAGCACCTCGGCGATCTCGGCGTAGCTCAGGCCTTCCATCTCCCGCAGCACGAGCGCCTGCCGGCGTTCGAGCGGCAGCTCCATCAGCAGGCCGGCGAGGGTGTCGCAGCGTTCGCGTTCCACCGCGTGGTGTTCAGGCGAGTCCGACCCTGGAACTGCCGCGAGATCCGGGTCCGACAGCGTTTGCCGGTGGCGTCGCGCCGCCTTGGCCAGGTTGCGGCTGTGGTTCACCGCCAGGCTGAGCAACCACGACGAGAACCGCGTCGTGCCGGAGAACGAGCCGGCGTTCTGGAACGCCCGCAGGAACACCTCCTGCGTCGCGTCCTCCGCGTCGGCGCGGTTGCCGAGAACACCCTGGCACACGCGGAACACGCGCTTCCCGTAGACCTGGAACAGCCGCTCGAGCGCCGCGACGTCGCCGGCGCGCAGACACGACAGGACCTCCGCATCGACCTCCGCGGGCTGCGGCGTCACTGCGCCGGGTGTCGGATCGGGTCGAGAGCGCACCCATGAAGGCTAGCACGTCGTGCCCGGTGTCGCGATC
>JBASWX010000450.1:0-4991 GCA_049276695.1 Planctomycetota bacterium
GTGCGGCGGCGGCGGCCGGCGCTGCGCCGGCGCTGCCGGTCGCCCCGGTGCGAGCACGCTCGCCCAGCACGAACAGGATCCGGGCGATCGTGCGCCGCACCTCGCGGTGGCGCGTCGTCTTGCCCGACTCCGGCTTGAAGCGCAGCTCGAACTGTTCCTTGCGCAGGTCGTTCAGTTTGGCCTGCAGCTCGGTCGAGCCGTCGCCGCGAATCTCGTTGATCGCCCGTTTCATCGTCGTGTGGGGGTCGGAGGTCGGTGTCGTGGGCATCAGGCGCGGCGGCGCCTGACCAGGCGCACGCGCAACGGCAGCTTGTGCGCGACGCGGTTGAACGCGGTCTTCGCCGCGTCTTCGGTGACGCCGTCGAGCTCGAACAGGATCGTGCCTGGTTTGATCACGGCCGCCCAGAACTCGACGTCGCCCTTGCCGGTGCCCATTCGCGTCTCGGCGGCCTTCTTGCTGACCGACTTGTGCGGGAACACGCGGATCCACAGCTTGGCTTCGGGCGCGGCGCGCGAAGCAGCGACGCGGCCGGCCTCGATCACGCGCGCCGACAGCCAGCTCGGCTCCATCGCCTGCAGGCCGAACTCGCCGAACGACACCTCGTTGCCGCGCGTGGCGTCGCCGCGGATCTTGCCGCGCATCTGCTTGCGCCACTTCGTTCTCTTCGGCATCAACATGGCAGTGGTTCCCTCGGGGTCCTTGGCGGTTCGGGTTCGCGATCAGACGGCCGGGCGATCGGCAGCAGGGCGGACGGGCAACAGGCCGTTGGTGGTCTCGCCCGGGCCGTACTCGCCGCGGAAGATCCACACCTTGCAGCCCAGCGTGCCGTACTTGGTCTTGCACACCGAGTAGCCGTAGTCGACTTGCGCGCGCAGCGTGCCACACGGCACGCGACCCTTGCGGTAGGTGCCGACGCGCGACATCTCCGCGCCACCCAGGCGTCCGGCGACGCGGATCTTGATGCCCTTGGCGCCGGCCGCCATCGACGCATCGGCCACCTTCTTCAGGGCGCGGCGGTAGTTGATCCGTTTGGCAAGCTGCTCGGATACCGCTTCGGCGACCAGGTAGGCCTCCTGCTCGGGCCGGTGGATCTCGATGATCTTCATCCGCACCGGCTTGCCGGTGAGCTTCTCGAGTTCCATCCGGAACTCGTCGACCTTGGTGCCCTTCTTGCCGATCAGCACGCCGGGGCGGGCGGTGTGCACGAACACGGTGACCAGCTCGCCGGTGCGCTCGATCTCGACCTTCGGGATCGCCGCGAACTGCCACTCCTTCTTGATGAAGCGGCGGATCTTCTGATCCTCGATCAGGTTCTTGGCGAAGTCCTTCTTGGTGGCATACCAACGGGAACGCCACTGCTCGGTGATCGCGATGCGGAAGCCGGTCGGATGGACTTTCTGACCCATGGGTTCACTCTTCTCCGCCCGCAGCGGCCGGCCCGGCCTGCGGATCAGCGACGTGGATGTGGATGTGGCAGGTGCGGCGCTTGATCGGCATCGCGCGGCCCTGCGGCCCCGGCCGCACGCGCATGCCGCCGGGCAGCAGCGGGCCGTCCTGCGCGAACGTGCGCGCGATGACGAGGCGATTGGCGCGCACTGCCGGATTCTGCAGCGCGTTGGCGACCGCCGAAGCGAGCACCTTGTAGATGTCGCGGGAGGCCCGGTGTTGGTCGTGGCGCAGGTCGTCGAGTGCCTGGTTGACCGAACGGCCGCGGATCAGCGCCAGGATGCGGCGCGCCTTGTAGACGCCCATGCGGGCACCGCGGTGCACGGCTCGGACTTCGAAGCTCATTTGACCGGCTCCTCCACCTTGCGGGTCGAGTGGCCGCGGAAGGTCCGCGTCGGCGCGAACTCACCGAGCCGATGGCCGACCATGTCCTCGGTCGCATAGACCTTCAGGAAGGTGCGGCCGTTGTGCACGTTGAACGTGTGGCCGACGAACTCGGGCAGGATCACGCTGGCGCGCGACCAGGTCTGGATCGGGTCCTTGACGCCCTTCTGGTTCATCGCCGCCACGCGCTTCGCCAGCTTCTCGGCGACGAACGGGCCCTTCTTGATACTGCGGCTCATCGTGGATCTCCGTGCGGGTGGTCTCGGTGGTGCGCTGGCTGGGTGGTGCGATCCGTGGTGCGCTCAGCTGCCGCTGCCGACGGCAACGTGCTTGCCCGGCGGCCGGCGCCGCAGGATGAACTGGCTGCTGCGCGCCTTGCCGCGCCGCGTCTTGCCGCCCTTCGCCAACAAGCCGGTCGGCGAACAGGGATGGCGGCCGCCGCCAGTGCGGCCTTCGCCGCCGCCCATCGGGTGCGACACCGGGTTCTGCGCGGTGCCGCGGTTGTGCGGCCGGCGGCCGAGGTGACGCTTGCGACCTGCCTTGCCCCAGCGGATGTTCTGCCAGTCGGCGTTGCCGACTTCGCCGATCGTGGCGCGGCACGACGCGAGGATCTTGCGCATCTCGCCCGACGGCATCACCACCACCGCGTAGTCGCCGTCGCGCGCCATCAGCTGGCAGCTCTTGCCCGCCGCGCGCGCGATCTGGCCGCCGCGGCCGGGCTGCATCTCGACGTTGTGGACCTGCAGGCCGAGCGGGATCGCGTCGAGCCGCATGCAGTTGCCGACGTCCGGATCGCAACGGTCGCCGGACACGATCTTCATGCCGACCGTGAGGCCCTTCGGCGCCAGGATGTAGCGCTTGTCGCCGTCGGCGTAGAACACCAGCGCGATGTCGGCCGAGCGGTTGGGATCGTACTCGATCGCGTTGACGGTGCCGGGCACGCCGTCCTTCTGGCGCAGGAAGTCGATCCGGCGGTAGATGCGGCGGGCGCCGCCACCGCGGAAGCGGCTGGTGATGTGGCCGAGCGCGTCGCGACCGGCCTTGTCGTGCAGGCGCTCCGTCAGACCCTTCTCGCGGCGCTTGCCGCGGGTCAGGTGGCTGAAGTCGAGCACCGACGAGTTGCGGCGGCCGGCGGAGGTGGGCTGGTAGACCTTGACTGGCATGACGGGCCTCTGGGCAGGTGCTCTGTGCGGGTTGCGATCAGGTGATCGCGATCGAGTCGCCCTTCTTCAACTTGACGACCGCCTTCTTCCAGGGCCGGGTCGAACCCGGGCGGCCGAGCGTGCGGCGGACCTTGCTCGGCATGCTGACCATGCGGACCTTCAGCACCTTGACCGCGAACAACACCTCGACCGCCTTCTTGACCTGGATCTTGTTGGCGTCCGCCGCGACCTCGAAGGTGAACTGGTTGTGCATCGCCTGCATCGCCGTCGACTTCTCGGTGACGACCGCGCGGCGCACGACGTCGTAGTACTGGTTCTTGTCGACCATCTCAGGACTCCTTCTTCGCGAAGCGCTGCTCGAGTGCGGCGAACGCGGCGGGTGTCAGCACCAGGTAGCGGCGCAGCAGCACCTGGTGCGCGTTCAGGTCCCCGAGCGGGCGAACGTCGACCAGCGGCACGTTGCGCAGCGACAACACCAGGTTGCGGTCGACCTCGGCGGTCACCACCGTGGCACTGCCGCCCATGCCGAGCTTGCCGAGCAGCGCCACCGCGGCCTTGGTGCTCGGCTTGCCGGTCGGCCAACCGTCGGCGATCGCCACCTCGGCGTCGCGGAACTTGGTGAACAGCGCGTTGCGCAGCGCGACCCGGCGCGCCTGCTTCGGCATCGCGTAGCGGTGGTCGCGGGGCTCGGGCGGGTGGATGCGGCCACCGCCTCGCCACAGCGGCGACTTCGGCGTGCCCATGCGGGCGCGGCCGGTGTGCTTCTGCGGCCACAGCTTCTTGTTCGGCCCCTTCACCATCGACCGCGTGCGCGCCTGCACCGTGCCCTGGCGCGCGTTGTCCTCGTACATCACGACCGCGTCCTTGAGGGTGCGGCCGAGCACCTTGCTGCCGAAGGCCGACGCGTCGACGGTCTTCGTCGCGACGGCGCCGTTCTGGATGACTTTGACCTCGACCATGGTTCGACTGTGAGGTTGGCGACTGTGAGGTTGGCGGAGGGTGCTGCGGTTCAGGCCCGTGTGGCCGGGCTCGATCGGGTCAGGCCTTGATGCGGATGTCGACGCCGGCGGGCATGTTCAACTTGCTCAGGGCGTCGACCGTCTTGGTGGTCGGCTCGCTGATGTAGATCAGCCGCTTGTGCGTGCGCACCTCGAACTGCTCCCGGCTCTTCTTGTCGATGTGCGGCGAGCGCAGCACCGTGTAGCGCTCGATCCGCGTCGGCAGCGGCACCGGGCCGGCGACCCGGGCGCCAGTGCGCTTGCTCGTCTCGACGATGTCGAGCGCGGCCTGGTCGAGGGCCTCGTGGTCGTAGGCCTCCATCCGGATCTGGATTCGCTCTTGCATGACGGTGGCGCCGGGCCTCGGCAGGGTTGGACAGACAGACGTCGGGTGGACAGACGGGCGAAGACGGTTGCGGATCGAGCGCGGCGACGGGTCGCGCGGGCTTGTTCGCAACCCACTGCGCGGCTAGGGGTTACGTCGAATGACGTGCTCCCTGGAGCGCAAGGGCCCGGCACGGTACCGACCTCGGCAACCGGCGTCAAGCACGCACTCGGACAAACTTCGGGGCTGCGCGGGTGCGTGCCGGCGACACGCTGCGGGTCCCCTCACGCGGCGAGGCCCGGGAAGAACCCGATCGGCCGCAGCTGAACCTGGCCGCGACCCTTGGTCATCGAACGCAACCTCGTGACGTAGCCGAGCATGCGCGACAGCGGCGCCCGGGCTTCCAGCCGCGCCCCGAGCGCGCCGGCGGCGATGCCGAGCACCTCGGCGCCGCGCGCACCGAGGTCAGCCGTCACCGGGGCCGAACTGTCCTGCGGGCAGGTGATCTCGATGTGCACCCAAGGTTCGAGTTCGACCAGTCCCGCCTGCTCGACCGCGGCAACGAACGCCTTCGCCGACGCCTGCTGGACCAGCGGCTCGCCGGCGGCGCTGTCGCCGCCCGTGAGTTCGCGCAGCGTGACGACACAGCCGTGCAACGGCCCGACTCGCACCCC
>JBASWX010000451.1:0-13226 GCA_049276695.1 Planctomycetota bacterium
CTGGCGCAAACTCGATGGCTCGCTGCTGCTGCGAGACATCATCAACGGAGTCCGGTTCAAGGATGGAACCAAGGTCAACGCCGCGTGATCACGCCGATCTCATCCACAACTCTTGCGCATATCCCAAGCAGGCTTGTGTGCCTGCTGAGCCGCCCCACGCAAGGGATGCGGCTTCGTTTCCGCCTCCGCCGTCTCTTGAACGTCAACCTCGGTATGCGAGCACATCGTTGCGCGAAGGATGTCCTGGGCGGGCATCGAGAATCGTCATTGTCAGGGCCATCGGTTTGCGGCCAGGAAGTTCGGCTGGTACGCCGAGTCCTGTGCTTTGCCTGTCTGGTGGCAGCCGGAGCAACCGCCTCCTGCGCCGCCGCCGTTCCCGACCTCGATCCGGTGCGGGACGCCGCAGCGGCGGCAGGTGTCGCCGATGCAATCGTCTTCCGTGACGATGCGGAGCCCATCGAGATCGCGGTGCCGGCGTCGCCGGTGCTGACGATCGGCGATGCAGTGCGCGCGGCGTTGCAGCACGATCCTTCGCTGCAGGAGGCACTGGCGCTGACCCGGGTAGCACTGGCCGATGCGAATCAAGCGCGGCGCTGGCCGAACCCCATCCTCGACGTGCTGTTCCGGTTCCCTCCAGGTGGGGGGAAGGTCGAGATCGATGCGCGTCTGGGCACCGACGTGCTGACGATTCTCCAGCGGCCGAAGCGCGCATCGGCGGCGGACCACAGGCTCGAGGCGGCCTGCGCGATGGCCGTCGCAGCGACAATCGACGTGATTGCCAACGTGCAAGCGGCGTACGCGCACCTGCAGGCTCTCGATGCCGAGGCGCCAGTGTTGCAAGCGCGCGTGCAAGCTGCTGACCGACTCGTGGCTCTTGGCCAGGCGCGTCTGGCGGCCGGCGACGGCACCCAGCTCGACCTCGCAGAACTCGATGCTCTCCGGCTGCAACTCGCGCTCGAAACGGTCGAACGCGGTCGCCAGCGCGCTGCTTCGCGCTTGCTGCTGCTGCGGCTGCTTGGCGCACCTGGTGCGTCGCCGCCGTTCGGGCTGGCGCCGTGGCAGGAGCCCACGGCGCTTGCAGCCACCGAGGAAGGTCTCGTCGCGATTGCGCTGCAGCGCCGCCCCGAGCTCGCCGCTGCCAAAGCCGAAGTGCAGGCTCTCGGCGACGACCTCGACCTTGCCGGCTTGTCGTGGCTCGCAGGCGCGCAGTTGGGTGCCGGCACCGAGCGCGAAGGTGCCTGGTCACTCGGACCGCTCGCGGCGCTGCCGCTGCCCCTGTTCGACGATGGCAGCACGCGGCAGCAAGGCGTGCGGGCGGAACTGTTGGCTGCACGCCACCGCGCGACAGCTCGCGGACGCGAGATCGTGCAGGCCACACGCGCGTCCATGGCGGATGCGAGGGCAGCCGGCGCGCGGCTGGCGCGCGTTCGCCAGGAAGTCCTGCCGCTGCAGCAGCGCCGCCGCGCGCTCGCCGAGGCCGCCTATCGCGCCGGCGAGGCCGACGTTGGCGTGGTGTTGCGAGCCGAGCAGGATCTGCGTGGCGCCGAAGGAGCCCTGTTGCTGTTGCAGCGGGACTTGTGGCTTGCGCGCATCGAACTGGAACGGGCCGTGGGCGGCCCGGACGCACTGGCTGTTGCGGAGCGGCAAGGCCGCGACGGCGAGGAGCGCCCATGATCATCAGCGGCACGGCGTCGTATCCCCTCCCGTCGAGGCACCGAGAACCATGACTGACATCACCACACAGCATCCCCAGCGACGACTGATCGTTCGGCTCCTTCACCAGCTGCCGACCGTGATCGTCTTGTTCGCGCTGCTCGCGGTTGGACTCTGGGGTCACCACACCGGTTGGGAGGCCCCGAAGTTCTCTTCGCTGTTCGGCGGACAATCGCCAGCGAGCGAAGACTGGTGCGTGGAACACGGCGTCCCGGAGTCGCAGTGCATTGCCTGCCATCCAGAACTCGCCGGCGAGAGCGCCGTCGACTGGTGCAAGGAGCACGGCGTCCCGGAGTCCAAGTGCACCATCTGCCATCCCGAGATCCTCGCGACCGGAGTCGCTGCCGACTGGTGCAAGGAGCACGGTGTCCCCGAGTCGTGCTGCACGATCTGCCATCCGGAGATCGCAAGAAGGGGTGAACTGGCGGTCGACGAATCGGCACCGATCGTCGCGCTCGCGAACGATCCCGCTCCGGCAGGCGCGCCCAGGCCGGGCAAGGACCCTGCGACCTGCCAGAAGCACGCGTTGAAGGTGCAGTTCGCCTCGCAGGAGGCCGTCGACAAGGTCGGCGTGCAGCTCGGCAAGGTCGTCGAGCGGCCGATGGCCGAGGGTGTGGCCGTCCCCGCACACGTCGACTACGACCGCACGCACTTCGCCAAGGTCGTATCGCGCGTGGCCGGAACTGCGCGCTACCTCGGCAAGGAACTTGGCGCCACGGTCGAGGCCGGTGAGGTGCTCGCCCTGATCGATGCTGTCGACATGGGGCGCGCGAAGGCGGACCTGCTGCAGTCCTTTGCCAGCCACGAAGCCGCAGTCGCGAACGAAAAGCGGCTCGAGCGTGCCGTGGCAGGAGGCTTCGGCAAGGACACCGACAGGATCCACGCCAGCGCCGCCGCACGCGAAGCGGGGGTCCGGCTCTTCAACGCGAGGCAGGCGGTGCTGAACCTCGGCGTGCCGTTGCCCGAGGGGGCGCCGACGCCGGAATCCGTCGCCTGGCTCGGCATCCCGGAAGCGGTTCTGACCGCGCTGCCCGCGACGGGCAGGTCGGCGAACCTGTTGCCGATCCGTGCCCCGCTCGGCGGCATCGTCGTGACGCGCGGGGTCGTCACGGACGAGACCGTGGACACGACGCGCGTCCTGTTCGAGATCGCCGACACTCGACGCATGTGGATCGTGATGGACGTGCCGCAGTCGCTGACGTCGCGCGTCACGGTCGGCGCGAGGATCCTGTTCCGCGCCGACCATGCGCGCGGCGAGCCTGTCCTGGGAACAGTCGACTGGATCTCGACCGCTGTCGACGACATGACGCGCACATTGAAGATCCGGGCGACGGTCGACAACGCCGATGGCGCGCTGCGCGCGAACACCTTCGGCAAGGCCCAGATCGTGATCCGTCCGACTGCCAAGGCGATCGCCGTGCCCAACGCGGCAGTGCAGTGGGAAGGATGTTGTCACGTGGTCTTCGTCCGGCTCGCCGACACGGTGTTCCAGACGCGCAAGGTGCGGATCGGGGCCAGCGATGCGGCGTACACCGAGGTGCTCGCCGGTCTGTTGCCGGGAGAGATCGTCGTCACCACAGCCAGTCACGTGCTCACGGCAGAGATCCTGAAGTCCAATCTGGGCGCCGGCTGCTGCGACAAGTAACGGCCGACCATGCTCGAACGCATCATCTCCTGGTCGCTGCACCATCGCCTGGCGGTGCTGGTGACGCTGCTCGTTGCCTCGGTCTTCGGCGCCCTGGCCGTGCGCGCACTCGACATCGACGCCTTCCCGGACACGACGCCGGTGCAGGTGCAGGTCAACACCATCGCTCCGGCGCTGGCGCCCGAACAGATCGAACGCCAGATCACGTTCCCCATCGAGCAGGCGATCAGCGGCTTGCCCGCGCTCCAGGGCGTGCGCTCCGTGAGCAAGTTCGGCCTGTCGCAGGTGGTCGTCACGTTCGCCGACGGCACGGACATCTACTTCGCGCGCCGACTCGTCAGCGAACGTCTCGGCACGGTGGAGCTGCCGCCAGGTGTCTCAGCACCGGAGCTCGGCCCCGTCGCAACGGGACTCGGCGAGGTGTTCCACTACGTGCTCCATTCGGAACGCGCCGACATCACCGAGCTGCGCACCGTGCAGGACTGGATCCTGAAGCCGGCGCTGCGCACCGTGCCAGGGGTCGCCGAGGTCAACAGTTGGGGCGGCAACGAAAAGCAGTACCAAGTGCGCGTCGACCCGGCGCGACTCACGCTGCACGGCCTCACCTTCGACGAGGTCGTGACCGCCCTCGAGGCCAACAACGTCAACGCCGGTGGCGGCAGCATCGGCTCGCAGGGCAGCATGCTGTTGATCCAGGGCGAAGGCCTGGTTGCCGACGTGGAACAGATCCGCCAGATGGTGCTGGCGGCGAAGGACGGCGTGCCGGTGCGCGTCGGCGACGTCGCCGAGGTCGTGATCGGCGCCGAGATCCGGCGTGGTGCTGTGACCTACCAAGGCCGCGGCGAAGCCGTGCTCGGCCTCGGGTTCATGCTGATGGGCGAGAACACGCACGCGATCACGACGGCCCTCAAGCACAAGCTGGACGAGCTGCGCCCGCGGCTGCCTGCGGGCATCCACGTCGAAGTCGTCTACGATCGCACGGAGCTCGTCGACCACGTCATCGACACGGTGCGCAGGAACCTGTTCGAGGGCGGACTGCTGGTCATTGCGGTGCTGTTCCTGTTCCTCGGCAACTTGCGCGCGGGTTTGATCGTCGCCGCGGCGATTCCGCTGTCGATGCTGTTCGCGTTCGCCGGCATGTGGCGCTTCGCGATCGCCGGCAGCCTGATGAGCCTCGGCGCGATCGACTTCGGCCTCGTCGTGGACAGCGCCGTGATCCAGGTCGAGAACGCGGTGCGCCATCTCGCGCACGATCGCGACGGTCGCAGCCGCATCGAGGTCGTCCGCGACGCCGTCCTGGAGGTGCGGCGGCCGACGATGTTCGGTGAGCTGATCATCGCTCTCGTCTACGTGCCGATCCTGACGCTCGAAGGCATCGAGGGAAAGCTGTTCCAGCCGATGGCGCTGACGGTGATCTTCGCGCTGGTCGGTTCCCTCGTGCTGTCGCTCACGGTGATGCCGGTCCTGGCCAGCCTGCTGTTGCCGCAGCGCTCCGAAGAACGCGAGCCCCTGCTGATCCGCGCCGCGCGCTGGCTGTACAGGCCCGTGCTGCGCTCTGTCATGCACCATCGGATCGCCGTGATCGGAGCCGCCCTCGCGGTGCTCGGAGCCGGCGTGATCGTCGCTCGCGGCCTCGGCTCCGAGTTCGTGCCGCGTTTGTCGGAGGGTGCCATCGTCATCAATGCCGTACGCATCGCCGGCACCGATCTCGAAGAGTCGGTCCGCTACAACACGCAGATGGAGAAGGCGCTGCTGGCCGCCTTCCCCGACGAGGTTCGTCACGCCTGGAGCCGGACCGGGGCCGCCGAAGTCGCTACCGATCCGATGGGAGTCGAACTGACGGATCTGTTCCTGACGCTGCATCCGCGGGAACAGTGGCACCGGGCGCGGAGCCAGGCCGAACTCGTCGATCTCGTGCAACGGGAGCTGCGCGACATGCCGGGCCAACGACTCGTCTACACGCAGCCGATCGAGATGCGGGTGAACGAGATGATCGCCGGCGTGCGTGGCGATGTCGCGGTGAAGATCTTCGGCGACGACCTCGCGGTGTTGACGCAGAAGGCCAACGAGGTCGGCAGCGTGCTGGGCGCCGTTCCCGGTGCCGCGGACCTGAGCACCGAGCAGGTCACGGGCCAGCCAGTGCTGCAAATCCGCGCCGATCGCGACGCCCTGGCGCGGCACAGCGTGCCAGCGAAGGCCGTCATGGATCTCGTGCAGGCAATCGGCGGCAGGCGCGTCGGCGAGGTGGTCGACGGACAGCTGCGGTTTCCGCTCGTGCTGCGTCTGCCAGACCGCCTGCGAACGGGCAGCAGTGCGATCGGCTCCGTTCTCGTGACAAGTGCTGCTGGCCAACTCTTGCCGCTGACTTCGCTCGCGGCCATCGAGGAAGTCGAAGGACCGTCCACGATCACGCGCGAATGGGGCCAACGCCGCATCTCGGTGCAGGTCAACGTGCGCGGTCGCGACGTCGGTTCGTACGTGGCGGAAGCGCGCCGCGAGGTTGCCAAGGCCGTCGCGTTGCCGCCGGGCAGATACCGCATCGAGTGGGGCGGACAGTTCGAAAACTACGAGCGGGCGCGCGAACGGCTGATGATCGTCGTGCCGATCGTGCTCCTCTCGATTCTCGGCTTGCTCTACGTCACCTACCACAACCTCCGTGATTCGCTGCGCGTGTTCACCGGCGTGCCGTTCGCAGCCGTCGGCGGCGTGGCCGCACTGTGGGTGCGCGACATGCCGTTCTCGATCTCCGCCGGCGTCGGCTTCATCGCGCTGTCGGGCGTGGCCGTGCTCGGCGACATGGTGCTGGTGTCGTACGTGCGGCAGCTCGTGGCTCGGGGGCTCGATCGCCCGACCGCGGTCGAGGCGGCGTGCCTCACGCGGCTGCGGCCGGTGCTGATGACCGCGCTCGTCGCGGCGCTGGGCTTCGTGCCAATGGCGCTGAGCAATGGTGTCGGCGCGGAAGTACAGCGACCGTTGGCCACCGTCGTGATCGGCGGCGTGCTGAGCAGCACGCTGCTCACGCTGTTGGTCCTGCCAGCCATCTATCTCGTGTTCGGTTCGAAGCAGATCCCTGCCGCCGCGCTCGAAACTCCGGGGAATGGATCGGGTTCCATGGTGGAATCCGCACCGGTGCCAGGCCATGGCAGCAGCTAGCCAGGAGAAACCATGAGGTTCAGCATGTCGAAGTTGTCTTTCTCGTTCGTGATCGCGATGACGTTCTTCGCCGCCTGCGGGGGCGAGCCGAAGCAGGCGCCGGCCGCGCAGCCCGCAGCGGCACCGAAGACGCCGTTGGTGGAGAAAACCCAGGTTGCCGACTGGTGTCCGGAGCACGGGGTCCCCGAGTCGATCTGCACGCGATGCAATGCCAGCCTCACGGAGTCGTTCAAGAAGAAGGGCGACTGGTGCGAGAAGCACGGCCTGCCGGGTTCACAGTGCTTCACCTGCCACCCCGAGTTGGAGGCGAAGTTCAAGGCCATGAAGCCGAAGGACAAGTGATGAGGGTGCTGTCGGGGCCACGGTGGGCGCTCAGGAACGCCGAGCACCGTCTCCAGTACGTAGTTGGTGTCTTGCCCGAATGCCGACGATGCTGCGGGCTCGAGCTCGAGCGTGCCGGTGTCCTCATCGACGCGCAGGAGCCGTACGCAGCGGTGTTCGACTGAGGCGAGCACCTGCGGCGAGTGCGTGCTGACGACGAATTGGCAGCGAGGAAAGACCTCCCGCAGGCGCTCGATGACTTGCGTTGCCACGCAGGATGCAAGTGCAGGTCGATTCCGTCGATCAACACGATGCCCTCTTCCTCCAGGGCGCCCTCGTCGGCGAGCGTCACCGTCACGCGGACGACCTGGCGCGCGCCCACACGCGCAGGAATCGATCGAGGGTCGCCGCGGTGGTCCGGTAGACGCCGCGCTTCCCGGTGCGGGCGAGCACCCCGGTGGTCAGCCAGTTGCCGAACGTCGTGCGCGGAACCCCGAACCCGACCAGCAACTCGGGTGTGACTTCGAGGCCGGGGCCGAACACTTCGCCGAAGCCCTCGTCGTCCACCGCTTCACGCACCATGTTGCGCCGGGCTGTTCGTGTCCGCGGCGGCCGCCGCTTCGCGGGCGCTGCACGCGGCGAAGGCGATACGCGTTCGGCAACCGGACCACCGCCGTCGTCGAGGTCGATTCCGAACACGCTCCCCAGATCCTCCCCCGCGAGCGCACTGGCAGCGGCTGGCGGCGCCGTCACCAGTCCATCGGCACCCGCCGCGGCGGCGATCAGGTCTTCGCTGTTCACCTGGCGCAGCAGGAAGAACAGCGACGGATCCTGCTCGAAGCGCGCACCGACGCCGTAGAGCACCGCGGCGACGTGCTTGCACATCGCCGCCCAGTCCGGGCACGAGCAGTCGAATGCCAGATCGCGCGGTCGTGGGAAGAGCCCGTCGTCGCGGCGCGCGAGCACTTCCATCACCCCGCGCGCAAACCGGCCCTGCAGCAGGTCGAGCAGCGACGTGATCTGTCCCGAGCACTGTCTCACCAGCTCCTTCCACCGTGCGGCCGCAAGGCGCGCGATCGTGACGCGCACGGTGTACACCTGCGATCCGCTGACCAGCGCGTCGATCGCACCGGCGCCGATCTTCAGGTCGATCACCGAGCCGTTGCGCACGTACGTCCGGCCGCGCGGCAGGCGGTTGCTGAAGTCGCTGTAGCCCTCCAGGTTCTCGCACCAGGCCTTGCCCCAGAACGACTTCGTGATCGCGCGGCCCTCGACGTGCACCGGCGCCAGCGCCGCACCGTCCTTGCCGGCTCGCAGCGCGTGGCTCGCGGCGTTCGCGCGTCGCGTGGCCTGCGGCACGTACTCCCGCCACGACGAGAACGACGAGCTGCGTCCGTACCTCGACCTCGAACGGAACCGCGCCATCAGGTCCTCCGCGCCGCTGTCAGCAGATCGATCACAGCGCGGCGGATCATAGATCGCCGGTCGCGCGGTGCACGTCCAGCGCGACGAACCGCAGCAACTCCGCGTCGCTCATCTCGGTGAGCATCTTTCCACCGTCGGTGCCGAGCACTCCACCCGCGAGCTCCCGCTTGCCCTCGATCAGGGCGTCGATCCGCTCCTCGACCGTGCCGTGACACACGAACTTGTGCACCAGCACGTTCCGCCGTTGCCCGATCCGATACGCCCGGTCCGTCGCCTGGTCCTCGACCGCGGGATTCCACCAGCGGTCGAAGTGGATCACGTGCGTCGCTGCGGTCAGGTTGAGCCCCGTGCCGCCGGCCTTGACCGACAGCACGAAGAACGGCACGGCGTCGTCGTTCTGGAACCGCTCCACGCGCCGCTTGCGCTCGGCGAGCGGCGTCGTGCCGTCGAGCACGACCCCCGGCCGGCCGAACACGGTCGCGAGCTGCGCCTGCAGCGGCTCCGTCAGCTCCTGGAATTGCGTGAACACCAGCACCTTCTCCTGCCGCGCGGCAATCGACTCGCAGATCTCCCCGAGCCTCGCGAACTTGCCGCTCGCGTCAGGCGCGAACACGCCGTCGCCGAGCCACTGCGACGGGTGGTTGCAGATCTGCTTGAACCGCATCAGGAATGCGAGCACTGCGCCGCGTCGTTCGATGCCTGCGACCGCGCCGATCTCCGCCGCGAGCGCCTGCACCGCCTGCGCGTAGAGCGCCGCTTGCGGCTTCGTCAGATTGCACCACGCGCGTACCTCGGTCTTGTCGGGCAGGTCAGCGATCACGCGGCGGTCGCTCTTCAGCCGCCGCAGGATGTACGGCGACACCAGCGCGCGCAGCGGGCCGTAGTCGGACGGCACTCGCCGTTCGAGCGTCTTGACGAACCGCCCGAACTCCGTCGCCGAGCCGAGCAGGCCGGGATTGAGGAAGTGGAACAGCGACCACAGGTCGCCGAGCCGGTTCTCGATCGGCGTGCCGGTCAGCGCGATGCGGGCGCGCGCCCGGAGCTTGCTGCACGCGCGCGCCTGGTTGCTGCCGGCGTTCTTGATCGCCTGGGCCTCGTCGAGCACCACCAGATCCCACGCGACGTCCGTGAGCCAGGGCAGCCGCAGCGTGGAGCCGTAGGTCGTCAGCACGAGGTCCTTCTGCGCGAGGTCGCGGGGCGGCTTGCCGAGCGTCGCGGCATCGGTCGCCGAGGCGTGGGCGACGAACGTCACGAGCGACGGCGCGAAGCGTTCGATTTCGGCCTGCCAGTTGGCGAGCAGTGACGCCGGGGCGATCAGCAGCGACGGGCCACTGCGCCGCCGCGCGAGCAGCAGCGCCAGCACCTGCACTGTCTTGCCGAGCCCCATGTCGTCGGCGAGGCACGCGCCGAGCCCCAGCTTGGTCAGCAACGACAGCCATGCCACGCCGGTCGCCTGGTACGGCCGCAGCGTCGCGGCGAGCCCCACCGGCTGCGCTGCGACGGCGCGTGCTGCCGGATCGCGCAGCGTCGCCAGCAGGTTCTCGAGCCACGCGCCCGCCCGCACTTCGGACCACCGCACGCTCGCGTCCGGCGCCGCGATCTCGCCCGCGGCGGACGGCGCACCGGCGAGCAGGCGCATGCCATCGAGCAGCGACAGGCCATCCTCGCCGGCCGACGCACGCACGCGCTGCCAGTGCGCGAGCGCGTCGCGGAGCAGGTCCTTGTCGAGTTCGACCCACTGGCCGCGCAGGCGCACGAGCCCGCCGGTGCTGGCCAGGAGCTCGCTCAGCTCCGCGGCCGAGAGTCGTTCGCCGCCGAGCGTCACCGCGACGTCGAAGTCGAGTAGCGCGTCGAGCCCGACATTCGCCGGTTGCGCGCCGCCGATGGTGACCCTCACCTGCGGCCGCGGCGGCGACTTGCTGCGCCACCAGTCCGGCACGCGCACGACGACGCCGGCCGCTTCGCACGCGGGGATGGCCTGCAGGAAGCGCCACGCTTCATCGGGCGTCCATGCGAGCGGGTGCAGGATCTCCCCGCCGTCCAGCAGGCCTTTGACGAACGCATCGCGTTCCGCGGCGCGATGGACCGGTTGCAGCAGGGCGAGCAGCGCTTGCTTGTCGCGCGCCTGCGCCGAGTCGGCGACCGCCTGGCCGAGCGGCCGGTGCTGCGCGCGGCTGCCGGCACCGAGTCGAGTCGTGTAGGTCGCGAGGAACGCGAACGGTCGGCGGGCGTCGTCCTTGCGCTCGGCGAGGTGGAAGTGCACGCGGCCGACCAGGTGCCACGCCGCACTGCGCTGGCGCAGCCAGTCCTGCACCGTGCCGGCGAACGCCGCGATCTCCTCGCGGAACGCGCGCAGCGCCTCCGTCCACAGCTGCCCGAGCACCGCGGTGTCGAGGTACTCTGCGCCGGGGAACGGCGGTGCTGCCGCCGCCAGCGCCGTGAGCTCGTCGGTCGGTGGCGTCAGCTCGAGGTCAGGGTACCGTTCCTCGAGCTCGGGCGAAGCACACAGGCGCGCGACGAACCGCGCGGCGAAGTCGCGGAAGAACCGGAAGTCCGGCGGCAACGATGCATCCGACTCGCCCTGCTCGCGCGTGCCGAGGTGGAGCAGGCCGTGGCCGGATCCCTGCGCGAACGCCGCAGCGATGCGCTCGGCGAGGGGGCCGGCGGGTAGGCCGTCATCTGCCGCCGCGGGCTCGACGTGCAGCCTGCCGCCCGGCGCCAGCACGAGCACGAACGAAGGTGGAGAGGCCGCGATCGCAGCCGAACCGCGTTCCTCCGGCCGCGCACACCCGGCGTTGCGGGCGGCTGGCTTCGATGGTCCGGCGTCGCGGTGCGTCGCTGGTGGGTGGCGGCCTCGGTGCACGGCAGTGCGAGTGATATGGGCGGGGCGATGCCAGGGCAACCAACGCCGCGACCGCTGCGGCCCGTTCTGCCGATTCCCCGGCCGCCCCGCAGGCGTCCCGCCGCTCGCTTGACCGCGCCGGGCGCACGGCGAAGCTACCGCCAGCGCCATGGCGACCCGCGACCGCACCATCGAGAACCTGATCGAGCGCCTGACGCGGCTGCCCGGCATCGGTCCGAAGACCGCCGAACGCCTCGCGTTCCACCTGCTGCGCATCGACGCCGCCGAGGCGCTGCAACTGGCCCGCGCGATCGAGGACGTGCGCGCGGCGGTGAAGTCCTGCCGGGTGTGCTTCCAGATCGACGCCGTCGACCCGTGCAGCATCTGCAGCGACCCGGCCCGCGACCGCACCATGCTGCTCGTGATCGAGGATCCGCGCGAGGTTGCGCGGTTCGAGGACGTCGGCTACCGCGGCCTCTACCACGTGCTGCAGGGCCGCCTGTCGCGGCTCGAAGGCATCCGCCCGGAGGACCTGACCACCGAACCGCTGGTCGCGCGCGTGCGCGGCGGCGCGTTCGCCGAAGTCTGCCTCGCGACCAACCCCGACCTCGAAGGCGAGGGCACGGCGCGCGTGCTGGCCGAACGGTTGGCGCCGCTCGGCGTCAAGGTGACGCGGCTGGCGCGTGGCCTGCCCGCCGGTTCGTCGATCGCGCAGGTGAGCGCGTCGATCCTCACCGACGCGATCGAAGGGCGGCGGCCGCTGTCGTGAACAAGGGCCGCGAGCCGCTGCCGATCGACGACGTGATCCCGGCGGTGCAGCAGGCACTGCGTGGCACGTCGCCGCTGTTGCTGATGGCGCCGCCCGGTTCGGGCAAGACCACACGCGTGCCGCCCGCGCTGCTGTCGGTGCTCGGGGAACGTGAACAGATCGTCGTGCTCGAACCGCGCCGGCTCGCCGCGCGGGCGGCCGCTTCGCGCGTCGCGCAGGAACTCGGCTGCGAACTCGGCGGCCTCGTCGGCTACCAGGTGCGCGGCGAGTCCCGCGTCTCGGGTCGCACCCGGATCCGCTTCGTCACCGAGGGCGTGCTGGTGCGCCAGCTCGTCGCCGACCCGTTCCTCGCCGGCGTCGGCGCTGTCTGCCTCGACGAGTTCCACGAACGCCATCTCGAAGGCGACCTGGCGCTGGCGATGCTCGCCGAGGTGCGCGCGACGGTGCGCCCCGAGCTGAAGCTGTGCGTGATGTCGGCGACGCTCGATCCCGCACCGCTGCGCGCGTTCCTGCCCGGGGCGGCGACGATCGAAGCCGATGGCCGCCTGCACCCGGTCGCCGTCGTGCACCTCGACCGTGCCGCCCAGGACGACCTCGAAGTCACCGTGCGCAGCGCGGTCGAGCGCGCGCTGCAGGAGACCAGCGGCGACGTGCTGGTGTTCCTGCCCGGCACCGGCGAGATCGCGCGCTGCGAGGACGCGCTGCAGAACCTGGCGCGGCGGATGGGCGTGCTGGTGCTGCCGTTGCACGGCCGGCTCGAACTCGCCGACCAGGACCGCGCGATCCGGCCGCAGGACCGCCGCAAGGTCGTGCTGTCGACCAACGTCGCCGAGAGTTCGCTGACGATCGCCGGCGTCACCGCGGTGGTCGACTCAGGCCTCGCGCGCGAACTGCGCTGCGACCGCGGCCGCGGCGTCGACGTGTTGGCCCTCGAACGCATCAGTGTGGCGTCGGCGACGCAACGCGCGGGGCGCGCGGGGCGCACCGGGCCGGGCCGTTGCTACCGGTTGTGGACCGCGGCCGAGGAACGCGGCATGCCGGCGCGTTCGAGTCCGGACGTGCAGCGTGTCGACCTGTGCGGGCCGGCATTGCTGGTGCGCGCGTTCGCCGGCCGCGATCCGCGCGACTTCGCGTGGTTCGAGATGCCGCCCGCCGAAGCGTTGGCGGCGGCGGACCGGCTGCTCGGCGAACTCGGCGCCGTCGACCCGCGCAGCGGAGCGCTGACGCGGCTCGGCGAGGAACTGCTGGCACTGCCGCTGCACCCGCGCCTTGGTTCCGTGGTGCGCGCCGGGTGCTTCCTCGGCGGTGCGGTCGCGGCCGCAACCGCGGCGACGCTGCTTGCCGACGTCGAGCAGCTC
>JBASWX010000452.1:0-6483 GCA_049276695.1 Planctomycetota bacterium
GTCGCGCGCGTTCGCGGCGGTGGCGCTCGGCGGCGTGTGCGATTGGCGCCCGCTGCCGTGGAACGCACCGCTGCGTGGTGGCGTCAACTACCGCGCCGCGGTGCCGACGCTGACCGACCAGCTCGCCGGCGTGCTCGACATCCTGTAGGCAGGTGGCCCGGCGCCCTCCGGCATCAGAGCAGGATGCCGACCGGGTGGCTGACGTCGAACGTGTTCAGCGACAGCGCACCCCACAGGAAGTGCAGCGGCATGCCGGTCAGGCTGATCGCCGGTGGGATCGTGATGCGGTAGTTCTCGGGGTGGCCGGCGAACGGGTTGGCCGGCTGCGGGCGCGCGTAGATGCCGACGACGGTGTAGGGCCCGAACGGGCCGGTGACACTGCCGCCGACGATCGCGAGGCTCGGCTGCGGCGTGCCGGGCGGCGGCCAGCCGGTCATCCAGGTCTCGGCGTACTCCTGGTTGGTCAGGTGGTTCTTGCCGCGCCACGCACCGGCCTGCAACTGCGTCGGCAGGCCGGTCGGCAGCGCGTTCGCGATCTGTCCCATCATGAACGGCAGCCGGATCTGCGCGGCGCTGCCGCCGCCTGGATCGAGCGCGCAGATGCCGTCGATGTCGTCGAAGCCGAGCCCGAGCCCGACCTCGGCGCTGATCGGCGAGCCACCGGGCAGCCGGTAGGTGGAGTGTGCGAAGCTGCCAGCGATGGCGAACAGGATCGGGTTGCGCGGCCCGGTCGGCGGCGGCGAGGCCATGCTGGTCGAGAACAGCACGCGGCCCTGGATCACGTCGTACGCCAGCGCGTCGAGGTCCTCGGACGACAGGAGGCCGAGCGACGCCGGCGTCATCGCGACGATTGGCGTCGACCAGGTCAGCGTGAACGGTGACCAGGTGGTCGAGAACACCGTGGCGCCACTGCGCAACCCCGGCACCGCGGTCCACGTCAGCGGGATCAGCGGCGCACTCGCGGCCGTCACCGAGAACCAGATCGTCGGTGGTGGCAGCAACGCGGCGAGCTGCGGGTTCTCGTAGTAGAGCAGCGCGATGTACAGGTCGTGGGCGTCGAGGTTGCCCGGGCTGCCCGGCGAGTAGACCGACGTTTCGGTCGAGTCCTGCGCGCGGAACGGCACGCCGACGAACATCGGGGGCAGGGCGCTGCCAGGCAGCACGTACGCGAACACGTCGGCGGCGGCGCCATCGGGCTCCAACGACGCGGCGCGGATCAGGCTGCCGGGCAGGCCGACCGTCGGGCGGGTCACCGTGAACGTGATCGCGGCCCACTGGCCGGGCGGCACCACCGCTTCGCCGGTCGGTGTGCCGACGATCCAGTCCCAGCCGATCGACACTGCGTCGACGTCGACCGGAGCACCACCGAGGAACGCGGCGAACGCCGGCATGCCGGGCGGTAGCGCCTGCGGCGGCATGGTGCCGTCGATGCCGGTGTCGCTGAACGCGATGGCCCCGGGGCCGACGCTGGGCAGCACCGTCGCGGGGTCGATCGAGAAGCCGTGCGGCAGCGCGAACACCGCGCCACCGCTCGCTTGCGCGAGCAGCGCTCCGGTCGACAGCAGGATGGCGGTGGCGTGGTGGTGCATGGTGGTCTCCGGTCAGCGTGGCGGACGCAGGGATTCGATCAGGCGTTGGCGGGCGATCTGGTGGTCGGGCTGGTTGGGGTCGAGGTCGATCGCGAGGTCCAGCAGCCACAGGCGCAGCCGCGCGACGTCGTCGGCGTCGAGTGACGCGGCCGCGAGCATCGCCGCGAGGTTGGAAATCAGGCGCGGGTTGCGCGGATCGCGCCGCAGTTGCAGCAGGAACGGCGGCAGTGCTGCGTCGGCGTCGTCGCCGAGCAGCGAGCGTGCGAGTTGAAGCACGGCCGGGATCGAGCCGATCGCCGGGTTCCGGGTCGTCGTGTCCTTGGTGGCGGCGTCGAAGTGCGCGATCGCCCCCTCGGCGGCGGTGACTCGTCGTTCCGTCTCGCCTTGGGTCAGTGCCTGGATCGCGAGCTGCAGTTCGAGGTGGCCGAGTTCGTGTTCGCGCCAGCCCACGTCCTCGATGCGCGCCGCCGCCGCCCGAGCTTCGTCGTAGCGGCCCAGTTCCCGCAGCGTCTGGCACAGACCGGACATGCTGTTCTCGAACCAGGGCCGCAGCTCCACGGCGCGTTGGTAGCAGCGCAGCGCCTCTTCGCGGTGCCCGAGACGCAGGTGCGCCAGCGCGAGGTTGTTCCATGGCCCGTGCCGGTCGGGTCGCAGCCGCAGCGACTCCTGCGCGTACGGCAGCGCCTTCTCCCACTCCCGCCGCTGCAGCATCGCCGCGGCGAGCGCGTGCTGCGTGCGTGCGGTCGGTTGACCGTAGAGGCCCTCGAGTGCGTTGGCTTCGGCGATCGCGCGATCCGGCTCGGTCTTCTTCCTGCCGAGGATCGCCAGCAGCCGCAGATCGCGCGCTGGCGGGAAGTCGGCGGCGCGCGTCAACAGCTCGTCGGCGCGTTCGCAATCCCGATCGCGCAGCGCGTGGAACCCGGCGACGAAGCAGTCTTGCGTCGTGGTCGGTTCGGGCAGGTTGGCCTGATCGAGGCGCAGCAGGCCGCGCGCGTCCTTGCTGGCCGCCCCGTAGCGGTGGGCCAGCTCGCGCAGGTAGGGGCTGTCCGCATGCGCGGCGATTGCATCGAGGTCGGACCTGGCTGCCGCCAGATCACCGTGGTCGAGGAACGAAGCCGCGCGCAGCAGGCGGATGCCGATGTCGTCGCGGTCGAGTTCGAGGACCTGGTCGAGTTCGGCGAGCATCGCCAGGCGCTCGGCGAGCGGCACCAGCGCCCGCTTGTCCGGGTGACCCTCGATGCACAGATCGGCCGGCAGGCGGGCCTGCTGGCGGAAGTGTTCCTGGCGCCGTTCCACCTGCGACAACCCGGCCCACCCCGATATCGCGGCGAACAGCGCACCGGCGGCGAGCACGCTCACTGCGATCGCGGTGGTTCGCGCCGGACGGCGCAGCGCATGCCGGACCAGCCGGCGAACGGGGCCGAGCGGCCGCACCGCGATCGGCAGGTGCGCGAGGAACGCGCGCAGGTCGGCGACCATCGCCAACATCGTCGGGTAGCGGTGGGCGGGCTGCTTCGCCAACGCGTGGTCGAGGATCGCGCGCAGGTCGCGTGGCAGTCCGCGGTGCAGCGAGGGCGCGGGCTTCGGGTCTTCGAGCCGCAGCGCGACCAGCACCTGCTGCAGGTCGCCCTGGTGCGGCGGCCGGTGGGTCAGCAGATGGTACAGCGTCGCCCCGAGCCCGTAGACGTCGAGAGCGGGGTGCGGCTCGTGGTTGCCGCGCGCCTGTTCGGGCGCCATGTAGCACGGCGTGCCGATCACCGCCTGGTCGCGGGTGAGCGCGGCGTCGCCGGCGCGCGCTGCGATGCCGAAGTCGAGCAGCACGATGCGGCCCTCGCTGGTCACGAAGGCGTTGCCGGGCTTGACGTCGCGGTGGCAGAGGCCCTGCGCGTGGGCGGCGGCGAGCCCGTCGCCGAGGTCGGCCATCCAGGCGACGATCTGGCGCAGCCAGCTCGCCTCGAGCCGCGCGTCGGGCAGCAGGTCGCGCAGCCAGTCGATGCCGGCGAACGCCTGCGCCGACGGCCCGCACGGCAGTGCTTCGATGGCGGCGTCGAGCACCGCCTGCAGCGGCAGGCCGCGCAGCAGTTCGGTGACCAGGAACGTGGTGCCGTCTTCGGTCTGGCCCTGGTCGTGCACGCGCACGATGTGCGCGTGTTCGTGCGCGGCGAGTGCCACCGCCTCGCGCTGGAAGCGCGCCTCGGCCTCGTCGCTGGCGAACAGGCCGCGGTGCAGCAGCTTGACCGCGACTTCGCGTTGCAGCCGTTCGTCGCGGGCGCGGTAGACGGTGCCCGAGGCGCCGCGCCCGATCGCGGCCTGCAGCGTGTAGCGACCGGCCAGCGTCCCGGTCACCGCGGCGTCGGTGGCGAGGCTGGTCCGGTGCAGCGCCGGCAGGTCCGACGACAGGCCCAGTGCCGCGGCGACCGCTGGCACCAGGTCCGGGCGGTCACCGCACAGTGCCGCGAGGTCGAGCGGCAGGCCGGCTTCCTGGTCGGCGAGCGCCTGCGCCAGGTACTCCGCCAGCGTGTCGTCGTCGGCGTTCACGCGGTGCCTCCGCCCGGATCGATGCCGCGTTGGCGCAGCCGCAGCAGCAGGCGCGCTTGCACCCCGTGGAACGCCTTGCGCGCCGCGTCGGCCGATGGCCACGCCAGCCGGTCGGCCAGTTCCTTCCACTCGAGTCCGTCCTCGAGCCGCAGCGACAGCAGCGCCTGCTCGCGTTCGGGGAACGTAGCCAGCACCTCGCGGTAGATCGCGAGCTGCTCGGCGTTGCCGGCCATCGTCGCCGGGCCGTCGCCAGTGTGTTCGACACCGGCGGTCGCCGGCCCTTCGTCGGCCTGCTTGCGCACGTCGCGGCGGCCGGCCTGGCTCTTCCTGATCTGGTCGAGCAGCCGGTGTTCGACCAAGGTCGCCAGCAGCGACGCGAACGCGGCGTCGTCGGCGACGTCCCAGCGGTCGAGGTTCTTCAGCACGTCGAGCAGCACGTCGGTGACCACGTCGCCGGTGCTGAGCAGGCGCAGCACCGCGTGCTGCTGCGGGCGCAGCCGGCGCTGGATCTGGCGGTGCACCAACGCGGCGACCTGCGGCTGGAAGCGGGCGAGCAGGTCGTTGCGCGCACTTGCCGATCCCGCCTTGGCGGCGGCGAGCAGTTCGGGCAGACCGTCCATGCCCCTGAGTATCCGTCCGCGGCGGTGCGCGGGGCAGGGGGCGGGTGCCGGAAGCGTGGCGAGGCACGTCATGCCGGTACCACCGCGGGCGGGCACCGCGACCGGAAGGCAATCCGGCGGAAACTGCTCGGCGCCCGGTTGTGCGGGTTCGGGCTCCGGCAGGGGCGCCGCACCGCGGTGAGGTGGGTGGACCCATTCCCGCGGTCCAACCCCAACCCAAGAGTCGACCCATGTCCCTGCGTTCCCGTCTCGTCCGCTTCTCGTCCCTGCTCCTCGGTCTCTGCTTCGCCACCACGCTGGCGGCCCAACAGCACGTCTGCCTCAGCGTGCACGCCGGTCCAGCCACCGGCTCCAACAGCATGGGCGCTCCAGCCCAGCTGGCGGCGCGCGTCGAAGGCGTGCAGGTGTCGGTGCCGACCGCCGCCGGCCAGACCGCGGCGGCGGCGAGCGCCGCCCACGAAGCCGCGTTCGTCGCCGCCGGCTTCGCCACCACGCGCACCAACGCCAACGAGTTCTGCGTCACCGCCGCTCCGGGCGGTGCGCCGATCACCCGGGGCCTGTGTTACGGCACCGACGACCTCGGGCTCGACCTCGACAGCGACGTGCACGTTCCCGCACCCGCGCCTGGCGCCGGCAAAGCCAAGGACAACGGCGCCGTCGTGCCCCTGCCGCCGGTGCAGCAGCCGCCGCTGCCGTTCGGCGGCGTGATCACGATCTGGATCTGGGTCGACATGGGCTCGATCCGCGTGATGGTCTGCGTGCAGATCACGCTCGCCGCCGGCATGCCCGGCCAGGCGCTGCGCCAGCAGATCCAGCAACAGCTCGCCGCGTTCGGCTTCCTCGGCCACGTCGTCACCGTGATCGACCCGCTGCACCCGCAGCAGCGCATCGACGTGCTGCAGCTCGAGCGCACGGTCGCCGGCGATCCGATCGACGGCATCGAGTACCAGTACGACGCGATGAGCCGCCGCATCGTGCAGAACATCACCGGCGCTGGCGTCGACCCGATCTTCGGCGCCTCCGAGTACGGGCAGCCGACGATGGGCATGGCGATCCACCGGCCGTGGTCGCGGGTGATCGGCATCCCGCCGCAGATCAACAGCTTCTTCGACGTGTTCCACGACGTCGACCTGCCGATGGCGATCGGCGGCTACGCGCTGTCGACCGGCAAGGCCGAGTTGCCGGTGTTCAACGGCTTGTTGCTGGTCGATCCGCTGAGCCTGGTGATCGAACTCGGCATGACCAGCACGACCGGCGAACTGGTCCGGCACTGGACGATCCCGAACAACCAGGCGCTGGTCGGCTTCCCGCTGCACAGCCAGGGCTTCGCGTTCCAGAACGGGCAACTGACGATGTCGACCGGCATCGCCGCGACGATCGGCCCGTGAGTGGCGATTCCTCGCTCGGACGCCAGTGGCGCTTCGGCGCGCCGCTGGCGTAACGTGCTTCCGGCATGCGCGAGATCGTTCTCGGTGAACACGAAGCCGGCCTGCGCCTCGACCGCTATCTGCGCAAGCTGTTGAAGGACGTGCCGCTGGCGGCGATCTACCGGTTGCTGCGTTCGGGCGCGATCCTGGTCGATGGCGGGAAGGCGAGCCACGAACTGCGCCTGCAACCGGGCATGCGCCTGCAGTTGAACCTGTCGCCCGCGGACCTCGACCGGCTCGTCGCGACGGAAGCCGCCGCTGCCCGGCCGGTGACCCCGGCGGCGCGGCCCGCCCCCGCCGGACCGCAGC
>JBASWX010000453.1:0-2147 GCA_049276695.1 Planctomycetota bacterium
CTGCCGACCCCGCCGGCGCGCCGCCAGCATCGCCACCGGATCCGCTGCCCGTTCTCGAAGAGGCGCTGACCAAGGCGACCCAGGCGCGCGACCACTTCGTGCGCGGGGTGACGGCGAACGCCACGCCGGAGCTGCTGCGCAACACCGAACGCGCACTGCGCACGATCGACGAGCTGCAGAAGAAGATCGACGAGCTGAAGAAGCAACGCGAGCAGCAGAAGCAGGACGACAAGAACGAGAACAAGGACGACAAGAAGGAAGACAAGAAGGACGAGAAGCAGGACCCGGGCAAGGACGAGCCCAAGAAGGACGAGTCCGGCAAGCAGGACGACAAGAAGGACGAGAGCAAGGCCGACGACAAGAAGTCCGAGGAGAAGAAGTCCGAGGACGCGAAGGACCAGCCGAAGCCTGGTGAAGGCGAGGAGAAGCCCGAGCCCAAGCCGCAGCAGGGTCAGGACCAGCAGCCGGGCAAGGAGCAGCAGCCGCCGCAGGACCAGGGCCAGGAGCCGAAGCCCGGCGAGAAGCGGCAGGATGCGCCCGGCGAGCAGGCCGAGGGCAGGCAGCTGACGCCCGAACAGACGCAGCGCCTGCTCGAGCAGCTGCGCGACCTCGACGACAAGCAGAAGCAGATCCGGGCGCGGGCGAAGACGGCGCGGCGCGCGGTGGAGCGCGACTGGTGAGCAGGCTGCGGTCGATGGCGCCGGTGCTGGCGGCGCTCGCGTCGCTGCCGTTCGCGGCGGCGCAGGAGAAGCTCGTCGTCAGCGGGCCGGATCCCGGCGTGCTGCGGCTCGGCGACGCCGCCCGCGCCGAGATCCGCATCGTCGATCCGCAGGGCACGCCGCGCGAGTTCCGGCTACCGGAGGTCGACGGCGTGCGGCTGCGGCTGTTCGGCCCGTCGCAGCAGATGGAGCAGCGCTACGACGGCCGCACCAGCACGACCAAGGTCACGCTGTCGTGGACCGTCGAACTGCTGCCGGTGCGCGAGGGCACGTTCGTGGTGCCGCCGTTCGCGATCTGGACCGGGACCAGGGAGCAGACCACCCGCGAACTGCGGCTCGAGGTCAGGAAGGACCTGCGCGGCGCCGAGCTGGGCTACCTCGACGTCGTGGTCGAGCCGAGGCGCGTCTACGTGCACGAGCCGATCCGCGTACGCTTCGACGCCGGCGTGCAGCACGGACTGCGCCTGGTGCAGGAACAGGTGCCGACCAACCAGGGCTTCGTCGTCTACCAGGACCTCGAAGTGCAGGCGAGTTGGCTCGACGACTTCCCGGCGGGCGAACGCATCGAACTCGGCCAGCCGACGGGCGACACCGCGATCGTGCGGCAGGGCAACACGCTGGTGCGCGTCGGCCACGCCGACGACCACCAACGCGACGGTCAGCGCTGGCAGCGTTTCGTGTTCGAGCGCGCGTTCCTGCCGACGCGCAGCGGCAAGGTGCAGCTGGCGGCGCCGACCCTGCGTTACCAGGTGGTGCGGGCGAACGCCCGGCGCGATGTGTTCGGCCTGCCGCGCGGCGGCGCTGGCGAACAGTTCTACGTGTTCGGCAAGCCGGTCGAGATCGAGGTGCTGCCGATCCCCGAGGCCGGGCGGCCGACGCCGTACTACGGCGCGGTCGGCCGCTTCACGATCGAGGCGGCGCTCGACCGCGACCGCGTGCGCGTCGGGTCGTCGGTCAAGCTGACCTTGACGGTGCGCGGCCAGGGCAACCTCGAGTTCCTGCGCCTGCCGCCGCTCGACGAGTTGCCCGGCTTCCACAAGCTCGGCCAGGCCGAAGCTCGCCGCGACGCCGACAAGGTCGCCGTCACCTACGACCTCGTGCCGCTGTCGGTCGACGTCGTGCAGGTGCCGGCGATCGCCTGGAACTTCTTCGACACCACGCCCGGCACCGAGGCCTTCGTCGCGGTCAGCACCGTGGCGCTGCCGCTGTCGGTGCAGCCGCTGGCGAACGGCGAGACGTTGGCGCCGCTGCCCGAGGCCGCGCCGAAGCCGGTCACGCCCGGCGTCGACGACATCTTCGACCTGCCGGCGTTCGACGGTCCGCCAGCGGTGGTGACCCCGGTGGCAGGGTGGATGTTGTGGTGCGCGGCGCTCGGCCCGTGGGCAGTGGCGCTGCTCGGCGCGTTCGTGCGGCGGCGCGCGGCGGCGG
>JBASWX010000454.1:0-2509 GCA_049276695.1 Planctomycetota bacterium
CACCCGCGTTCGCACCGTTCTGCGCGGCGATCGGCGCCGAGGCGCTGCTGGCCCGCGTGCCGGTGCCGGCCGGCTGAGCGCCCGCGGTCACAGCCAGCCGATCGTGCCAGCCAGCGCGTTGCTGATCGTGAGTCCGAGCGGGTTGGCGGCCAGGTCGAGCGAAGCCGTCTGCACGAAGAACACGCCACCGACGAGCGCCGGCTGGTAGGGGACCGGGATCGCCAACGACGCAGCGCCGCCGACCGGAGTCCGGGTGACGAGCACGTCGAGGCTGACGAACAGGGTGCAGCCCGGCATGCCCACTGCGGCCAACGGCAGCGGCAGGCCGACGCCGCCCGAGCTGCTGTTGGACAGGCCCAGTACGAACACGCCGAGCAGCGGCGTCGCCGCCGCGGACACCGTCGCGGTGTTGCCGATCGTTGGCGCGACCGGGCCGGTCAACGCCGGTTGCCCCTGCGGGCCGGCGCAGCCGCTGCCGAACGGCGCGAACGCGCCGGGAATCGCCGCGCCGAAGGTCCAGGTGTCGTTCTGCATCGCCCAGAGGGCGTCGGCGCCGCCGAACATCACCAGCCGGTTGCGGGCCCAGTCGCGGTGCAACACGGGATTGGCGCGCGCGGGACCCGAGGTCGCCAGCTGCTGCCACGTGGTGCCGTTCCACAGCCACGTCTCGGCGGTCGGGTTCGGCGCCGCGCCGCCGTGCAGCACGACGCCGCCGCTCCCGGGGTCGAAGGCCATGCGATGGCCCCAGCGCGGTGCCGGGGACGCCGCCGGCTGCCGCTGCACCCACGTGGTTCCGGTCAGCTCCCAGGTGTCGCCGAACGACGTGCCGCTCCAGCCGCCGAACAGCACGACGCGGTTGGTGTTCAGGTCGAACGCGAGGTCGTGGCAGCATCGCGCCGGCGGCTGCGGCCCGGGCAGCTGCGTCCAGGTAGTGCCGTCGAACGTCCAGGTGTCGCCGATCTCGGCGCCCGACGCGTTCCTGCCGCCGAACAGCACGATGCGCGCGTTGGCGAGGTCGGCGACCATCGCGTGGGCGACCCGGGCCGGTGGCGACTGCGGCGGTTGCAGCAGCGCCCAGGAAGCACCGTTCCAGCGCCACGTCTCTGCCAGCGGCGTGCCGGCGCTCTGCAGCGAACCGCCGAACAGGACGGCCGTCGCCGTCACCGGGTCGAACGCCATCGACGCGGACCAGCGTGGGCCCGGGGCGGTCACCGGGAAGCCCTGCTGCCACGCGGCCCCGTCGTGTTCCCAGGTGTCCGCGAACACGGTGTTCGCGTCGTGGCCGCCGTACACCACGAGCCGGGAGCGGGTGATGTCGTAGGCAGCGCAGTGGTTGTGGCGCGCCGTCGGCGCGATCGGCGACGGGGCGGGACTCCACGTCTGCGCCGGCACAGGGACGATCGCAACGACGAGCGCGAACACGGTGTACGGAGCGCAGCGCGGCATCAGCATGGGGTCACCTCGACGGCCCCCAGCGTAGCAAGGGAACGACCACGCGTGCCGCGTCGGCTTCGTCCGGCGCGGGCAACGCCCGCCGGGTATGTTCCGCCGGATGCGACTGCTCGTGCTCGTGGGCCTCGCCGCGGCGCTGCCAGGCCAGGCCAATCCGGACCGCATCCTGGTCGTCGTGCAGCAGGCGATCGCACCGGCGAGTGCGCTGTTCGAAGTGGACCCGGTGACCGGCGCCGTCGTGCCGCTGCCGTCGTTCCCGTCGGCGTTCCTGCCGCCGTTGGCGCTGGCGCTCGACCCGGCGACCCGCGAGCCGATCGTCGCGCTGCAGGCCGCGAACGGTTCGCTGCTGGTGCGCGTACACGTCGTCGGCCACCAGGTGCTCGGCGAGTCCGTGCTCGGCACGGTCCCGGGCACCGTCGTCGGCATGAGCGTGCCGTCGGTCGGCGACCTGTTCGTCGCGGTCGGCGGTGCGAACGGCGCCATCCTGCGCGTCGACCGCCATTGCTGCGGCGTGCAGACGTTCTGGACCGCACCCGGCATCAGCGTGCTGTCGGAGCCGGTGGTCGTGCCCGGCAAGCTCTGGGCAGCGCAGGACCGCAGCCCGGGCCCGCCGACGTTGCACGCGTTCCTCGACGCCACCCCGGGCGCAGCCGCCATCAGTCTCTCACTGACGTTGCTGCCCGGCGCGCGGATCACCGGAGTGCACGAGTTCCCCGGCGGCTTCAGCAGCCGTGTGCAGTTGGTGGTCGACACGCTCGGTCGCCTGCACCGGATGGAACTCTGGCCGTGGACGCTGGGTCAGGTGCAACTGGCGCCCGCCATCCCGGCGGGTGGTGCGCGTCGGATGAAGGCCGGACCGTCACCGCGGGTCTACGTGCTCGGCGGCGCCGCCGACCCGACGCTGAAGTGGTTCTGGCAGACGGTCACCTCGACGTCCGGGGCGCTGACGCCGCTGACGCAGGTCGCGAGCCTGCCCGGTGACCCGGTCGACTTCGTGGTGGTGGCGCCGGCGAGCGCGCGGGTCGTGCGCTTCGGCGCGCCCTGCGCAGCACCGGCC
>JBASWX010000455.1:0-1723 GCA_049276695.1 Planctomycetota bacterium
GTGCTGCACGACGTGACGTTCACGGTCGCTCCCGGCCAGACGGTCGCGATCGTCGGGCCGACCGGCGCTGGCAAGACCACGCTGCTCGGCCTCACCAGCCGCCTGCGCGAGGTCACCGGCGGCGCGGTGCGCGTCGACGGCGTCGACATCCGCGAACTGGCACCCGGCGACCTGCGGCGACGCATCGCCTGGGTCGCGCAGGACCTGTTCCTGTTCACCGGCACCGTGCTCGACAACGTGCGCCTGTTCGACCACTCGATCGGCGAGGCGCGGGTGTGGCAGGCGCTCGAAACCGTCGGCGCTGCCGACTTCGTGCGGGCGCTGCCGCAGGGCCTGGCCTCGCCGGTCGAAGAACGCGGCGGCACGTTCTCGCAGGGCGAACGGCAGCTGCTCGCGTTCGCGCGCGCGTTGGTGGTCGAACCCGACGTGCTGGTGCTCGACGAGGCGACCGCCAGCATCGACAGCGCCTCGGAAGCGCGGCTGCAGCAGGCGCTCGAGGTGTCGCGCCGCGGCCGCACCGCGCTGGTCGTCGCGCACCGGCTGTCGACCGTGCGCAACGCCGACGCGATCCTCGTGCTCGAACGCGGGCGCATCGTCGAGGCCGGCCGCCACGACGAACTGGTGCGCAAAGGCGGCGTCTATGCCGCCATGCTCGCGCAGGCCGGCGCCTGACGGACCGGCGCCGAGTTCGCCATCGCGCTCATTTCGAGCTGGCGTACGGTTCGGGCAGCGGGCCGGTCAGCGCCTTCAGGAAGGCCACCAGTCCGCGCAGCTGGTCCGGCGTCAGCTTCTTGTCGAGCTGGATGTCGGCCATCAGCGTCACCGTCTCCTCGAGCGTCGCCAGCCGGCCATCGTGCATGTACGGCGCGGTCTTCTCGACGTTCAGCAGCGACGGCACCTTGAAGAACGACTTGTCGGCGTCGGCCTTGGTGACCGCCATGCGGCCCTCGTCCTTGGTCGCGTACGGCTTCAGCAACCCGGTCTTCTGGTACATGCCGCCGCCGACCAGCCGCGTGACGTGGCAGGTGATGCAGCCGACGTCGATGAACGCCTTCAGCCCGTACAGCTCGTCCTGCGTCAGCGCCTTCTGGTTGCCCGGGGTCTTCTCGTCGCCGAGGTACTCGTCCCACCGCGACCGGGTCACCAGCGTGCGCTCGAAGGCGCCGATCGCGAGCTTGAAGTTGGCGATGGTCACCGTGTCGCCGCCACCGAACGCCTTGGCGAAGCCGTCGACCAGCGCTGGCCTCGCCTTGATCCTGGCGAGCAGCTCCGCTTCGTCGGCGATGCCGTGTTCGACCGGGTTCAGCACCGGGACCAGCGCCTGCTCCTCGACGGTCGCGGCGCGGCCGTCCCAGAACTGGCGGAACTGCCGGAACGCATTCCAGGTCGTCGGCGTGTTGCGCTCGCCATTCTTGCCGTCGCTGCCCGGCGACGTCGGCTTGTTGTCGACGCCGTAGGTGGCGAGGTCGTGGCACGACGCGCAGCTCAGGTTGCCGTTCTTCGACAGGTGGGTCTCGTGGTAGAGCGCCTTGCCGAGCGCGACCTTCTCGGGGGTGCCCGGGTTGTCGACCTCGTCGGCGGTCGGATCCTTGCCGAACAGCCGCTTCACGGTCTCGTAGTCGATGCGCACGCGCGGCAGGGGCTTCTGGTCCTGGCCACCGGTCGCGGCCGGCGTCGCATTCGCGGGCGCCTGCGCGGACGGGGCCGGCGCAGGGGCGGGGGC
>JBASWX010000456.1:0-1620 GCA_049276695.1 Planctomycetota bacterium
AACCCGCGGTCCAGCAGCCGAGGCGACCGCAGCCGAGTGCCACGGCCAGCGGCAACGCGAAGTCGCCGCCGGTGGCGAGCCGGATGCCGGCGCACGCCTTGTAGCCCTCGACCGCGAGCCAGCCGCCGAGCAGGCCGCCGAGCACCGTACGCCCGCCGAGCGGCAGCGAATCGCCGCCGGTCCCGGGAGGCGGTGGCGCGTTCCAGCCGAGCAGGTCCGCCGGCAGCTGCAGCAGGTAGGCGCCACCGATCGCGCCGAGCAGGGCCATCACCCGCAGCAGGCTGCGTTGGTGCGCCGGCAGCTCGCCCGCGCGCGGCTGCCAGCGGAACGCCAGCACCGCGAGCAGGAGCCCAGCGAGCACGCACAGGAAGTAGCCCATCACGCCTTCGCGGTCGGCGCGGCCGCAGCTGCCGTGCGTTCCCGCAGCGGCGCCAGCACCGTGTGCTCGAGATCGTCGCGGTAGAACAGGTTGAAGGTGTCGAACGGGATCACGCGCCTGCCGTCGGGGTGGGCGATGTGCACGCACGACTTGCGCACCGACCGCAGGTCGAGGTCGTGGCGGTCGAGGAACTTCATGATCACGACGCGGAACACGTCCTGGTAACGCAGCGGCGCTTCGCTCGCGAGCCGGAAGCCGGGCAGGCAGCAGAGCAGGCGCCCGATCGCCGCGGCGGCGCCTTCGGGGCCGTGCGCAGTGCTGAACGCCTTCACCATCTCGCGCTGCATCGCGGCGTCGCGTTCGTAGGCGATCGTGTTGCGGGTGCCGGCGAGCAGCACCTCGGCGGGCACCAGCCCGGTCAGCGGCGTGATCGGCGAGCGGCCCTGCGGTCGCCGCAACGCGTAGGCCATCGCCAGCGAGTCGGGATGGCACGGCACCGGGATCAGGTCGGCCGGCGCGAAGTGCGGGAACTGCTCGAGCAACCGCGTGCGCACCTCGCTGAGCGTGAGGCGGTGTTGGTCGAACACGTAGCCGTCGTTCCTGCCCGCGTCCTGCACTGGTTGGAAGGTGACGCCGCGCACGCAGCGGTGGGCGAGCGCGTGCTCGAGGATGGCGCCGAGTTCGTCGTCGTTGCTGCCGCGCCGTACCGTGACCACGAGCGTCGTCGACAGGTCGAGCGCATCGAGCCGGGCGAGCGCCTGTTCGCGGATCGCGCGCAGGTCGGCGCCGCGCAGCGTGCGCAGCGCGGTCGCCCGCAGGCTGTCGAACTGCAAGTAGACCTCGAAGCCGGGGCCGTAGGTCGCGAGCCGCTCGGCGAAGCCGGCCTCCTGGGCGATGCGGATGCCGTTGGTGTTCAGCATGCGGTGCCGGATCGGCCGGCGCTTCACCGCGTCCATCACTTCCCAGAACTGCGGGTGCAGCGTCGGCTCGCCGCCGCTGAGCTGCACGACATCGGGTTCGACCTCGTTGCGAACGATGCAGTCGAGCATGCGTTCGATGGTCGGCAGGTCGCGGTGGGTGACGCGTTCGGGCCCGCTGGCGGCGTAGCAGGTGGGGCAGCGCAGGTTGCAGTGGTCGGTGATCTCGAGCACGACGAGGCAGCCGTGCTGTTCGTGCTCGGTGCAGATGCCGCAGTCGTAGGGGCAGCCGAAGCGGAACGCGGTGTTCGGCTTCGCGACCTG
>JBASWX010000457.1:0-6962 GCA_049276695.1 Planctomycetota bacterium
GCGTCGGCCCGGGCGATCGGCGCCTGCGGCTCGTAGGCCCTGGCCAGTGGCACGCCAGCCGCCTGCAGCGCTTGCCGGGTGCGCAGCTTGTCCATCGCCACTGCCGAGGCGGCGCAGCCCGAGCCGACGCACGGCAGGTCGTAGAGTTCGCACAGGCCCTGCACGGTGCCGTCTTCGCCGAACGGGCCGTGCAGCACCGGCAGCACGACGTCGATGCCGGCGTGGTCGAGCAGCCAGTCCAGCGCCGCACCCGGGCGCAGCGGCCCGGCACTGCTGGTGGCGTCGCCCGGCCGCCACGCCGTCGCCGCCGGCAGCGGGGCCTTCGCCGGCCACCAACCACCGGCGCGATCGAGGAACACCGGCCAGACACGGTGGCGTTGCCGATCGAGGTGCTGCAGCACCTGCGCCGCCGAGTTCAACGAGACATCGTGCTCCGGCGACCGCCCGCCGGCGAGGACGCAGACATTCATCACATCACCCTCCCAGGTGACGGACGCGAGCATACGGCCCGATCGCCACGGGGCGAAGACGACGGTGGCGAACCCGCGATCAGGAACGTGCCGCCGGCCACAGGGCTCCCGCCGCCGCCGCCGCGCCCCACAGGATCGCGTCGGAGCCGCCGAGAGTCGGAGCGAACTGCAGGTCGCGCGAGATCGCGCGGCTGGTGGTGGCGCGCACGTGCGCCTCGATGCGGCCGGACAACGCCGGCCAGCCGGCCAGCACGCCGCCGCCCAGCACCACCGCACTCGGGTTGAGCAGCGTGCAGGCGTTCTCGACCAGCGTGCAGGCCGCCTGTTCGGCATCGGCCAGGATCGCCCGCGCCGCATCGGCCCGCGCATCGCTCCCGGCGGCGGCCGCCACCACGGTGCCGACGTTCCAGGCGGCGCCGGCAGGCGGACCGAGGCTGTCGGCCGCACGTTCGGTGATCGCGCGCCCGCCGCAGTACGCCTCGAAGTGGCCGAGCCCGCCGCACGGACAGCGCCGGCCGCCGGGCCGGAACGTCGTGTGACCGATCTCGCCGGCGGCGTTGTTGCCGCCGGCCAGCGGCGCCCGGTCGACGATCAGCCCGATGCCGACGCCGGTGCCGAAGAACAGGCACAGCAGCGGGTCCTTGCCCGCGGCGTGGCCGCGCAGGAACTCGCCCCACGCCGACGCACGGCCGTCGTTGAGCAACGTGGTCGGCAGCTGGCAGCGCTGCTCGACGAACTCGGCGAGCGCGAAGCCGTCGAGCGGCAGGTTCGGGGCCCGGTCGATCGAACGGCCGTCGCGCGGGATCACGCCGGCGGTGCCGAAGCCCGCGGCCAGCGGCCGCTCGCACCCGGCGGGCAACGCGCCGAGGATCGCTGCCAGCGCCTGTTCCAGCGCCTGCAGGAACGGTGCGCGCTCGCGGACCGTCGGCACGTGCTGGACCGCGTGCACCGAGAAGTCCTCGCCGACCAGCGCAAAGCGGCACTTGGTGCCGCCGAGGTCGCCGACCAGGACGGTGCGCACTATTCCTCCGACAGCGCTTCCATCAACTCGTCGAGCAGCTTGATCATGCTGGCCTGCTGGTGCTCGAGCACGGTGATGCGGCGCATCAGCTTCTCGACCACCGGCGGCAGCAGCGTCTCCAGCGCCACCGCCTTCACCATCTGGAACATCTCGACGCGGTGCGGCGGCGTGTTCTTGTCGAAGTGGAAGTGGTAGGCGTTCTGCAGCGCCTGCGCGGTGTGGTCGAGGATCTCGTTGGCGACGGCCTTCTGTTCCTCGACCCCGTGGTGGGTCATCTTGAAGGTCTCGACCTTGAAGCGGTGCAGTGCGTCCTTCAGCTTCTTCTTCATGGGAGGGGTGTCGCTGGCGGCGGGTGTCGATCGCGAGGGGAACGGCGATCTAGGTAGCGGTGGTCCAGGCTTCGTGCAACGGGGCGCCAGCCGCAGTCCGGCTTTTTCGCGCCGGCGCCGACTGGGTCAACGCGGGCCGGTGCCGGCCGCAGGCGGCGGCGCCGATCAGCGTAGCCGCCCCAGCAGCAGGCTCGTGTTGTGGCCGCCGAAGCCGAGCGAGTTGCTGAGCACGTGGTCGACGCGCAGTTCGCGGGCAGCGTTCGGCACGTAGTCGAGGTCGCAGTCCGGATCCGGCGTCGTGTAGTTGATCGTCGGGTGGACCTTGCCGTCGCGGATCGACAGCGCCGAGGCCACCAGTTCGATCGCGCCCGAAGCCCCGAGCAGGTGCCCGACCATCGACTTGGTCGACGACACGCACAGGCGCTTGCTGTGCTCGCCGAACACGCGCTTGATCGCCGCAGTCTCGATCTTGTCGTTGAGGAAGGTGCTGGTGCCGTGCGCGTTGATGTACTGCACCGCGCCCGGATCGACGCCACCATCGCGCAGCGCCATCGCCATCGCGCGGCTCGGGCCGTCGGCATTCTCGTTGGGCGCGGTGATGTGGAAGGCGTCGTCGGTCGAGCCGTAGCCGAGCAGTTCGCACAGGATCGGCGCGCCGCGGCGCTTCGCGTGTTCGTACTCCTCGAGCACCAGGGCCGCCGCGCCCTCGCCCATCACGAAGCCGTCGCGGTCCTTGTCGAACGGGCGCGACGCCCGCTGCGGGTCGTCGTTGCGGGTCGACACCGCCTTCAGCGAACAGAAGCCGGCGAGGCCCAGTTCGGTGGTCGCCGCCTCGGAGCCGCCGGTCAGCGCGATGTCGGCCTCACCCCACTGGATCGTGCGCAGCGCCAGCCCGATCGCGTGGCTCGAACTGGCGCACGCCGACGAGGTCACGTAGCAGGTGCCGCGCAGCCCGAAGCGGATCGCCGCCTGGCCGGCCATCGCGTTGGCCATGATCTTCGGGATGAAGAACGGGCTGACGCGGTCGGCGCCGCGTTCGACCTGCAGCACCTTGCTGGCTTCGATCTCGTGGATGCCGCCGATGCCGGTGCCGGTGATGCAGGCCGCGCGGTCGGGGTTCTCCTGTCCCAGATCGAGCCCGGAGCCCTTCATCGCCTCGGCCGCGGCGACCAGGAAGTACATCGTGAACTTGTCGAAGCGCTTGCTCTCCGACTTGGGGAAGAACTTCTCGGTGTCCCAGTTCCACACTTCGCACGCGAACTTGCACGAGTGCTTGCTGGTGTCGAAGCGAGTGATCGGCCCGGCACCGGAGCGACCGGCCAACAGGCCAGCCCAGGTGGACCCCAGGTCGAGGCCGAGCGACGACACGGCCCCGACCCCGGTGATGACAACCCGACGTCTGCTCATGGTGCTCAAGCTTGGTTTCACGCGGGCGTGCCCGGGCCCGTCGCCGTGGCGGCGCCGGCGGCCCGGCTGACCTCAGCTCAGCTTGCCGCTGATGTACTTCACCGCGTCGCCGACCGTCTGGATCTTCTCGGCGTCCTCGTCTGGGATGTTGATCTCGAACTCGTCCTCGAACTCCATGACCAGTTCGACGGTGTCCAGCGAGTCGGCGCCGAGGTCGTTGATGAACGACGTCTCGGCGGTGATCTTGTCGCGAGTCGTTCCGAGCTGCTCGCAGACGATGTTGTGGACGCGTTCCTCGATGTTGTCAGCCTTCGACACGTTTCTTTGCCTCGTACGGACTTGGGAAGTTTGCATGGCCGGCGGGGTCGAGCCCGGCACCGGGAGAAGAGGATGCGGACGAAACCGGCAAGCGTAGCTACATGGTCATGCCGCCGTCCACCACGAGAGTCTGTCCGGTGATCCAGGACGCGGCGTCGCTGCACAGGAAGGCCACGGCGCCGGCGACGTCGGCCGGGGAGCCGAAGCGCCCGACCGGGATCTGCCGCAGCATGGTCGCGCGGACCTCGGGGGTCAGCGCCGCGGTCATGTCGGTCTCGACGAAGCCCGGGGCGACGACGTTGACGGTGAGGCCGCGGCCGCCGAATTCCTGTGCCAGCGACTTCGACAGGCCGATCAGGCCGGCCTTGCTGGCGGCGTAGTTGGCCTGGCCGGCGTTGCCGGACAGCCCGACCACCGAGCCGACGTTGACGATGCGGCCACCGCGGGCCTTGGCCATCGCGCGCGCGAACGCCTTGCACACCAGGAAGGCGCCGCGCAGGTTGGTGCCCACCACCGCATCGAAGTCGGCGTTGTCCATGCGCAGGAACAGGCCGTCGCGGGTGATGCCGGCGTTGTTGACCAGGAAGTCGAGCTTGCCGGAGGCCTCGAGCACGGCCTTGGCCAGCGCCTCGACCGAGGCCGGGTCGGCGACGTCGGCGACCAGGGCCCTGGCCTTGCCGGCACCCGCGGGCAGCGCCGCGATCGCCGCCAGCGTGCCATCGCAACCACCTGCCTTCGTCGACGTGCAGAACACGTCTGCGCCGTGCCCGGCCAGCGTCGTCGCGATCGCCTTGCCGATGCCGCGCGAGGCGCCGGTGACCAGTGCTGTCTTGCCCGTGAACTGCATCGTCGTTGTCGTCGCTGTTCGTGTCGCTCCCGGATGGATCCCGCAGCATGCGCCGCGGCGACCCTTCGCGGCTCACCACCGCAGCAGCAGATGCCCCCACGCCATGCCGGCGCCGAACGCCGGCATCACCACCAGCTTGCCCTTCTGCAACCGACCGGCGTCGAACGCCTCGCGCAGCGCGATCGGCACCGACGCCGCCGAGGTGTTGCCGTAGCGGTCGATGTTGCTGAACACCAGGTCCATCGGCATCGACAGCTGCTCCATCGCCGCCTCGATGATGCGCTGGTTGACCTGGTGCGGCACGATCACGCCGATCTGGTCCTTGCCGTAACGTTCGATGACGCCCTGCACCAGTTCGGCGAACACCCGCACCGCGAAGCGGAACACCTTGGTGCCGCCCATCTTCATGTAGTGCAGGCGCTGTTCGATCGACTGCGGCGACGCGGGGTGGCGGCTGCCGCCGCCCGGCTGCGCCAGGATGCCCTCGGCGCCGCCCTCCATGCTGATCGACCCGCCGAGGAACTCGCCGCGCCCGGCGCGCGCGAGCGACGTGTAGACCGCCGCCCCGGCGCCGTCACCGAACAGCACGCAGGTGTTGCGGTCGGTGTAGTCGAGGATGCGGCTCAGGATCTCGGCGCCGACCACCAGGATCGTCTTCGCCTGCCCGGCCCGGATCATCGCCGCGGCGACCTGCGAGCCGAACACGAAGCCGCTGCACGCCGCGGCGATGTCGAAGCCGCCAGCCTTCTTGGCGCCGAGGTCGAAGCCGATCCGGCACGCGGTTGCCGGGAACGGCTGGTCGCCGGTCACGGTCGTGCAGATCACCAGGTCGAGGTCTTCGGCCGGGATCTTCGCGTCGGCCAGCGCCGCGCGCGCCGCCGCCAGCGCCAGCGTGCTGGTGACTTCGTCGGGCGCGGCGATGCGCCGTTCGCGGATGCCGGTGCGCTGCACGATCCACTCGTCGGACGTGTCGACCATCTGCTCGAGGTCGTGGTTGGTCAGCCGGCGTTCGGGCACGTAGCGCCCGAGCCCGGCGATGCCGACCGGGATCAGCTCGACCATGGCGCTCGCCCCCGGCCGCTCATGCGTTCGGCTCGGCCTGCGGCACGAGGCTGCGCGCGGCCTGCACGATGTGCTGGTTGACCTGCGCGTCCATCGCGCGGCAGGCGAAGCGGATCGCGTTGGCGAACGCCGGCGCCTGCGACCGGCCGTGGCAGATCGTGACCACGCCGTTGACGCCGAGCAGCAAGGCACCGCCGTACTCGGAGAAGTCGACGCGCGGCAGGATCTCCTTCTTGACCTGCCCGATCTTCGCCGGCTCGATGCCGGCCTGCTGCATCAGCCCGAAGGTCGTGCGCAGCACGTACTCGGCGACGCCTTCGCTGACCTTCAGCAGCACGTTGCCGGTGAAGCCATCGGTGACGACGACGTGGCAGTCGCCGGAGAAGACCTCGACACCCTCGACGTTGCCGTGGAAGGCGATCGGCAGCTGCTTGATCAGCGCGCGCGCCTCGCGCACCAGCGGGTTGCCCTTCAGTTCCTCGCTGCCGATGTTGAGCACGCCGACCTTCGGCGCGGCGATGCCGAACGTGCCGCCGTAGTAGGTGGCGCCCATCAGCGCGTACTGGGCCAGGTGGAAGGCCTTGGGCTGCGGGTTGGCGCCGACGTCGAGCACCAGGAACGGGTTCTTCTCGCCGTGGATCATCGCGCCGATCGCCGGCCGCTTGATGCCCTCGAGGCAGCCAAGACCCAGAGTCGCGGAGGCGACCACCGTCCCGGTCGAGCCGGCGCTGACGAAGGCGCCGGCGCGGCCGTCCTTCACTGCCGAGATCCCGACCGAGATGCTGTTGCGCGGCTTCTTGCGCATCGCGTCGGTCGGCGAGTCGTCGCAGGTAAGCACGTCCGGCGCGTCGAGCACCGTCAGGCCGTCGCGCGGCACGTTGTGCTGACGCAGCGCTGCCATCACCGCCTCCTGCGGGCCGGTCAAGATCAGCTGATCCGGCCGCACGAACCCGCGCTGCAATGCGAGCGCCACTCCCAGCACGCACTCCTTCGGGGCGTGGTCGCCGCCGACGGCATCGAGCACAACCTTGGTCATGGCGTTGGTGGGCTGCGGCGTTGCCGGGGATCGGCGGGCGATCGGGGCGCAGGGAGAAGGAGGGGCCGGCGGCCGGCGTGGACAGCCGGTGCCCGGCGGGGTCAGCCGCCGTCGGCGGGCAGGATCTGCCGGCCGCGGTAGTGGCCGCACGCCTTGCAGATGGTGTGCGGGCGGATCATCGCGCCGCAGTGGGTGCAGCGCACCAGTTGGGTCCGTTCCAGCGCCAGGTGGGCGCGCCGGTGACCCTTGCTGGCGCGGCTGAGTTTTCGCTTCGGGTTTGCCATGTTCGGTTGCCTGTCGTGCGCACCAGCGGACCGCGGAACCGACCCGGGGCCACAGGGCGAATCAGAGGGCGGAGGACATTACGGACCCCCTGGTAGATGTCAACGGCGCGCAGGCCTGCCGCGGCACTGCGAGCGCTGCGGTTCGCGGCGCGCGGAAACGGCCCGAAGCTGGCCGGTCAACGCAGCTT